>JAGADM010000025.1 GCA_017613595.1 Lachnospiraceae bacterium | reverse complement strand
CGGAAGAGATTGACGGCATCATCCGGAGCGTCAACCTGTGGGAAGTACGGAACGACTGCATCGGAACCTATTCCGGAGGAATGAAACAGCGTACCCTTCTCGCGCAGGCTTTGGTCGGAAATCCCGCCATCCTGATTCTTGACGAACCGACGGTAGGTCTTGATCCGAAGGAGCGGGTACACTTCCGGGAACTGGTCTCGGAAGTCGCAAAGGATAAGATTGTCATCATTGCCACGCATATCGTAAGCGACCTTGAGAAACTTGCTTCGGAAATCATCTTCTTAAACCAGGGGAAGATTGTGAAGAGCGGAACCCTTTCGGAACTTTATGAGAACTACGACGGAGAGGGAGAACCCTCGGTGGAGAAGATTTACATGGGACTCGGCATGGGAGGCAGGTAATGTTCCGTCACGAATGGTTTAAGATATGGCATAACCGAAAACTGCTTGCCTTTCTGTTCGCGCTTCTTACGCTGAACGGCCTGTTCTTCTGGTATCATGCCGAGAAGAAGGAAATCCCCGCCCACGCTTATAAGGCGCTGAGCGCGGACCTTAGGGGCATGAGTGATGCGGAAGCAGCGGATAAGCTTTCGGAGTGGAAGAGCGAACTGACGGATGTCCTTTTCTCCGGAGCCGCAGGTGCGGGGAGAGGCGATTACCCGAAGTACTGCGGAAACCTCTGGCAGGAACGCGAACTGTATACGTTAAAGCAGGGAGAGTATGAGGATGTCCTCGGATATCCCGCTTACGTAAAGAAGGCCGCCGGGGCTGCCGCGGAGTACCGGCTTATCCTTTCCATGCTCGGCGGAAGCGAAAAGAAGCTCTTGGATGTCGAAAAGACCGGGAAGGAGTATGCGAGATTAACCGGCCTTACCATACGGCAGACCGATACGAAAGGAATCTCGGCTGCCCTTTCTCTCCCGAGCATCCTCTTTCTTGAGATGCTTTCCGCGGTGCTGCTCGTATCCGTATTGTTTACCAAGGAAAAGGAGCAGGGACTTCTCCGCCTGTATTCCTCCATGTATCAGGGACGCGGCAGGATGTTTCTTGCCCGGATGGGAGCGGCAGGACTCGGTATCGCCTGCTGTAACCTTCTGTTCTTCCTTACGACGCTTCTCATGGGATGTGTTCTCTACGGAATGCCAAGGGGGACGTTTCTTTCGGAACCGCTGCAGTCCCTGACCGGGTATAAGTCCGCAGTTCTTCCCATCTCTATCGGGACATTTCTCCTTCTTTCGTATGTTTGGTCCTGCGCCGTCTCGTTCACGGTGGCGCTCCTGACCGCCACGGTAAGCTCACTGGTTTCTTCGGCGATGAAGGTGTACGTGATTCTCTTCACATTTGTCGGAATCGAAGGAATCCTTTACTTAAAGATTGACGACCTCAGCTACCTGTCCGGATTCAAACGGATTAACCTTGTGTCATTTGCCGATCCCGGATACTGTATTGCCAGATACCGGAATGAATTTCTGCTCGGAAAACCGGTCAGTTATCCCGTTGTGGCGTTCCTGATTCTTCTCCTGGCCGCTGTCTTGGCCGGCTTTCTCGGATGGTTCCTGTCCGAACGGGGATACGGCGTCATCGCGAAACGCCGCAGCCAACGCCTGCTCCGGAAGGGCATATCCGAAGAATACTCCTTCGGAAAGCATACAGGCCTCTTGCGTCATGAAAGCGTCAAGTTCTTCCGGTATGAGAAGATCGGATACGTCCTTGTCCTTCTCCTCGTGCTTCTTCTGTTCATGACGAAACCTTATGAGAAACAGTATACCTCGATTGAGGAGATGTTCTACCAGTCCTACCTGTACCGGCTTATGCAGGCGGAACCGGAACAGTATAAGGCCACCACGGAACAGTTCCAAAAGGAACTGGAGCAGGAGCGGATGTCCGCGTCCTCGCAGACCTCGACGCATTATAAGGAAGAAGCACTCGGAAAGATACAGACGTACGTGGAGTACCTTGGGACGAAGGAAGGAGCCCGGGCGGTTGACAGCCGGGGCTTTGAGAAACTGTATAAGGACCGGAAACAGAACGTCATCCTCGGCGTCTGTGCCGTCCTTGCCGCCATCCTGTGCGGCATCTCCGCCGCTGCGGTGGAATACCGCTCCGGCATGGCGGATCTGATCCGGATTTCGAAAGAAAGAAGAAAGGTGCTTCTCTGTAAGGGAGGGATTCTTCTCGGAACGGTCACCGTGTTCTTCGGAATGATCTACGGGCGTTATCTGTATCAGGTTTTAAAGGGCTACGGGACGGCCGGAATCGGTGAAAGAGCTTACAGTCTCATGGAATGGGCAAAATATCCGGCAGGCGTTACGGTTGCAGGCGCGATTGTGCTGATTTACCTCAGGCGCTACCTCGGGATGCTCCTCGTTACGGCCGTGGCGGTGCTTCTGACCACGCGCCTTAAGAGCTTCCTTCTGACGGCAATCGTGTGCCTGGTGCTTCTTGCGGTGCCGCTCCTTCTGTGCCTGACGGAAGTCGGGGCAGTGGGGTGGCTGTCGCTGAATTGGTTCTTCGTTTGAGAAAAACTCCTGGGAATGTGTAATAATAGTTGATGCTATTCTGAGTACCTTTCAATATCGTCATCGTTTGTATGCTCAAGAGTGTTTTTCAGATTTAGAATTCCATTGGTAATGCGAACCTCTCTTAAGCTTTGCTCATGAATTTCATCCATGAGATGGATTCTTGTCTTGAACCGACTTGCAATTGCAATCACGCGTTTCAATTCAGCGTCTCCGACTGCAAGTTTAAACAGCATACGGTTAATCCGACGCTCCGAAAGTAAGATTGCATTCTCGATAACCGAAACGGCCTCCTTACTCAAAATCCTGATAGCAGCCTGTCCATGCTCTCTCGCAAGATACTCATTCAGAGCTACATTGACAAGGTCACTGACACAGGAATAGTTCTTCCTTTTGTACATGACCATGATGGTATCGTAGATTTCCTTTTCGATGAAAAAAGCGTGTTTTTCAGTCATTGTCGACCTCTCCTTTCTCGTTTGTTTTCATTTCTTTCGTGACGGTAAATCGACCGTCCGGTCGACACATACCGTCTCTTAGTCGACAAAACGGTCGACCTCGAAAAGCCCTTATTCTATCGGCTCTGCCGATAGATGTGAACCTATTGAGTCGACGGTAAAGTCGAGTCAATTTTATCCTGCTTTCTGTTTTGGACTATATTTTGGTTCTGTTTTGGTTTCTTTATCCGAAGTCATCATGTATCCTTTTGCGGTAATAGGTGTCGCTTTCTAACTGTGCAGCATACAGCTCCTCCCAAATGATTGCCTTAAGATATTGCTT
>JAGADM010000024.1 GCA_017613595.1 Lachnospiraceae bacterium | reverse complement strand
ATTGTCGACGTGAATCAGCGGTACATCACCTGCAACCTTTTCCACCGTGTACTCTAAAGGAATCGGTTTCTTATCGATATCCTCTCTCGAAAGGACCGGAATGCAGGCAAGTTCCTCGGCGGTCTCCGTCCGGCTCTGATATGCTTTCAGTGCTGCGGTTTCCTTCACCAGCGCGTCAATTTCCTGCTCGCTCATGGCTGCCTTCATTGCGGCAAGCTTCTCACGAAGCGCATTTTCCTTCTTCGCTCCGAGTCCCTTCTCGGGTTTCACCACAACAAGAACCGAATGATCCGAATCCAGAAACTCCTGCAGCAACTGCTCAAAGTACCCGGTATCCAGTTCCTTGCGAAGCTCTGCGTAAACCTCACCGAGATTCAACGGATCAAACGTCCTGTCCTCATCATAAAGCATTACGGAAAACGCGTTCATCAGGTAATCCAGTCCGCGCAGTTCTCCGCCGAAATTGTTCACGCGGTAATTAATCTCATTGCGGTTAAGGAGCGCCGCCACAGTCTTCTTATCGATACCGTTTTTGACTGTTTCGGAAACCTTATCACGGATAATTGCGAGGAACTGCTCCGCCTGTTCCGGTTCCGCCTCATCGACCCTGATCATAAACGGCGACTGACGCAGACGATTCAGAAAAGCGGAAGCGTCGCTTCCGATTCCGGCATCCATGAGGGCTTTCTTAACCGGAGCCCCGGGCATGTTGAAAAGAAGCGAAGAAAGGATATTCCAAGCGGTGGATTTCTTCGCATCCACCCCGTCATACACTTTGGCGGCGTATTGGAGATAGGTCCTGCCCTTCTCGCTCTCCTCCTCACCGATCGGATACGTCTGCTCTACCTTGCGGAATCCGAGCGGCTTCTGAAGCTTCACTTCGGAATCCACCGGAATAATGTCATATGCACTGAGATACTCGCGGTCAAGATAAGAAAGCATCTCTCCCATATCGGCATTGCCGTACAGGAAGATATAGCTGTTCGCCGGCGAATAGTATGTCCGGTGGAACTCTAAGAACTCCTCAAAACTGAGTTCCGGGATTACATCCGGATCGCCGCCCGAATCCGAACCGTATGTGGTATCCGGGAACACCGCCTGCATCAGTGACTTGTATGCGAAACTGTCCGGAGACGAATAGGCTCCTTTCATTTCACTGTAAACAACGCCGTTAATTCCGAGTTCCGCTTCCGGACTCTCGAGTTCATAGCGCCAGCCTTCCTGCAGGAATATCTCCTTTCTCTCCGCGATCAAGGGGTGCAGAACGACATCCATATACACGTCGACAAGGTTTTTAAAATCCTTGTCGTTGCAGCTTCCGACCGGATAGCAGGTATAGTCGGGGCCGGTAAATGCATTGAGAAACGTACGTAACGATCCCTTACCCAGTTCGGAGAACACTTCCTTCACGGGATACTTTACCGACCCGCACAGAACCGAGTGCTCCATGATGTGCGGTACGCCCGTGCTGTTCGTCGGTGTTGTGCGAAAGCCGATTGCGAAGATTTTGTTCGGATCATCGTTCGAAAGAAGCACAATCCGCGCGCCGCTCTTCGTGTGGCGCATGATGAGTCCTTCCGCGTCGATGTCCTTAAGGAAACGGTAATCTTTCCGTTCATACCCCTCGCACATAAAATTCTTTAATTCCGTCATTCAATTTCCTCCAATACATTTGTTTCCTTTTATGCAATCGCGCTTCTCAGTCATAGTCCCTCCGGTTCATCTTCTCCATCTGATGATGCCATTTGGAAATCTGTTTCTTCAGCGCGTAATTGCTTTTGTTTTCGCGGCTCAGGTTTTTGTAAAGATTGTAGCGCTGCTCGGAAAGCGTTCCGTCTGCGAGCGCCGCTTTGATCGCGCAGCCGGGTTCCGTCAGGTGCTTACAGTTACTGAACCGGCACCGGCTTTCGAGTTCTAAGATATCGGAAAATGTGTCGTCTAACCCTTCCTGTACCGACGCCATTCCGATCTCACGCATGCCGGGTGTGTCAATAACCGAGACGCCGTTATCAAGCGTAATCAGCTGTCTTCTCGTCGTCGTATGGCGTCCCTCGCCGTCCGACTCACGGATGGCGGAAGTCTTCATCACTTCTTCGCCTGCGATTGCATTGAGAAGGGTGGATTTTCCGGCACCGGAAGAACCGAGAAAGCAGACCGTCACGCCCGGTTTGAAGTATTCTTCCAGTTCGTCGAGTCCGATTCCGTAAAGCGCCGAAATCGCGTGTACACGAATCTTCTCGGAGATGGTCTCCACCTCGGTTACATACCGCCCGACGTTTGAGCAGAGGTCACTCTTGGTAAGAACGGCAACCGGCGTCGCGCCTCCCGCGAGAACCACACTTGCGTACCGGGCGATACGGTTATAGCTGTAATCCTCATTTAACGATGTGACAATGAATACATAGTCGACATTCGCAACCATGTACTGCATCACGCCCGTCTTTGCCTGGTCCATACGCTTCAGAAAGCTTGCCCGCTCACAGACCGAATGGATTACCGATTCGCCGATAGGGTTATATTTGAATATAACATAATCTCCTACAACAGGCAACTCTTCGGACTCCATATTGTAGAAATTTCCTTTGAGTTTGGCCTGCAGTTCCTCTTCAAAGAATCGAATTTTGTAACTGTTCTTTCCCGCCTCCGAAATCCGCCCGAGACGAAGCTTGTGAAGCGGCTGCTCCGGGAGCTTCATCGGCTTACAGTAAGGGAAGTTTTTGTTAAACTCTTCTACCTCCGCTTCGTCCTCACAGGTCTCAAAAACCGGGCCTTCCGCATAGGTTCCGTGAATCTCTTCAAACCCTTCGTTAAGCGGCAGCGCCATGAACGCATCCGAATTTCCGAACGCGCTGTGGTGGATGTCAAACTTATCGCATGTGACAAATCCGAAACGCGGGTAGTATTCCGGCTCTCCGCACATGACTATGCCCTTGAATCCGGCCTCTTTGATAAGCGGAATGACCGCCTCCATCAACTGTGTTCCGATACCGAGATAACACAGCGTCGGCTCTGCTGCCACGGGACCGATTGTGACGACTTCATGGCATTTGCCGCCTTCGCTCACTTTCGCCTTCGATGTGAATACGCAGCCGACGATCCGGCCGTCGAGCTCCGCCACAAGGCTGCAGTCCGGAACATACTCCGGCGCTTCCCTAAGCTTGTGCACGAGCAGATGCTCATTGCATCCGGGTCCGTACATGTTGAAGAAGGCCCGCATGACCATAAGTTCCGTTTTGTAATAATCTTCTTTGGTTTCTTTTCTGATAATGATGTTCAATGTTTTGTTTCTCCGTTTCGTAATGTGTTTTGGTTACCGGCTTTTTTTGAGCCCGTATCGGTTTACGTACGGAGGAAGACCTCAGAATGAAGACACGTGACGGCCGCAAGTGGGATTTTCGCCGCCCGCAGGACACAAAAATGCCGTGACTAATTGCCACGGCATGAAACATTCATAAACGAGAAATGTCATCAAAAAGAACATACCGAGGTTAACCTTCCGTATTTGGTTACAAGCTCAATTGTTGCAAACATTAAAAGTTACCTCGCTTTCTTCGTTGATGGCTATATTATATCGGCTTCTTCGGGATATGTCAACACGAAAAGCCGATTTTCCTTACGGCCTTACTGCGCGTTATAATCCATCAGCGGACACTCCGCCAGCTGTCCCGCCTTCGGCCGATACACCCAGGTATCGTTTCCGACATGGATTGTCAGTTCCTCCACATAAAACAGATCCGCGGAGAGTGACAAAAGATCTTCTTCGGAAAATACCATGGCATTTTCCGTATCGACTTTCACGGTCACATACACGAATATTTCTTTGAACCATCTGTCACGGTCAACGGCAAGCGTTTTGAACCGTTCGAGTTCGTCCCGGTTCACCCATACGGCAAGCAGAGCCCCGCTCTTTACCCGAGTCGTATACTCATTTCGGGTGTGGACATCCAACACTTCTTCTTTCATCTCCTTGAAGACGAATGTGAGATTCTCAATCTGATAATCCGTATCCCCGAAGACGCCGGACGCGTCAAGCGTTTCGCGGACTCTTGTCGTTGCCACATTCCGGAATTCTTCCGAATAATAGCTCGTGGACAGGTACTCGCCGGTCCCCGCCGCGTAATACATCTTTTCGCCGACCGTGAATTCATAAACGGGTTTGTATCCGAACTTTTTGCCTACGCCGCCCAGATCCAGATCCTTTATGTCATAGTCCGCCTTCTCGAGCCCATAGTATTTCTTCACCAGGTTTTCAAAGTTTTCACTGTATTTCTTATAATTCTTGCTTGCTTCCACCTTCATTTGGAACAGCGCAACGAAGAAATAACCGATGGCGCCAACGATGACAAGCCAAACGGCAACCGCAATCCAGAACAGACAGTTTTCCAAGATACTCTTTTTCTTCTTCCCCAGCTTTTCCTCCGGGATTACTTCGGGACTTTCTTCCTGCTTTTCTTCCTGGGTTTCTTCCTGAATATCCTTTCGATTTTCTTCCATGCCCCACAACTCCTTTCTCATGCGAATGTCCGCAGATTCAGAATCATCGTAATAAACGTCTTAATGTCATCAATCTCCGCCTGCACCTTGGCCATCTCCTGATTAATATCCACTTTTCCGACGTCGATGTTCGCGTCGAATATCTTCTTGCCGGGCTCATTGAAACCGAGGAAAACCCGGTTTCCGACCACGTGCATGGCGATGCTTTCGTATCGGCCGGCAAGGAACTGCAGACGTTCCATGAAGTGCGGCGTAATCAGGTAGAACGCATCCTGCTGATTCTCCGAATAAACGTCGAAATCCTTGTTGAACTGCACCATCTCGAGCTCTACCTTGGTTTCCTTTGCCTCCCTGCGGCTTAACGGTCTGTGCTTGTATTTTTGGCTGAAAACCGATACGGAAGAGACAAGCTTGTCCGGAAAATGGAACACCATCATCCGGCCTTCGAAATACGTCTCGACGCGGTTGCTGTCGCTCGATCTGTCCACTTCCCGCATATTGACCTCGGCGACCTCGAAATTCACGCCCTGGAACGTTGCACGGATGTAGTCCTCGGACCAGAAGCTGTTTCCCATCTCGCAGAGCTGGAAAGCTTCGATATTCTCTCTTAAGAAGCCCCCGTTCGGTTCATAATGCACGTTTTCGAAATTATTCATCAAAGGCTCGCGGACGAAGGCGTCCTTATAAAGGTCCTTCATCTCCTTCTGGAGCTTTTGAACTCTCCATGCGCCATAAAGCAGAACGGCTATGCCGACCGGCGGAATAATCAGTAAAAACGCGCCGAATACCAGGAATAATATGGTTCTCCCGACCTTATTCCGTTTCTCCTGCAGTTTCATCATTGCCTCGTTCGAGGTTCTGACCGGCATTCCTGTCTGATACATTGCGGGTCTCCTTTCTTTTCAAAAACTCCCGGTTACGCCTCGGATTCCGCGCACTGCACAAGCGGATTCTCCGTCAGTTCCAATTGAATCTCGGGAATATTAAGCCCACAGGCCTTCAGATTGCTTACGGCGGTTTCCAGGAAAGCCTTCGCATGCGCCGACGAAACGGTTTCTTCGCATCTGTGGATTTCGGCCGTCTTGAGCGATGCTCCGAGCCCGGAAACCACTTCGGCAAATCCACGGTCCGCTTTCATCGCCTCAAGGACGCTGTTCAGCTGGAAATACCCGTAAATCATCACCTGCATGAGCTCTTCCGTGTTCCAGATTCTTTCGTAGAACGAAAGGAAGGTCTCTCCTTCCGGAACCGGTGACGGCATCTGATCGATGATGCCCTGAAGAATGTCCCGAAGTTCATTGAGTCTCTCCGATTCGCCCGCGTACCGGTAATAACCGACGGCGAATTCATTGACGAACATCTCTTCCGCGACCTTCGGCATCTGCTTTCCGTACTGTTCCACGACACAGTGTCCCAGTTCATGAATCAGATTGTACCAGTGAAAATACAGATCAAACCGGTACTGCACGTCCCCGCCGAACAGCTGCCGGTAGCCCATCTGCTGCTCTTCCGTGCCGGTTTCGTACCGGCCGGAGATAATCTTATATTTCATTGCTCTCTCCTTTGTCCTCATTAAGGATATCTTTTATCACCCGGACGGCGTCATCCATCATCTGATTTCCTGCCGCATCCGGATAGCCGAGATAATCCTTTACATTTTCCGCCGCGACCAGTTCCCTGCCGTACATCCTTCCGGTGTCCGGGTCGATGCGGTTCTCATGAATCGCCTGAATCCGCGCCGTCATCCGGACCTGCGCGAACCGCGTCCCGCCGTCTTCGACTTCGAGATATCCGAGATACCGGATGTCCGAAAGCTCGATGTTCGCTTCCTCAAGGTACTCCCGCCGAAGCGTCTCCTCGAACGTTTCCCCGCTCTCCGGTCTGCCGCCGGTCAGTTTGTATCTTCCGTTATCAATGCGCAGAAAAATCCTGCCGTCCGCGGCATATGAAACTCCGTACACCTGCCTGACCGGAATGCCTTCCGGCATCTTTCCTTTATGCCATGTATAGTTTAACATAGTCCCCCCCGATATATGCCTTTCTGTTGATTTTAACATATTTCAGGGGTTCCGTCTACAACCAACGGGCAATTCCTTTGACAACAAAAAAGGTAATGCGTTACTCCTTTCGGAAAATGCAACGCATTACCTTTATAAACTCAAAAACCTTTGCTTATACGGTCCATCCGTACTTGATGATGTAGTAGATGACATAACCCCAGCTGAACATTCCGTGCAGGACTGCCCACTTGATGGAGTGCCATTTGACGAGAGAGATGCCCACCGCGAGCACCGTGCCGAAACCGACCGTGCTT
>JAGADM010000023.1 GCA_017613595.1 Lachnospiraceae bacterium | reverse complement strand
GAGTGCCCGAGCTACGGAGTACCGGTTCTCGTTATGCGGGACACGACCGAACGGCCGGAAGGACTTCAGGCAGGCACATTACGATTGGTGGGGACGGACGAAGAAGTCATCTATAACAATTTCAAGCTGCTTCTTAGGAACCAAGACGAGTACAGGCGTATGTCAAACGCGTGCAATCCTTACGGAGACGGGCACGCATGCGAAAGAATAGCGGATATTCTCGAGGGGAAGGAATTCCACCCGTGGGTATCGACGGCCGAGTGAAAGACCGGCCATAATCTTTTTTTGCGCGTATATAGAGGAGAATGAAAATATTATATGAATCTGCATTGGATGGAAAACTTTGTTTTCTGGTATCCTGCCGTGATGGCGATGATGTGGGTAATCGGCGCTGTCATATTCTATCGGTCCAATGAACGAAAGAAGGACGGGATTCAACCGGAGAAACTGCCTTTTGTTTCAATTCTGATGCCCGCTCACAATGAGAGTGCCATTCTTCGGCAGGTTGTCGGGCAAATGGTACAGCTGGATTATCCGGACTACGAGGTCATTCTGATTAACGACGGAAGTACGGATAATTCTTCGGAAGTCATGAAAGAACTGACGCGCCGATACGAGCGCGTCCGGGTGGTTGACCTTGATAAAAACTGCGGGAAAGCGAACGCATTATATCTCGGCATGATTGCGTCGAAAGGAGAAATTCTCGTCGGCGTTGACGCGGATTCCTATCTCGACAAGAAGGCGCTTCGCTACATGGTATCCCATTTCGTAAACCGTTATAACGGCGAACGGGTAGGAGCGGTAACCGGTAATCCGCGAGTGCGAAACCGCGGATCGCTTCTCGGAAAAATCCAGCTTTGCGAGTATGCGAGCATTATCAGTCTCATCAAGCGTACGCAGAGGGTTCTCGGTAAGGTCATGACCGTTTCCGGGGTATGCGTTGCCTATCGGAAGAGGGCTTTGATGGACTGCGGATTCTGGGATCGCGACATGATGACGGAAGACATTGCCGTCACCTGGAAATTAGAAAAAAACTTCTGGGATGTGCGATACGAACCGCGCGCCCTTTGCTGGATGCTGGTTCCGGAAACCGTAAAAGGGTTGTGGAGACAGCGTAAGCGATGGTCGGAGGGCGGACTTGAGGTCGTATTCCGTCATTGGGACATCTTCAAAAGCTGGCGCAGGCGTCGCATGACTCCGATTTATATCGAACAGGTCGCCTCCTTCTTCTGGTCCGTCTGCTGGCTGATTCTTACCAGCATACTGATTGTGACGGAGATAAGAGGGCGCCATGTTTTAACGGAATACCTCTGGAAGAGTCAGTTTCTTTCCTTTGTCTGCATGGTGCAGTTTGCCGTCGCCATGTGGCTTGAGTCCCATTATGACAAAAACCTGGTGAAGAGCACGTGGAGCGTTATCTGGTATCCGATTTTCTATTGGTACCTGAATGTGTTTATTACGCTTTCTTCCCTATTCAAGGCACTTCTTCCGAACAAGAAGCTGGCAACCTGGAAGAGCCCGGACCGCGGAATCACACAGACGGAGCTGGAAGAAAAGGAAGCGGAAGCAGCCGGGGAAGAAGCTCTCAAGGATATGCACCGCGTAGGAAATATGAATCTTCTTGTCCGGGAAACCGTAACCGGGCCGCTCTCCGCGGAAATGAAGACGGAAGAGGAAACTACCGAAAACGAAGAAGAATCCCATATCGAGGAAGAGAATAAGCAGCGCCTGTGGAAGCGCGTGTTAGGGAGTCTTCTGACTGCCGTGATGTGGCTCTATGTGGTTTCCTACCTTGTATTTGTGATTTACGGAATCGTATGCGACAAGCTCGGGAAGCCGGTCCGCGCCTTCTTTATCTACAATCTTTACACCATCCGCCAGACGGAGCACTTCTTCTTCATCCTTTTCGTCGCTGTTTTGATTGAGATTCTGCTGATGATTTTCTGGAAGGAGTACAATCGGCGTCGTTTCGGCAAGTTAAGACGCCGGAAATTTGCCCCGGATATTACGGACGAGGAGATTGACCGTTACTTTGAACTAGATCCTGTGGTAAGCGAACGGATGCACCACGGCAAATACATCGAAGTCTTCCATAATCCGATTCCGAACGGCATCGGACAAGGGCGGAAAGCATACAAAGAGCATAAGAAGAAAATGGCGGAAGAGCGACGCCGGAAAAAAGGCTGAAAACTTCACAATTTTTCTCTTGCATTTTCCCATAGTCCTGTGATATATTAAATCAGGTCTTGAAACGGACGTGCAATTTCGGAGGATGGAAAAGTGACATACACGACTTCGCAAAACTGCATAGGGGAATTGAAAAAAGTAAATAAGCGTATTATTTTCATTTGACGGAATAGTTATCTATTCCGTTTTTTATTGCCCGAAACCGTCCGAGCGTAATCACACTGTACAATAATGAGATGGAGGATATAAGCAATGCCTAAGAGAGAAGACATCCACAAAGTACTGATCATCGGCTCCGGCCCGATCATCATCGGCCAGGCGTGCGAATTTGACTATTCCGGCACGCAGGCCTGCAAAGCCCTGAAGAAACTCGGCTATGAAATCGTCCTGGTGAATTCGAACCCGGCGACCATCATGACCGACCCGGAGACAGCCGATGTTACCTATATTGAGCCGCTTAACGTAGAGCGCCTCGAGCAGATTATCGCGAAAGAGCGTCCGGACGCCCTGCTTCCGAACCTCGGCGGCCAGTCCGGTCTGAACCTTTCAAGCGAGCTCTATAAGGCCGGCGTTCTCGACAAATACAACGTAAAGGTCATCGGTGTTCAGGTTGACGCGATTGAGCGCGGCGAAGACCGTATCGAGTTTAAGAACACGATGAACGAACTCGGCATCGAGATGGCAAGAAGCGAAGTATCCTACAGCGTTGAGGAAGCGCTTGAAATTGCCGACCGTCTCGGATATCCCGTAGTACTCCGTCCGGCATACACGATGGGCGGTGCCGGCGGCGGTCTCGTATACAACAAGGAAGAGCTTAAGACGGTATGTGCGAGAGGCCTTCAGGCAAGCCTTGTCGGACAGGTTCTGGTTGAGGAATCCGTGCTCGGCTGGGAAGAACTTGAGCTCGAGGTTGTCCGCGACTGCGAAGGCAACATGATTACCGTATGCTTCATCGAGAACATCGATCCGATGGGCGTGCATACCGGTGACTCCTTCTGCGCTGCGCCGATGCTTACGATTTCGAAGGAAGTTCAGATGCGTCTGCAGGAGCAGGCTTATAAGATTGTTGACCGCGTACAGGTAATCGGCGGCACGAACGTACAGTTCGCCCATGACCCGAAGACCGACCGTATCGTTGTTATCGAGATTAACCCGAGAACGTCCCGTTCCTCGGCACTTGCCTCGAAGGCAACCGGTTTCCCGATTGCGCTTGTATCCGCAATGCTTGCAACCGGCCTTACCTTGAAGGATATCCCCTGCGGCAAATACGGCTCTCTTGACAAGTACGTTCCGGACGGCGACTATGTCGTAATCAAATTCGCCCGCTGGGCATTTGAAAAGTTCAAGGGCGTTGAGGACAAGCTCGGAACCCAGATGCGCGCCGTAGGCGAAGTCATGAGCATCGGTAAGACCTACAAGGAAGCTTTCCAGAAGGCCATCCGGAGCCTTGAGACCGGCCGTTACGGTCTCGGCTATGTCAAGAATTTCCATGACCTCAGCAAGGAAGAGCTGCTGCAGAAGCTTGCAACGCCTTCGAGTGAGCGTCATTTCCAAATGTACGAAGCTATCCGTAAGGGGGCAACCGTTGATGAAGTACATAACGCAACGCACGTGAAGAAGTGGTTCATCGAGCAGATGAAGGAACTCGTAGAGGAGGAAGAAGCACTGCTTTCGATGAAGGGTGCCGTTCCGTCCGATGAGGTGCTTACGAAAGCGAAGAAGGACGGTTTCTCCGACCGTTACCTTGCCAAGCTTGCAGGCGTAACCGAGGACGACATAAGAAACCGCCGTCTTGCCATCGGCCTAACCGAGGCATGGGAGGGCGTACATGTAAGCGGCACGCAGGACAGCGCGTACTATTTCTCGAGTTACAATATCCCGGTTGACAAGAGCCCCTCGTCCGATAACCGCAAGATTATGATCTTAGGCGGCGGCCCGAACCGTATCGGTCAGGGTATCGAGTTCGACTACTGCTGCGTACATGCCGCAAAGGCACTGAAGAAGCTCGGCTTTGAGACGATTATCGTTAACTGCAACCCTGAGACCGTATCGACCGACTACGATACATCCGACAAATTGTATTTCGAGCCCCTCACGCTTGAGGATGTGCTTTCCATTTACAACAAAGAGAAGCCGCTCGGCGTAATCGCCCAGTTCGGCGGACAGACGCCTCTTAACCTGGCAGCAGACCTGAAGCGGAACGGCGTAAAGATTCTCGGAACGACGCCTGAGGTTATCGCGCTTGCGGAAGACCGCGACCTGTTCCGTGACATGATGAAGAAACTTGACATTCCGATGCCCGAG
>JAGADM010000022.1 GCA_017613595.1 Lachnospiraceae bacterium | reverse complement strand
GATTTTTCGGGGAAGCGCGCAAGACAACTTGAGAAAAATGATTATAACTGTTATGATTATCTCATTGGGATGGACGGCATGAATATGCGGAACATAGAGCGGATGACGGGCCATACCAAGGCGGAGGGCAAGATATATAAGATGCTCACATTTGTCGGTTCGGACCGCGACGTCAGCGACCCGTGGTACACGGACAATTTCGATCAGGCGTACCGCGACATCGAGCAGGGCTGCAGAGGCTTTCTGACATATTTGAAGGAACAGGGGATTCTTTAATCCGGAACACTTGGAGGCTTTCATGGGAAAATCAATCAAATACATGCTGCGCGCCATTGACCGCAAAGACCGGCGGAGACTGTTCGGACAGACGCTCCTCGGCCTTCTCGGTCCGGTTATTGACGTGTTCAGTATTTCCATGCTGCTTCCGATCCTTTCGGACATGGCGGACGGTCAATCCGGCTCCGACCTTTTGATAAAAGTAATCGGAATCGGTCTGCTGCTTGTTTTGAAGACCGGTTTCGATCTGGTGCTGTCGTCTGCGGAGAACTCCTTCCGCTATGACGCGGGGCACAAGCTTTCGCGGAAAATGTATGAGCTCCAGCTGAAGGAGGAACTGTCCGTACACAGGAAGATCAACTATGCGCAGAATCTGGCACGCGTGCGCCGCGACGTTTTGAGCTCGGTCGGCATCCTGTTAAGCGCAAAGGGACTTTTCCTCGGTTTTGCGACGATGGCGGGTTATGCGGTCGTGCTGATGGTTTCGTCCGGAATGGCGGGTGTTGCAAGTATTGCCGCGGTACTCGTATTGATGGTGATCTTATATCTGATCAACCGCATCCGTGTCGGAAGCTACAGTGAGCGCGTGCGCGAACTTGAAATCCGCACCAACGAAACAATTTACAATACGTTCGGATCCTATAAAGAAGTCAAAGTAAGCGACGGAAAGCAGGAACTGATCCGCAGATTTGACGACGTCAACGGACAGCTGGTAAGGGAGCAGAAGAAGTTTGCGATGTTTTCGCAAATCGTATCCGTCATTACGGCGGACATCCTGCAGGCGGTCGTATTCTTCCTGCTTGCGATTCTGATCGCGCTCCGTGTGGATATCAGCGGACATCTCTCGGCGTGCGTCGTATTTGTCACGGTGCTTGTAAAGATGCTTCCGCTCTCGGGAGGAATACTACGGAACCTGGTCGCGATCGGATTTGCAGAAGCCGGATTCCTGCGGTTTAAGGAGAGCATGGAAGCTTATGAAGAAATGCTGTCCCGCGCGGACGGCGCTTCCGTGAAGCACGTGCCGACATTTGATAAGGAAATCCGCGTCGAAGGGCTGACGTTTTGCTATGAAGACAGTGATACGCCGATCTTCTCGGAGGCGGACATCATAATCCCGAAAGGAAAGACCGTGGCGGTCACGGGCTCTTCGGGAATCGGAAAGACGACGTTCCTTGACCTGCTGCTCGGACTGTTCACGCCGCAGGCAGGTAAGATCCTCTATGACGGATACGACATCGCTGCAAACGGCGGAAACCTCGGTTCGATCATCAGCTATATTCCGCAGGAAGTCTATCTCGGCGGTTTCTCCATCCGAGACAATGTGACGTTTATGACCGATCCGGATATTGCGGATGAGCAGAGGGTGATTGAATGCCTGAAATGCGCCCATCTGTACGACGACGTATGCGCGATGGCGGACGGGCTTGATACGCTGGTCGGCAACAACGGCGTAAGACTTTCGGGAGGACAGCGCCAGAGGCTTGCGCTTGCAAGAGCGCTTTATAAGGACTTCGAACTGCTCGTTCTTGATGAGGCAACGGCTTCTCTTGATATGGAAACCGAGGAGGCAATCCTTGAGTCGCTTCGCGAACTGCGCGGAGGCAAAACCGTTCTGATGGTGACGCATCACGCAAGTCTTGCGGAAGCGTGCGAGATCATTTACCGTCTCGAGGACCGCAAATTCACAAGAGTCCGTTAGCAGAAAAGGACAAAAACAGGTTTTTCTTATATCGTATAAGACATTGCAACGCTTATTTTCTTGGGCTATGATTGGGATGCTTTTGAGAAAGGTGAATCCCATGACGACGACTAAGCGCAGCAATATAGTAAACATGACGGAAGGCAGTCCCGCGAAGCTGATCCTCGCATTTGCCCTTCCGATGCTTCTCGGCAACCTGTTCCAGCAGTTTTATAACATGGTGGACTGTATCGTTGTCGGCAAATGTGTCGGAGACAATGCGTTGGCAGCAGTAGGCGCGACGAGTTCCGTCAATTTCTTTTTCTTCTCCATCAGCAACGGTATCGGAACCGGTATCGGAATCGTAGCCGCCCAGTTCTTCGGGGCGGGCGATCACGACCGCGTGCGCCGTTCGATCGCCAACAGCGTCTACGTTGTCGGCCTGGTCGGGCTTTTGATGAGCACGCTCGGATTTCTTTCCGCATTCCCGCTTCTTCATCTGTTGGATACGCCGGCGGACTGTGTCGATATGTCGATCACCTATATGCAGATTACGTGCGGATGCAGCCTTGCGGTTGTCGGCTACAACACGGTTTCCTCGCTTCTTCGGGCACTCGGAGACTCGAAGACGCCGCTGATCTTCCTGGTTGTTTCCTGTGTTTTAAACGTCATTCTCGACCTGACATTTGTTATGGCGCTCGGCCTCGGAGTTGCCGGCGTTGCATGGGCGACCGTTATCGCGCAGGTGTTCTCAACCGTTGCGTGCGTCGTATTTGCCCGCATCCATAACCCGTACTTCCGGCTTACGAAAGAGGACCGCAGACCGGATACGGACATTATCAAAAAGTCTTTCGCGATCGGCGTTCCGATCTCGTTCATGATGTCGACGATTTCCGTTTCGTGTATCGCGCTACAGTGGGTTGTCAACGGCTTCGGACCGGTTGTCGGCGCTGCCAATACGGCAATCGTGAAGATCGAGCAGATCATCCAGCAGCCTTACGGTTCGTTAAGCGCGGCGCTCTCTTCCTACGCGGGGCAGAACCTCGGCGCCGGAAAGATCGACCGGATCAAGAAGGGATACCGCGTCGGCGTCCGCTTCGTTTTGATCTTCTCCGCAGTCATGTTTTTGATCCCGAAAATATTCGGCCGTCAGATCATCGGTATCTTCGTCAACGACCCGCAGGCGATTGAAATCGGCGCAAAGGGTCTTCTGATCAGCAGTTCGTTCTACGCGCTTCTCGGCATGATCTACATCAGCCGCGGCACGCTGAACGGCATCGGAGACAGCAAGTACGCCATGCTGAACGGGTTCACGGAGCTCGGCTGCCGCTGCGCACTGCCGAAACCGATCACTTCCGTTCCGCAGATCGGCAAATGGGGCATCTGGATCACGACCGGACTGACATGGTCGATTACCGGCATTATGAGCCTGATCCGTTACCGCATTAAGATGCGGCAGATGTCGTGGAAAGAAGTATTTGACAAATCTGCCGAGTTGCAATAGAATAGACGCATGTTAGGCGTTGAATGTACGTCAGTACGTAAGCGGAATGCAACAGAGATGAGGTGTCACCGGCTGAAAGCACTTCACAGGAACCTTGCGGAATCTTCAGTACGGGAGCCTTCCGGCGAAAAGCATGTGCGTTAAGCCGGATGTACGTGTAGCAAACATTTTTACACAGAAGAGTGCAGAACACAGAGTTCTGAAATAGGGTGGTACCGCGGTATTTAATCGTCCCTTGCTGTAAAGCAGGGGACTTTTTTGCGTGATAAGCGAGTGCAATCCCTACGTCGAAGACGTCGGGCATTCGCATACGGCACGCGAAAGCATCGCTTTCGGCGGGACGAAGGCGAATGCCCGTAAGCGGTCGAAGACCGCGAGGGATTGCCGAGCGAACAGTCATCGAGCAAACGAAGTTTGCTCGATGAAACACGATAGCAAAGAATTTCACATTTGTCTCTACAAAGAAAGGAGTCATTATGAAGGATAAGATCGAAAGTATTCTGTCGGAAGCGAAAGCAAGAATTGCCGCTGCGGCCGATGAGAATGAGCTGCAGAAGGTCCGCAGCGAAGTAATCGGTAAGCAGGGCTCACTGACCCTTCTTCTGAAGGAACTTCCGAAGGTTGACGCAGCGGAAAGACCGGAGATGGGTAAGCTTCTGAACCTGGCGAAGAACGAGGTTACGGAGCTGATCGATTCGACGAGAACGGAGCTGAAGCTGAAGGCTTCCGAAGTTTCGCCCGATTTCGACTGCTCGGTTCCCGGCGTTATACCGATGAACGGAGGACTCCACCCAATCACCCAGATGTGCTACGATCTGAATGACGCGTTCCGTTCCATGGGATTTGAAGTATATCAGGAAGATGACATTACGAGTGAGATGTATGCGTTCGACAAGCTGAATTTTCCGCAGAACCATCCCGCCCGTGAGAGTATGGATACGTACTGGCTCGCAGGACATGACAGCGGCAGCACGAACGAGAAGCTCTGCCTGCGTCCTCACCTGACCGGCGGAAGCGTTCGTTACATGCAGACCCATAAGCCTCCGTACCGTTTCGTATACCCGGGCCGTGTATACCGGAACGAGACGACCGACGCGCACCATGAGCGCGCGTTCTTCCAGTACGAGGCTCTGATCGTTGATAAAGACATCACATTTACCTCCGGTAAGGTGCTGATCAAGAGTATTTTAAGCAAGGTTTTCGGTACGGACGTACCGGTCCGCATGCGTTCCGGTTTCTTCCCGTTCGTTGAGCCCGGATTCGAAATCGACATGCAGTGTCAGGTTTGCGGCGGCAAGGGCTGCAGCGTATGTAAGCATGTCGGATGGATCGAGGTTATGCCCGGCGGTTCGCCGCATCCGAACGTACTCCGCGCGGCAGGTCTTGACCCCGACGAGTACACCGGCTTCTATGTAAACATCGGTCTGGATCGTCTTGTTATGATGCGCTACGGCGTGGATGACGTTCGTCTGTTCCACAG
>JAGADM010000175.1 GCA_017613595.1 Lachnospiraceae bacterium | reverse complement strand
TGAATATGATAGGAGTTTTCAAAGAAGCAGAATTGAACTGTCACCGTTTAAGATGCCGCTTTCGGATCGAATCTATGCTTTTCCGGAATTAAATCGTACGGATGCATTTCGCGGAGTTCCCGGACTGTTTGCGGATTCATTGCCGGACCGTTTCGGTAATGCGGTAATTAACAGGTGGTTAGCGGAGAAAGGAAGACCGGCGGAATCATTTTCCGCAATTGAAAGGCTCTGTTATACCGGACGGAGGGGAATGGGCGCACTGGAGTATGCTCCTGCTACAGGCCCGGCCTGGTCGGATCAGGAAGTTGACGTAACCGAGATGACTAAGCTTGCATCGGATGTTTTGAGCGGAAAGGAGAGCAGGATTCTTCGGGACCGCGATGCAGGTATCGCGCAATTGATGGAGATCGGTTCTTCAGCGGGCGGTGCACGCGCGAAAGCAATCGTCGCATGGAATGAGAAAACAGGAGAAGTAAAGTCCGGTCAGATGGATGCCGGAGACGGGTTTGAATATTGGATTATAAAATTTGACGGGGTCACAGACAATGGTGACCATAACCTGGCAGACGGCAGGCAGTATTCTCTGATAGAGTATGCGTATTATCTGATGGCGCGCGATCTCGGAATTGAGATGAGTGAATGCCGGATTTATGAGAAGGACGGGCTGAATCACTTCATGACAAAACGGTTTGACCGGAAGAACGGCGATAAGATTCATATGCAGACGCTTGCCGCGCTCGGACACTTTGATTATAATGTGCCGAATCTGTGCAGCTATGAAACTTATGCCGATATGGCCGTGAAACTCGGTGTCGGCCGTAAAGGCATAGAGCAGATATTCCGCCGCATGGTATATTGCGTTCTTTCGGGAAACTGTGATGACCATGTAAAAAACGCGGCGTTCCTGATGAACCGCCGCGGGGTGTGGAGCGTTTCTCCGGCATATGACCTTACATTTGCCTTCCATCCGGATAACCGCTGGATATCGAAGCATCAGATGACCGTAAACGGACGCGCGAGCGGAATTACAAAAGAAGATTTGACCGCATGCGGCCGATCGATGGGACTGCCCGCCGCTTTCTGCAGGCAGGTTATTCAATTGACCGGGGAAACGGTATCCGACTGGATGTCATATGCCGAAAAGTCGGGAATAACCGAGAGAAGGGCTTCGGAAATCCGAAAGGGAATCGAGGCGGCCGGCGGGGTGCCGGAGCAGCACTAATCAAACCGGAACGATTTCAGGTCGAAGTCGGTTCCCGGAAGGAATATGAAGTTCACCGTGCAGGCACCATATACCGGTTCGATGGCGTATGTGAACGTTTCCGCTTCGGATGTCTTCGGAATGTCGATGATCTGCGTCTCGGTATTTCCGTCCTTCGTAAAATGCAGATGGATTGTACACTGCGGGGCATGCGAACGGCCGGTAACGGTGATCGAACGGGCGCCCCGCTCTCCGAAATCGAACGGGCCAAACCCGAGATCGACGTTATTGGAGATGCCGCAGATGCCGTCCTTTTCTATCCGGTATGCATCGCCGCTTGCGTGAACAAGCTCGGTTACGCCGATTTCAGCCCATGCCTTATCGATGTGCGTGAAGACGAACCCGTGCAGCGACAGTTTAAACGGCACGAGAATCGAAAGACTTGTCACGCCGCGAAGGCGTTTGGAAAGCTTAAAGGTATTGGATTGATACGTGTTGTATATGCTTTTCGCTTCGTATTGTCCGCGGAAGAGCAGTTCGCCTTCGCCGGGAGTTCCTTCCCAGACTTCAATCGGAACAACATCCGAGAACGAAAAGATCGGAATCGTAATCGTGTTGGAACCGTAATCGCCGAAATCAATATTGTCATATCTTACCCACGTTGGTTCGTCCGCGGTAAATGCCCCGCCGTCGAAGCTGAGCGTGGGTTTTTGATTGCTTGCGTTATAACGGATCGCGTTGACAAATGCGTACGGATCGACCGTTGCGCGGCCGAGACCTTCGCTTTGAAGTTCCAAAGAGGAGATGACGTCGGCGTGCGGCTTCCCATTTGCCGCAAATGCGTACAGGTAACAGGTTTCCTCATCGCCGAGCGCCGTAACCAAAGCAGAGCGCCCGTCCTCTCGGGGCGTAACGCGGATTGCGGCGGAATCGATACCGTCCTTCGTGAGAACGCGGAATGTAATATCGCGGAACGTCGTATTGGCGGGGAAGAGTTCCGCGCTCACAACCAGTTCCCGGCAGTCCGGGGTGAGGACGGCAGGAGCGGAAAGTTTCCCGGAAATCGAATCCGAATCGGGGCGGGAAATCGTCAGCGCAATCTTACGAACCGGAACCTCGTTAAGAACGGCCGGATCGGTAATCCGGGGCGAGTTCTCGAAGGAAGCGCAGACAGCGGAACAATCTGATGCATTTCCGGTACTGTTGAAAACCGCATCGGAACCGGCGGAAGCGGAGCATTTGCCGTAAGAGGGCGTCACCACCTGCAGTTTAAGCTCTGCATCCGGGAGACCTGCGGATGTAACTTTCACGGTTATCTCTCCGGGCTCCTTGCGGGCCATGAGCATCAGAAGAAGCTTCCCGGAGAACAGTCTCCGCGAAGTGCCTTTGTATTCGTCGTAATCGGTCGAATCGCCGTTATCAAGGCCGACAAGGCGGGCAGCGCCGCTAACGGTAATATTCATGCGGTTACGGGCGTTGTGAACGGGCCTGCCGTCCGCATCATTGAGCGTAACGGTTAGGAAGGTCATATCCTCGCCGTCTGCCTGTAAAACGCGCTTATCGGGCGTTAAAATGATTTCTGCGGGGTCTTTGAAGGAACATTGCCGGTCGGTTGCGGCAATATTGCCTGCGGCGTCATAAGCAACCGCGTACAATTCGCCCGGAGCATACGGAACCAGCCACGAGCCGTGCAGTTCTTTGCCGTGAATCGGGTCGATATCGCGCGTGCCGAGGGAAACGCCGTCCTTAAAAAGTTCCACCTTCGGGCAGTTCGAGAACACCTGGACGTCGATCATTTGCCCGACATTGAAATCCCAATACGGCACGATGTGCACCATAGGGTGTGTCTTGGCGTCGGTCCAGCCTGCCTGATAGATGTAATAGGAGTCCTTCGGAAAGCCCGCGGTATCGCACTGGCCGAAGTACGAATTCTTCGTGTGGTAGGGTGTCGGCTCGCCGATATAGTCCCAGCCGGTCCAGATGAACTGGCCGAGACTGAAACTGGTGTCGCGGTCGCCCGTGATGACGACGGTCGGATTCTTTGCGCCCCAGTTCGTTGAGCAGTTCGAAAGCGAAGAGCACTGCATGTCCGCGAACGTCAGCAGTCTTACGTCCGCAGGAAAATGGTACACGCCCCGGCTCTGTACCGTCGAACTCGTTTCGCTTCCGTAGATGCACCAGTGCGGATACTTATTATGATGCCCGTCGTAAAGCCGCTCAAGATAGTTGTAGCCGGACGCCTCAAGTTCGTCCGCGCATTGCTGCGCACCGTCCCAGGCGACATAGTTCGAGCCGATGGTGACAAAGGCATGATGACGGTAATCAAGTTCCCGGACAGCGTCACGGAGTTCCTTCGTGATGCGGAGTCCGTCCCCGCCGTGCGTATCATAAATCTCGTTTCCGATGCTCCAGAAGAAGACGGAAGGGTGATTCCGGTCGCGGCGAATCCACGATCTGACATCCGCTTTCCAATGGTCTTTAAAAAAGCGTGAGTAGTCATATTCGGTCTTATGAAGTTCCCACATGTCGAACGCCTCGGAATCCACGAGAATGCCGAGCTCGTCGCAAAGATCCATGAATTCAAAAGAGGGCGGATTGTGAGAGGTCCTAACGGCGTTACAGCCCATCGAAAGAAGGGAAAGCAATTGCCGTTTTGTCGCTGTCTTGTTAACGGCGGCGCCTAGCGCACCAAGGTCATGGTGCATGCAGGCACCTTTCAGTTTTACATGCCGTCCGTTCAGATAAAAGCCCTGACTGGGGTCTAAGCGCACCGAACGGAAGCCAATCTTTTGTGTATAAGAATCAAGCAGAACCGCTGCCTCCGTGCCGCCTCCGGGAAGGAGCAGTTCGGTAGTCAGTTCATATAAAACGGGAGAGGTGATATCCCAGGCATGGGCATCCGAAACGGAGAGCGTCTGCGAATGTACGTTGAAGAACCGCGCGCCGGAAGGCTTCCCTTCGGCACAGGCCGCGGCAACAGCATCGGATTGAAGTCCCTGAGACATAGACCGATTGCCGTCAGGTTGCCCCTCGGAAACCAGAACCGCCGCCTCGTCGGCCGCAACAACCTGTCCGTCGGCATCCCTTAGCGTCTGCCGAAGCAGCACTTCGTCTGCATAATCGCCTGCAATTTCCGTATCAATCGTAACTTGGTTTTCGCCCGGAAAGACGCCGTTTTCATCCATCGCCTCGCACGCCGGCTCCGCAGACGCATAGATGCCGTCCGAAACGAGATAGGTGCCGCATCGGCCGAGGAGCCACACATTCCGATAGATGCCTGCGCCCGAATACCAGCGGGTGTTCGGGCTTTGATAGGTGACCGTGACAACAAGCTCGTTATCGCCGTTAATCAGATACGGAGTAATCTCAAATTCAAAGGTCGTATAGCCGTAAGGCCATGCGAAAACCTCGCGCCCGTTAATGTAGCAGCGCGAGTCCATATAGACGCCTTCAAACCGAAGAAAGAAGCGGGATTTTTCGGGCGCATGGTCTGCCGTCGGAACCGTAAAATGCTTCCGGTAGCAGCCGATGCTGTCCTCATAAAGATTGTTCACCTGTCCGATCAGCCAGTCATGCGGAATGTCAACCGGCGCCGGGGCGGAGAGAAGATGGGCATAAGAGCCCGAAAGGAGTTCGTCTGCAGACGCCTCCAAAGAGTACTTGGCAAATGT
>JAGADM010000174.1 GCA_017613595.1 Lachnospiraceae bacterium | reverse complement strand
CCCTGAAAGAATACATAGATTACTACAATAACGAGCGGATCCAAGCGAAAACAAAATGGATGCCCCCTGCAAGATACAGGGAAGCATCCATGTGTTTCGGTTGATCATAGATAATGTGTCCAGAATTCTGGGTACATATCAATACGCCGGGTCTTTTTTGTGTGAAACTTATCACTTCGCAATCGGAATTCGAATGATTTCCGAAGAAACCCTCTTGTCTGCATCCTCGGTTTCGGTTACAATAAATGTGTGTGCGGATGGTATTTCCGGAAAGGAATATACCATTGAAGAAGAAAATCATGTATGCCGCGCTGGCGGCTATGGCCGTAATCAGCGGAATTGTTTTTACGGTCAGACAATACGGTAACGGGGAGATATTTAAGTATGTCAAAGAAAAACGACAAGGCGGAGAAGCCCAAGAAGAAAAAGTCACTGATTCGGAGAATCTTCGGATTTCTGTGGAAGGTGATCAGTCTGGCGATGGTAGCGCTGAAGATCAGGAATTTGGTGTCTTCGTTTGCGGGCAGGTCCAAGAAGCAGGAATCGTCTACCTGAAGCAAGGCTCGCGCGTCGATGACGCGATACGACTCGCGGGAGGCTTTACTGATGAGGCGGACCGCACTTACTGGAATCTTGCGGCTTACGTCTATGACGGGCAGCGCATCTATGTACCGAAGCCCGATGAAAGTATGCCGTATCCGGACGCGGACAACGCCTATGATAATCTCGGAAGGCTGGATCTGAATGCGGCGACCGCGGCGATGCTGATGGAACTTCCGGGTATCGGCGAGAAACGTGCCGGCGATATTATCAAATACCGCGAAAAGGCGGGACGCTTTACCTCAATCGATCAGTTAAATGAAATATCCGGCATCAAAGGATCGGTCTTTGCGGAGATCAGGGACCTCGTGTGCGTCCGATGAAACGGCCTTTATTGTGGACCGCGGCAGGCATGCCGGCCGGAATATGCATCTTTCTTTATTCTGTTTCCGTTCCTCTGATTCTTTCTCTGGTTCTTTTACTCAGTCTGATTCTTTTCAGAGTTCGTAAATCGTTATGTTTTTACTTAATTCTCGGCGTTTTCCTCGGCGGGTTTACAGGTTTTTGCTGTAAAAGAAGCTGCATGCCGATTACTGCGGACAGTGGAACCGCAATCGCTCTGTCGGGAGTGGTGAAGGAGGTCTATGATTACGGCTTTCTGATGCGGATTGAGCGTTACGATTTCGGCTCCGGCAGCTATTCCGTGAACCCCTTTTATTCATTCTTTGTTACGGTTTCCACCGAGGAAATACCGGAAACGTACAGCCGGATCATTGTTGAAGGGACAGTAGAAGCGTACGCAGGTCCGGATAACCCGGGGCAATTTGATGCGAAGAGCTATTATTCTTCCGTCAGAAGCCTCTTTCAGGTGAACGCGGGAGAAATCCGCGTTACGAAACCTCCCGGTTTATTCCGAAGGACCGTTTCCGCAGTTCGAAGTAAGGTTGCAGAGCGGATCGGTATTCTCTTTCCGGATAACACATCCGGGCTTCCCGCAGCACTTCTTCTCGGGGATAAGGGACAAATGGGAGAGGAACGGAAGAGTCTCTACGAGCAGTTCGGACTCGCGCATATTCTGACAGTCAGCGGACTGCACGTCGGGCTTCTCGGTAATCTGCTGCTTGCCTTCTGGTTATGTTTTTTCGACAGGAAATACGCGGACCGAATGACGCTTGCCGTTTTAATTCTTTACGGCTTTCTTTGCGGTTTCCGCATTTCCTGTATCCGAGCCGTCTTTACCTTTCTGATTTCCTTCTTCGCGGGCCGGCTGAAACGAACTTTCGACCGGATCAGCGCGAATTCTTTTCTTCTGGTCATCTTTCTATTCCTGAAACCGTATGCTTTGACAAACCTGTCTTTCGAGCTTTCTTTCGCTGCGGGGTATCTGCTTGCATTTTCCGAAATGCGGAGAGATGTGACGGAGAGGAAAGCATCGAAAATGCTGAAGATTTTGAGAACTTCTACGGTTCTTCAGATCGGGCTTCTGCCGATACAGCTGCAGCAGTTTTATACGTTCGCTCCATGCGGGATTCTTCTGAATCTTGTTCTTTTATCCGTGATAGAATTGATGTTTATCCTGAGTTTCCTCGCGGTTGCTGCTTCGTTCGCACTGCTTCCGGCAGGGTTCTTCTTTGCGGGACCGGTGTATTATCTGATCCGGGTATTTGAGGGTGCTCTTACACTGTTCGGACGGATCCGTGTGATGACATTGCCGCTCGGGCATCAGAGTATCATGCGTATTATTTTATTTGTCGTTCTGTTCGGTGTAATCCTCTGGCTTGACCGACGGAGCACGCGAAAGGTATGGCTGTTCCTGCTGCCGTTATGGGTCGTATTTGTCCCGATTCATTACGGCTTTACGAGAACGGCAAATCTGAGTGTCGGACAGGGTGACTGCAGCGTCATTATGAGCGGGAATACTGTGATTGTTATCGACTGCGGAAGCCTTTCGAAAGCTGAGGTCGGTGAGAAGATACTGAAGCCGTTTCTGCAGTATTACGGGTATGGGAAGGCGGATTATCTGTTCCTGTCGCATACCGATGAAGACCATATTAACGGAATCCGAAACTGTCCGGACGTGTTCGGAAATCTGAAGGGGGTATTTGTCGACAGGACTTATGACGGCATAGCGGAACTTCTCAAACCGGCTGTGAGGTGCGCTGTGAATGACTTTGACGAAGCGGGAAGGAATTCAGACGGAACGGATATGCGTACGGTCGGAGGTGATTCGGAAGCGAGAAAAACGGTGCCGGTAACCTATACATATCCGGGGGATTCCTTACGGATTAATGACATAACCATACTTATTCTTCATAATCCGGCGGATGCTTCCGATGACGCCAACGACCGCTGTCAGCTGTTGGAAGTGATGATAGAAGGGTTCCGCTTCCTCTACCTCGGAGATATATCCGAAGGAATCCTGCAGGGATTAAAAGACGAAACCGGCCCTAATCCATACCTGATCAAGGTGCCGCATCACGGAAGTATCTATTCGTTTGACGAGGGATTTTACGAGAAGAACCGGCCGGATGTTTCGGTAATATCCGTCGGGAGAAACAATTACGGGCATCCGTCTAACGAAGTGACAGCCGGACTTCGAAAATACAGCGGTATATGCCTTATTACGAATGAAAACGGCGCAGTCATTACAACCATTCGGAAAGGACACGCAAAAACAGCCTATATGCACCCTTAAAGGTTTGACAAAAAGGCATATTTTTACTATACTGTTATTGCGTCAGAAGAGTGACGATTTCGCGTATGGGAGAATGATTGGTATGGAGAAGAAGCGTTTTGTAGGCTTTTACAATCCATCGGTGGTTTTAACTTATCTTGGGCTTGTAAGTGCGTTTATCGGTTTATACTACAGTTATGAAGGCAACTTCAAAGCGGGAATCTTTTTTATCCTGCTTGCGGGTGCCTGCGATATGCTGGACGGAACGATTGCGAGAATGTTCCAGCGGTCTGACCAGGCGAAGAAGTTCGGTATTCAGATCGACAGCCTGTGCGACATCTGCTGCTTCGGTTTTACGCCGGCAATATTCGGTATCTTTCTGTTTGAGGGTTCCGAAAACCGGTGGATCGGCTTTACCTGCGGCTTCTTTCTCGCACTGTGCGGTCTGATCCGTCTCGCCTATTTTAATGTTATGGAAGAGGAGCGCCAGGCAACGACTTCCGAGAGACGTAAGTGTTATCAGGGCCTTCCGATTACCGGTTCGGCCGTTATGGTACCGGTTGCATTCATTATCGGATCCCTGGTGCCGGATTACCGCGCGTTCGTTTACTGCGGATTCGAGCTTCTTGCGGCTTTCCTGTTCATTTTTAATATTCCGTGGCCGAAGCCGCACGGAAAGCAGCTCATTATCATGGGCGCTATCGGTTTGCTTCTTTTTATCGGCGTACTGTTCGTATAAGCGCCGTCTTATGTCAGATTGACCGGTCCGAGCCGGGGCGGAGGGAAATGTGAAAACAATCCGGGAACATATCAAAAACGGTACATTTGCCTCCTGCTACCTTTTATTCGGCAAGGAAAAATATCTGATCCAGCTCAATGAATCCAAGCTGGTCAATGCCATTGCCGGGGATGGCGACTCCATGAATTTCAATCAATACCGGAATGCGGGAATCGATGTGAACGAAGTCAGATCGGTTGCTGAGACTGTGCCTTTTTTCGCTGAAAAAAGGCTTATTTCGGTTAAGGACAGCGGCTGGTTTAAAGGCAAATGCGATTTTGCCTCTTTTATTCCCGAGATACCGCCGACAACCGTTATCCTTTTCGTGGAATCCGAGGTGGAAAAGTCTTCAGAAATGTATAAGGCGGTGAAAGAGTACGGCTATGTCTGCGAGATCAACGGTATGTCCGATGAGGATCTGCGCCTTTTCATCGGTTCGTTCTTTAAAAAGCAGGGTCTCGGCATTACCGCTTCGGACGCGGATTTTCTTACGGAACGAGTCGGCACGGATATGAACCGTCTAACAACCGAAATGGAGAAACTCACCGCGTATTGTCAGGGTTCGGGTGTCGTAAAGCGTGAAGATATCATTAAATGCGCCTTTCCGATTCCGGAAGGACAGATCTTCGCGATGATGGACGCAATCGTAAATAATGAGCGTGGGAAAGCCGTCGCGTTATATTCGGAGATGCTTGCCGCGCAGGAGAAGCCGCTCCGTATTCTTTATATGCTTACCAACAATTTCTATAATTTCTATAAGTCTCTCTGCTTTGCGGATGCAGGCATGTCCGCGGACGAGATCGCGGTAAAACTGAATCTGCGTCCTTTTGCCGTTAAGAAGTATCTTCGCCGCAGAAAGAGCTGGTCTTACGCAAAGGTGCTGCAGGCGGTCGAGGACGGAAACAACATGGAAAAACGCGTGAAATCCGGCGACCTCGAAGAGCATATGGCGGTAGAATCGTTCCTCTTTAAGTATACGACCGAAGTGGGATGAGAGAGTCCCGTAATACGGCACATTTACCCCTTTAAGCATTCTATTTTTGTAGAATTTATGTGTTGACAATTCCATGCTTTTCATATAAGATATATGTGTTGAATTTTGCAATTTGAAAATTTAATATATCGGAGGTGCTCTATGGGCGAGATTGCTCTTGAATTTGCAATCCTTGCTGTCGTAGTTGCGGCCCTGGTGGTTGGCATTTTAGTATTCATTTTCACGAAGAATGCCACGAAGAAAAGCTGTGAAAAACATTATGAAGAAACCGTAGGTTCTGCCGAAAAGCAGGCTAAGGATATTCTTGATAAGGCGCAGAAGGAAGCAGTGAAAACTGCGGAATCCACCAGAAAAGAAGCTCTCCTTCAGGCGAAGGAAGAGAATCTTAAGGCGAAGAACGAACTTGACAGAGAGATCAAGGAACGCAGAGCTGAGGTACAGTCTTATGAAAGACGTGTCACTCAGAAAGAAGAGAATCTGGACCGAAAGATTGAAGTTCTTGAGAAGAAAGAAGCACGGATGAATCAAAAGGAATCGGAACTCGATGCCAAAATCGCAGAGGCAGACTCGTTCCGTGAACGTCAGATTCAGGAGCTAGAAAGAATCTCGGGACTTACCTCTGATAAAGCTAAAGAATATCTGCTTGAAACTGTAAAAAATGATGTGAAGCATGACACCGCTGTCATGATCAAGGAGATGGAAGCCGAGGCTAAGCTCACTGCCGATAAGAAGGCCAAGGAGCTTATCGTAGGTGCCATCCAGAAGTGCGCGGCGGACCATGTATCGGAAGCGGCCATTTCGGTTGTACAGCTTCCGAATGATGAGATGAAAGGTCGTATCATCGGTCGGGAAGGTCGGAACATCCGTACCATTGAGACCCTTACCGGGATTGAATTGATCATAGATGATACGCCCGAGGCGGTTATCCTGTCCGGGTTTGATCCGATCCGCCGTGAGATCGCGCGGATCGCTCTCGAAAAACTCATTGTGGACGGTCGTATTCATCCGGCCCGCATTGAGGAAATGGTTGACAAGGCTCAAAGAGAAGTGGAGAACATCATTCGGGAGGAAGGCGAAGCGGCTGTCCTTAAGACCGGCGTTCACGGCCTGCATCCCGAGATTGTCCGTTTGCTCGGCCGTATGAAATATCGTACGAGCTACGGTCAGAATGCGTTGAAGCATTCCATCGAAGTATCCATTCTTTCCGGTCTTCTTGCCGGCGAGATGGGAGCGGACGTACGTCTTGCAAAACGTGCGGGACTTCTTCATGATATCGGTAAGGCCGTTGACCATGAGATGGAAGGAACCCACGTACAGATCGGTGTTGACATTTGTAAGAAATACAAGGAAAGCCCGATCATCATCAATGCCGTTGCCGCACATCACGGGGATGAAGAGTTTAAGTCTTTGATCGCCTGCATTGTTCAGGCTGCCGATACAATCAGCGCAGCCCGTCCGGGTGCAAGAAGAGAGACGCTTGATACCTACACCAACAGATTAAAACAGTTAGAAGATATTGCAAACAGCTTTAAAGGAGTCGATAAATCTTTCGCAATTCAGGCAGGCCGTGAGGTCCGCGTCATGGTTGTTCCCGAGCAGGTCAGCGATGACGATATGGTGCTTATGGCCAGAGATCTTTCCAAGAAGATCGAGTCAGAGCTTGAATATCCCGGTCAGATTAAGATCAATATCATCCGGGAGTCCAGAGTCACGGATTATGCAAAATAAGAGATGTGAGAACGGGTCGTTTCAAACGGCCCGTTTTCTGTTTCTTCGGGTCACTATGCAATTTGCCGCATAGGGGCGGTATTCCTTAAGAAAAATGTTGCATTTTTGCGCTTGTTTTTTACGGGCCTTTCGTATATAATACTGAATTGATTGTAGACATGTATACAATCTAAGAAAACGCAGGAGATTAAGAGCTATGTCTTTAGAGTTGTCGAAAAAGGGACTTTCCGTGAAACCTTCCTCTACGCTTGCCATTACGGCAAAGGCGAAAGAACTTCGTGCATCGGGTATCGATGTTGTCGGCTTCGGCGCCGGCGAACCCGACTTTGCTACGCCGGATAACATCTGCCGTGCCGCAATCGACGCGATTGAAACCGGCTTCACAAAGTATACCGCAGCGGCAGGTACTCCGGAACTCCGTAAGGCGGTAAGCGACAAGTTCAAGAAGGTGAACAAGCTTCCTTACGAGCCCGAGCAGGTTATCATCAGCAACGGAGGAAAGCATGCTCTTACCAATATATTCGAAGCCATTATCAACCCGGGCGATGAAGTGATCATTCCGGCGCCTTTCTGGCTCAGCTATCCCGAGATCGTGAAGCTTGCAGGCGGCGTTCCGGTATTCGTTAACTGCGGTGCTGCCGATGAGTATAAGATTACGGCGGAGAAGCTCGCAGCGGCCTGCAACGAGAAGACAAAGGCATTTGTCCTCAATTCCCCGAGCAATCCGACCGGTATGGTTTACTCGAAAGAGGAACTGACCGCACTCGCGAAGGTCATCGTTGAGAAGGATATCTATGTTATCTCCGATGAGATTTATGAGTATCTTACTTACGACAACACCGAGGTTGTCAGCATCGGTTCCCTCGGCGAGGATATCTTCAAACATACGATTACCTGTAACGGTATGGCGAAGAGTTATTCGATGACAGGCTGGAGAATCGGCTACACCGGCGCTCCTCTTAATGTTGCAAAGGTTATGGCGGGTATTCAGAGCCATCAGACCAGCAACCCGAACTCCATCGCGCAGAAGGCTTCCTATGAAGCGCTTACCGGACCGCAGGATTCCGTTCCGATGATGCGTGAGCAGTTCGACCGCAGACGTGTATACATGTGCGACCGTATCAACGCGATGCCGCATGTCAGCGCGATCCGTCCGAACGGCGCATTCTACACATTTGTCGACATCTCCGAGGCTCTTAATATGTCCTATAAGGGCAAGAAGATCGAGACCTGCGCGGAGTTCGCGAGAATTCTGATCGATGATTACAATACGGCGGTTATTCCGTGTGCGGATTTCGGCGCGCCGGACCACATCCGTCTTTCCTACGCGATCGGCCTTGAGCAGATCAAGAAAGGCCTGGACCGTATTGAGTCCTTCCTGAAGGTTCTGGAGTAATTCGTTCGAGTCTGATTTTGACTGAAGTTTGATTAGAGAAATAAGAAGGGGGTACATTATGAGAACGATAGGTTTTTTCGGAGCCGGCAATATGGGACTTCCGTTCATCAAGGCGGCTGTTAAGCTCCTTGGCGCGGAGGAGACCGGTTTCTTTGAGAAGAGCAATGAGCGCGCGGAATACGTAAGCAATCTTACGGCTTCCAAACGATATGAGAGCGAAGCGGAGCTCGTTAAGGACTGCCGCTACATCCTTTTCGCGGTTAAGCCGCAGGTGGCTCCGGTGGTATTTGAAGCTATCGCGCCGCATATTACCGCGGACAACCGTTTCATCACGATCATGGCCGGTATTTCGACCGATACGATCCGTGCGGCCATCGGTACCGAGGCACCGATCATCCGTCTGATGCCCAATACGCCCGCGATGGTTTCCGAAGGTATGACCTGCCGCAGCCTTTCCGGCTGTGATGAGGATTCCGCCGAAGCCAAATTTGTCGAGACCCTCGTATGTTCCTTCGGCCGGATGGTAACGCTTCCCGAGAAACTGATGAGCGCTGCCGTATGCGCGAACGGAAGCTCGCCCGCTTATGTTTACATGTTTATCGAAGCGCTTGCGGATTCCGTTGTAAAATACGGTATCCAGCGCGATACCGCCTATGTTCTTGCGGCACAGACCGTGCTCGGCGCGGCCAAGATGGTACTGGAGACCGGAGAGCATCCCGGAAAGCTTAAGGACAATGTCTGCAGCCCCGGCGGAACGACGATCGCTGCGGTTGCGGCACTCGAGGAAGCAGGCTTCCGCAATGCCGTTATGAAGGCGACCGACGCCTGTTATGCTAAGAGCCAGGAGCTCGGCGGCAACAAGAAATGACTTGCATAACATTTTGCTATCGTTTATACTTTTTACAGGCCTTCCCATCGAGGGAAGGCCTTTTTTGTAATGATTTTAGGTGAATAATTCTGCTTCGCGGGAGGACCTGTCATGAATATGTATGATATCATCACAAAGAAGAAACACGGCGAGGAACTGACGGACGGGGAGATTGCGTATGTCGTTTCCGGATTTACGGAAGGAAGCATTCCGGATTACCAGGTTTCCGCGCTTTTGATGGCAATCTGCCTGAAGGGAATGAACATCCGCGAGACGTCCACGCTGACACTCTGCATGCGCGACAGCGGTTCGGTCATGGACCTTTCATCAATTCCCGGTTTGAAAGCCGATAAACACAGTACGGGCGGTGTCGGCGATAAGGTTTCGTTGATCGTTGGGCCTATGGTTGCCGCACTCGGCGTTCCCATAGCGAAGATGTCCGGCCGCGGACTCGGCCATACCGGCGGTACGATCGATAAGCTCGAGAGTATTCCGGGGTTCCGTACCGATATCAGTAACGAACGCTTCCTTGAAAATGTGAAGCGCATGGGACTTGCCATTGTCGGTCAGACGGCGGATCTTGCGCCTGCGGATAAGAAGCTTTACGCGCTTCGTGACGTTACGGCGACCGTAGATAACATTTCCCTGATTGCTTCCAGTATTATGAGTAAGAAACTGGCCTCCGGCTCCGATGTGATCGTTCTCGACGTTACGGTCGGAAGCGGCGCCTTTATGAAGACGCTTGAGGACGCGAAGAAGCTTGCCGAAGTAATGGTGCAGATCGGTACCGTTGCCGGCAGGAAGGTATATGCCGTTATCTCGGATATGAACCAGGTGCTCGGTCAGAGCGTCGGCAATTCACTTGAGGTGATTGAAGCCGTTCAGGCGCTTAAGGGCGAGGCCGAGGAGGACCTCAGCGAAGCCTGCCTTGTTATTGCCGGATTGATGCTTGTCGGCTGCGGAAAAGCAGACGACCTGACGAAGGCAAAGGAAATGCTCAAGGGCGTTATTAAAGACGGCTCCGCTTATAGGAAGTTCCTTGCATTTGTCGAAGCGCAGGGCGGAGATGGAAGCTTTATCGAAGATACCGGTCGCTTTGAAAAGGCCCGATTCCAAAGAACGGTAAAGGCAAAGGCCGACGGAACGATTGCTTCGGTCGACGCGGAGCGGATCGGAAGAGTATCCGTGATCCTCGGCGCGGGCCGTGAAACGAAGAACGCGCCGATCGATATGAGCGCCGGCATCCATAACTACTGTAAGGTCGGTGACACCTTTAAGAAAGGCGATACGCTTGCGGTACTTTTTACGAATAAGGAGTCCGTTCTCGATGACGCGGAACGGCTTTACCATAACGCTTACACGCTTTCCGATAAGCCCGCAGCGAAACTGACCACAATATATGGGTTTGTGGATACGGAAGGATTTCATACGCTGTAACACAGGATATTGTGGATTAAACCACAAGAATTAGTGCATAGACAACCGAATAACCATAGATTTTGTTGACAACCGCTGTCTTTTCGTCTATAATGTATCTGTTAGAGGAGGTACTGTATCTTGCGATCCTTCGTAACGGAACATTATGAAGCGGACTTTTCCGGCAACCCTTATTCCGCGAAGGTCCCTGAAAAGATAGCGGTTGTTTCCGATCTGCACAATACGCTGCACGGAACACGGAACGAGAAGTTGCTTGAGGCAATCCGTTCCGAACAGCCGGATGTCATTGTGATCCCCGGCGATCTCGTGACGAACGCAAGTAAGAAGAACCGCGCCGCGTATACTTTTCTGAAGGATGTTTCCGAACTCGGGATTCCGGTATATTACTCGGTCGGGAACCACGAAGAGAAGTACCGAAAACGCGATCCGGAGCGATACGCGAAGTACCTCGAGGCTTTGAAAAAGCTCGGAATCATTTATCTGGACAATACGTTTGCTGAATATTCCGATCATGTATATTTCGGAGGGCTTACCATTCCGTTCGGCTGCTATAAAAAGGGCCTGCGGATGCACGGACTTACGATAAGGGACGTGCATAACTGCATACCGAACGTTCCGGACGGCATACGGTTTGTACTGTGCCACAATCCGGTATGGTTCCCGGTTTATGAAGAGGGCGGGTTTGACATCGTATTTGCCGGTCACCTGCACGGCGGCATCATAAGACTTCCGTTTCTCGGCGGACTGATCTCGCCGCAGTGGAGATTCTTCCCGAAGTACGACGCCGGAAAGTTCGAACGCGGTAAGAGTACGATGTTCGTATCGAGAGGACTCGGAGGACATACGATCCGGTTCCGGTTCAACAATAAGCCCGAGCTGATGATTGTTCATTGTAAGAAATAACATTGAGACAAGGAGGTAAGCATGGATCTTTCGTTTAAACTCGAAGCATTTGAAGGCCCGCTGGATCTGCTTCTGCAGCTGATTGAAAAGAACAAGGTCAACATATATGACATTCCGATTGCCATGATTACCGACCAGTATATGGAAGTTCTCAATGAGCTGAAGCAGTATCCGATGGATAACATGAGCGAGTTCCTCGTTATGGCGGCAACGCTTCTTCGGATCAAGTCGCAGATGTTACTGCCGGCGCCTGTTACGGAGAACGAAGAGGAAGTCGATCCCCGTACCGAACTCGTCGAGAAACTGCTCGAATACAAGATGTATAAGTATGCCGCTACGGAGCTTAAAGACCGCCGCATTGACGCTTCCAAGCACCTCTATAAGAAGGAGACACTTCCGAAGGAAGTGGCCGATTTCCGCGAGGAGATTTCCGCGGAGGAAGTTGTCGGCGATATGACGCTCAACAAGCTGCATGACATTTTCCGTGATATCATGAAGCGCCAGACCGACAAGATTGACCCGATCCGCAGCCGTTTCGGAAAGATCGAGAAGGAAGAGGTCAACTTTAAGGAAAAGGTGATGGCCATCCAGGAATACGGCCTGTCGCACCGCAAGTTCAGCTTCCGCAGACTGCTCGGCAAGGCAGTCGATAAGATTGAACTGATCGTTACATTCCTCGGCATTCTCGAGCTGATCCATATGGGCCGCGTATGCATCCGTCAGGCGGGTCTTTTTGACGATATCGAAGTGGAATATCTGGCTTCGGACGTTGTTCCGATCGAAGCCTTTTCATAGGAGTTTATTGTGGATAGAGAAGAGAAGAAAGCCGCTCTTGAGGCAATTCTTTTTACGATGGGCAATGCCGTTGAGGCGGAGCGGATGGCTGCCGCGCTGGAGATTCCGGTTGAGGAACTGCATGAACTGATGGCGGAGCTGACCGCGTCATACGATGACAATGCCCACGGCATCATGATCAGCCGTCTCGGGGACAAATACCAGATGTGTACGAAGGTTTCCCATTATGAGACGCTCATCAAGCTGTGTCACGTGCCGGAGAAACACGTGCTGACCGATACGCTTTTAGAGACGCTTTCGATCATTGCCTACAAGCAGCCGGTAACAAGAATGGAAGTCGAGAGCATCCGCGGCGTGCGCTGCGATTACGCGATCAATACGCTGATGGATTACCATCTTGTGTGCGAGCTCGGCCGTCTCGACGCACCAGGGCGACCGATTCTTTTCGGAACGACCGATGATTTCCTTCGAAGCTTCGGCGTAAGCTCTTTAGAGGAGCTTCCGATCATCAGCACCGAAAAGGTGGAAGAGTTCCGCGAGGAAGCGGAGGCAACGATCGGGGTGTAGAGCCCTTAAAACATTGCGGTTCCGCCGGAAGTGTACCGGAAAGCCGTCGTGAGGGTAATGAGTTGTTGGATTTTTAAGCAGATGACGTTATGTCATCTGCTTTTTTCGTTACATTTTCACACGCCGGACTGGTTGCCTTTTCTTTTTTATCGTGCTATAATAATCTGTACGGTAAATGGAAAGGAATCGCTTGTATGAATCTTTCAAAACGTTATATCCGGGATCTGTCATTGGATGAAACCTCTTACACGGACGGCTTTTTGTACTATAAAAACGGCCGTGTTATCAGTGCGGAGTCGAATAAGGACAAGACTGCGTACCGCTTTGCCGTAAAAGGTAACTATATCTATACGGTCAATGTATCCATGGACGAGAAAAGCTGTGCGTTCAGCTGCAACTGCTCCGCGAATATCAATCATTCCGGGGCCTGTAAGCATGTCATCGCGTCCCTGCTTTTCCTGTATCACCTGCAGCATAAGCCGCAGATGGGAGCGGAGTCGGACCCGCAGGACCTTCGTTCCGCGCAGATTCTCAATTATTATACCGAACTCGAAGATTCCTTTGTTAAGAATGAAATCTGTCATGTTATTCCTTACTTTACCTATAAGGGCATGCTCCGTAACGAGAAGGACCATGTGATCCTGCGTATTTCGATGGGAGACGAGCGCCCGTATAAAGTGCAGAACGTTAAGAAGGTGCTTGAGAGCATCCGCGATAACCAGACATTTATCCTCGGCAAGGACTTTAAGTACCGCGGTACGTTAACCGAAATGGACGCTACATCGAACCGGCTCATCATGTACCTGATCGATATCCTTTCGATGGAGGAACAGTACGGCATTACCGGAGAGGCATCGGTATTCCAGAAGAACGATATCCGCCTCAATAAGCGGCTTTTTATGAATGTGCTTCATATCATCAAGAACGAGGCATTTTCCTTAACGCTTTCGGAGAACCGGACGCTTGAGAACATCCGCTATGTCGAGGACAATCCCGTGATTTCCTTTGATATCGACGCGATGGACGACTGCGTCGTAATCTCGTATGGTGAGAACGGACGCGTATTCCCGCTGACGGCTGACGGAGACCTTCTCTATTACAATTCCGCGATCTACCGGCCTGATAATACATTTACAAGAAATTATCTGCCGATTTACAATTCGCTTTCGAAGGACAATCCGCAGCTCGTATTCCGTGATGATTACGCGAAGCGGTTCCTAAACGACGTGCTTCCGCGTCTGAACGATACGATGAATATCGAGATTCCGGAGCATCTCAGGGAGTTTTATCTGACCTATCCGCTGAAGGCTTCACTGTATCTTGATTATGTGCACGGCAACATCAGCGCCGAGCTTCGTTTCTCCTATGGGGAATATACGTTTAACAGTTTCTCCGATCCTGATATTCACGGCTATATCCTTGTCCGTGATAAGGAAAAGGAGAGCACCATTAAGGAAGAACTCGAAATCTTCGGATTTGAGAAGCATAACGGTTATTATCTGCTCTGCGATGACGACGCGCTGTTCAGCTTCTTAAGCGGCGACCGCGGACGTCTGCCGGAGCTCTGCGACATGTTCTTCTCGGATTCGTTCCGTTCGCTTAAGATCCGTAACGGTAAGAAGGTTTCGTACGGCCTACATATGAATTCGGGTGAGGATTTCCTGTCGCTCGATATCAATATGGAGGACATCCCGAAGCAGGAACTCAGAGACCTTCTGATCTCCGTACAGATGAAGAAGCCGTATTACCGCTTGAAGGACGGCGACTTCCTGCTTTTAGACTCTCCTGAACTCGAGGATTCCCTTGAGATGATCCGCAACCTGAACGGAAATGTGCGGACTATGAAGGATTCCACGCTTGTTGTGGAGCGTAACCTGGCCGGTTACCTTAAGAATCTGTTCTCTTCGGACCGTTATAACGCCAAAGTGGACGACGCGGTCAGCGAATTTGCCGATTCGATCCAGAACCCGAAGGAATATCCGATACCCGAGATCATCCGTGCCGATGTGCGCCCGTATCAGAAGGTCGGCTATTACTGGATGAAGAACCTCGAAGCGTTCGGTATGGGCGGCATTCTTGCCGATGATATGGGTCTAGGTAAGACGCTTCAGTCGGTTATGTATCTTGCGTCGCTTCCGAAGGATTCGCTTTCCATCGTAATATGTCCTTCTTCTCTGATGTTCAACTGGAAGGACGAGATCGAGAACTTCGCCCCGGGTCTTCCGTGTACCGTTATCTGCGGTATCCCCGAAGAACGGAGCAGCCTTGTCGCGCATGCGACAACCGGTATCCTGATCACGTCTTATCCGCTGCTCCGCAGGGACATGTCGCTTTATAAGAATATGACATTTGCCGCCGTAATCATCGATGAGGCGCAGAACATCAAGAATTCCACGTCGCTTAATGCAATGAACGTTAAGAAACTGCAGGCGAAGACGCATTTCGCCCTGACCGGTACGCCCATTGAGAATTCACTTTCCGAGATCTGGTCGATCTTCGATTTCCTGATGCCCGGATACCTGTTCCATCATCCGAAGTTCATCACGGAATACGAAAAGCCGATCCTCAATGAGGATGAGAACAAGCTCCATCAGCTGAATCTTCGTATCCGTCCGTTTATCCTGCGCCGTATGAAGAAGGATGTTCTCGACGAGCTGCCGGATAAGACCGAAGAGAAGATTCTCATTGAACTTACCGAGAAGCAGAAGAAGCTCTACATGGCTTATCTTGAGCATTACAAGGGCGAATTGAATCTCGATGATGACGAATTCATCCAGCGCAATCAGATTCAGATTCTGAGCGTTCTGATGCGTCTCAGACAGATCTGCTGCCACCCGGCAACGTTTCTTGATAACTATGACGGCGACAGCGCGAAGATGGATCTTCTGATCGAGCTTTTACAGAACGCGCTCAATTCCGGTCACAGAGTGCTCGTGTTCTCGCAGTTTACATCGATGCTTGAACTGATCCGCAAGCAGCTTGATACGATGGAGATCCCGTACTTCTCACTGGAAGGTAAGACGAAGATTGACATGCGTAACCAGGCCGTTAAGCGTTTCAATGACGGCGAGCGTTCGGTATTCCTGATCTCGCTGAAGGCCGGCGGTACCGGTCTCAACCTGATCGGCGCGGATACCGTTATCCATATGGATCCCTGGTGGAATCCGGCCGTGGAAGAGCAGGCAACCGACCGCGCTTACCGTATCGGCCAGCATAAGAACGTGCATGTCATCAAGATTCTTTCAAAGGATACGATCGAAGAGAAGATCTACCGTCTGCAGAAGAAGAAACAGAGCCTTGCGGATTCGGTTATCGATATGAAGGCGGACCTTCTGAAGCAGCTGACCAAGGAAGAACTGATGGAAGTTTTCGCTTAGTATATCGTCCGCATACCAAAAAATATCGCATGAAAAAAGGACCGGAGCAATCCGGTCCTTTTTGATTGGAACTTTAATCTTCCAGATATTTTGAATAGTATCTGCGGACAACGTAATCGAGGAACGATTCGTTTAATTCGCCGAACGTATTGGTCAGTACGTTCTTCATACCGGCAATCTTGCTCTCGGCATTCTCTTCAAGCGTAGCACCGTGCTTTTCAAACTGCTTCACGAAACCGGAAGTCATGTTGAGAAGAAGCCAGCTGTTGAAGAGCTGAGCGAGCTGCTTACCGCTCATCGAAATGATGAAGCCGGTGGAGCGTACGAGAGAAGGATCCATGACATTCTTGATGCCGTTCGGAATCTTTTCGATGAAGACGTTGCGAATCTCATCGGCGTTGGTGGCGCGCATATGCGTCATGTTCATGAGTGAGGAGTCGGAAGTGTCTTTCTTGCCCTTCTTGTACTTAGCGTAACTCGAAACGGTATGCGGTTTGTAGAACTCGAAGTCTTTCTCGTTATCGGTGTTGGGCTTGTAGTCCGGAATGAAACCTGCGTAACTGTCAAGATCGTCGTAATCCTCAAATACGATCTTGCCTTTCTTGCCCTTCTTATCGAGATTGTACTCGAGGTTGGCTTTTCTGGTCTGCTCGGATTTCTGCTGGGAAGCAGCGAGATCCATGGCTCTCTTACGTTCGGCAACTTTCTCGGTAAACTCGCGGTATGCGGCTTCCTCGGGAGTTTCCTCAACTTCCGTGGTGTCTTCGAAAGAGTAGTCCGGAACAAATCCGGCGTAATCGTCGATATCGGAGTAGTTGTCAATCTTTCTTGCAGGTCTCGGCTTACGGACCGGAGCTTTCGAGAGGTCCTCGGAAGTAGCATCCGGGTTTGCAACGGAACTTGCTGCCTTTCCTAACTGACCGACTTCCACGTCGGTATCGAAAACTTCTTCAATGATATTCGAATCGGCACTTACGTTGATCGCGGTATCCTGAATGTCCTTCGGACGGCCGGAGCCGAGGGAAATGTCATAGTCCTCAAAATCGTATTCCTGACCTGGTACGACTTCGGAAATCTCAAGATCGCCTTCGTCGTATTTGTCCTCCATGTTATGAACGTCATCGAGGAAGGAATCGAGAATGTCATCGCCCTGCTCGTCGGTCGGTTCCTCGTATGCTGCGTCGCTGTAGGAAGCGGTGTCACCCTTACGGTAGTTGGAGAGGAAGGTGTCAAATGCGTCGTCGCTGCCGGCTTCGTATTCGGGTTCCTCTTCATCCTTCTCGATGGAGATTACATTGGCAGCTTCAACGATGTTATCGGAATCAAGCTCTTCATCCTTGATCGGCTCAACTTCCACGAAGATCGGATCGGAATTACGGTCATCCGTTTCTTCAGCGTAATAACCGTCGCTTTCCTCGGGCTCGAAATCGGGCTCGGAAGAGTAGGTGTACGGATAATCATCAGCAGGCTCTTCGGCAGGAGCTTCCTCGGCAATATCGTATTCCGGTTCCGGAACGGTGTAGGAATCGATTGCGGGATTATCGAAATCGGGTGCCGCGAAAAGGTCATCCACAACAGGGGCGTTCTCGGAGTCCTCAACCGGCTCTTTCGCGGAAGGTACATAGGAAGGCTTCGTATTGCGCTTTCCGAAGAAAGGATCGGAAGGCATATCAAATACGGGATCCTCACCCGGTGCAACGGAGAACTTATTGCCGTCTGCAGGGGCTGCGGGAGCGGTTTCGGCACGCTTGGGAGCGGCCTGGGCAGGATTCAGGAACAGGTTCAGAAGATCGGAATGCTTTGTCTTATCATTCGTCTTGTTCAGAACCGGTCCGGTAGGTCTCTGATCGCGCTTTCCGACGGGCTTGGACTCAAAAAGAGAGATAGCGGCGCTCTTGCTGTCAAGCTTGGGCTCTTCCTTCTTAGGCTCAACGACGGGCTCGGGTTTTCTTACCGGAGCAACAGGCTTAACCGGAGCAGCGGCAGCGGGTTCTTCACGCTTAACGGGAGCGGGCTTAACCGGCTCTTCGCGCTTTATGGGATCCGGACGCTTAACCGGAGGCTTCTCGAATGCCTTCAGCAGATCCTCGGAAGTCTTCTTGGTCTCCGCGGCGGGAATGCGTTCCTCAATGATAACCGAATCATCGGGTACGAACGGCTTTTCCTCGGCAGCGGGAGCTTCTTCAGCCTTTTCGGGTCTTACGGGTTTCTTAATCTCCTCGAAATCCATAGCGGGTTTCTTCGGAGCGGGTTTCTCAACAGGTGCAGCGGGCTTCTCCTCGGATTTCTTCTCCTCGGTCTTAGCAGCGGAAGAGAAGCGATCCTTATAAGGAGCACGCTTCGGAGGCGCATCGAAAAGTGCCGCAGCGGGATTGGTTGAAGCGGTTTCGGTCTTGGAAGTGGTTTTAGCCGCAGGCTTTACCGCAGGAGCTTCAGGCTCCTTCTCGGCTTCCTTAACGGGCGTCTTCTTACGGATCGGAGGAATGTAGAAGTTAACAGGCTTCGCGGGTTCGGGAGCCTTGGCGAGGAAATCGTCAAGATCGTCATCGAAATCTTTCGCGGAAGCGGACTCCTGCAGAGCCTCTTCAACCTTGGGTTCTTCTTTTATGACAGGCTTTCTCGGCGGTTCCTTTGCCGGAAGAGCATTGTCGCCTTTCTTCTTACGGTTCTCCTGAACAAGGAACTCAGCGAAGAGCTTCGGACCTTTCTTCTGCTGTTTCTTGCTGACGAAAATCTTATAGGTATCCTCATGCTGAGAGTACTCATACGCGCATGAAACTCCTTGCTCTTTGGCATACGCTACAAACCCCTGTGCGGCTTCTTCTTTCGCAAGTGAAAACATCGGGACTTTCGCTTCGTCATCGTCCACCAAAGCCACGTTACACTCGGGACAGAAGGTTACCGAAAGGCCGTATTCCTTTTTGCAATTCGGACAATAAGCCATAACAAAATCCTCCTCAAATTACTTTTACAGCATAAAGTAAACCAAACTATTTTTCATAATATAACATTATAACCAATTTTTGCACATTTTTCAAGGAAAATGCAACGGGAATTGAGAATTCTCTTATGCGTCCCCTTCCTTGTCGGGATTCTCCAAAAACAGATCAACGGTATGCTCTAAAACGGAAGCGGAAAGACCCGGAAAATGTTCCTCCGTCATGTCGCGTACGCAGTCAAAACGAAGCAGTGCGGCCTCTTCCTCGGTTTCTGCGCCTTCGGATGCTTTTGCGAGGATTTCTTCGGTCACATTTTCCTTCTGCCAGGCAGCAATATCGGCAAGCAGCTGTTCCTCGCGGCCGGCCTCCTCGGTAAGCTTCTTATTCTGCGCTGCGGCATAGATTCCGTATACGATCATAAAGAAGAATAAAGCCGACATGGTACCGAAGGAAATCCATGTCTGAAAAAGTTCAAAATGAATAATATCGAGCTTACAGATTACGGCAAATGCAAGGCCTGCGATGCCGAGCACTAAAAACATGATCGCGCTTGACATGTTGTCCTTTGCTTTAAAGGAAGCGGAAGTGTAGCTGATGTCTTCCTGTCCGACAAGACGGCGCTTTACTTCGCGGGCAAGCTCCTCCTCGGTTAAATCTTCGGGAAGATCGGCAAATTCACCGGCAAGTTCTTCTGCGAATTCTTCGATTTCTTCAGCATGATCATGAAGTTCTTCGAGTTCTTCGGACTCCTCGGGAAGTTCCTCGACGAGTTCAGAGCCGCAATCGGCACATACCGTGATCCCCGGACGGTATTCGGTTCTGCATTTGGGACAAAACATAGTCTTCCTCCATATAAGGTACTTTAGAATCCATTATAAACGTGAAGAGGCTCCCTTTCAATTCATTTCTGCATTTTTCTTCATACGTTCGCGGTATCGGTTATGTTTCACGAAAAAGGCGGCTTTGATTTGTGTATTTTACTCTTGGGAAAATGTGAAAAATATGATATGCTGATAGTAGTTTTTGAAAGGATTCTTAAGTGATGAGAAAACTGTTTCTTTCCGATGAGATTCTGCTTTCCGTAGAGAAACCGGCGCGCTATACGGGCGGTGAAGTCAATATGGTCGTAAAAGACCCCGCGGCGTGCGATATCCGGTTCTGTATGTGCTTCCCGGATGTATACGAGGTCGGCATGTCGCATCTCGGAATCCAGATTTTATATGACATGTTTAACCGAAGACCCGACACATACTGTGAAAGGGTTTATTCACCGTGGGTTGACCTCGATAAGATCATGAGAGAGAAGCATATTCCGCTTTTTTCGCTGGAAACGCAGACGCCGATCAAAGAGTTTGATTTTCTCGGAATCACGCTCCAGTATGAGATGTGCTATACGAACATCCTGCAGGTGCTTGATCTGAGCGGTATTCCGCTTCGCAGCAAAGACCGCGGCGAAGACGATCCGATCGTTATCGGCGGCGGCCCCTGTTCCTATAATCCCGAGCCGATCGCGGATTTCTTTGATTTCTTCTATATCGGCGAAGGTGAGACGAGTTACGATGCCGTTTTAGACCTTTATAAGGAGAATAAGAAAGCAGGCGGTACAAGATCGGATTATCTTCGGAAACTTTCGCATATCTCCGGTATGTATGTGCCGTCGCTTTATGATGTAACCTATAACGAAGACGGTACAATCGCGAGCTTCGGACCGATCTATGACGACGTACCGAAGACCGTTCAGAAGATGGTTGTGACCGACCTCAGTAATACCGTCTACCCGGAGAAGCCTGTCGTTCCTTTTCTGCAGGTTATCCAGGACCGCGTTACGCTTGAAATCCAGCGCGGCTGTATCCGCGGCTGCCGTTTCTGCCAGGCGGGCATGATCTACCGGCCGATCCGTGAGCGTGATGTAAACTGGCTGAAGGACATGGCCGATAAGATGCTTACGTCGACCGGCCACGAGGAGATTACGCTCAGTTCCTTAAGTTCGAGCGATTATTCGTGTTTGAAGGACCTCGTATACCATCTGATCGACACGTACGGAGAGAAATACGTTAACGTCGCGCTGCCTTCGTTACGAATCGACGCATTTTCCCTCGATGTTATGAAGAAGGTGCAGGATGTCAATAAGTCGAGTATTACATTTGCCCCGGAAGCAGGAACGCAGCGCATGCGTAACGTAATTAATAAAGGCCTGACCGTTGAGGATATTCTCGGCGGCGCGGGCAAAGCTTTCCGCGGCGGCTGGAATAAGGTAAAGCTATACTTTATGCTCGGTCTGCCGGGCGAACTGGATGAGGATGCTGTCGGCATTGCGGAGCTTGCCGAACAGATCACCGAAGAGTATTACCGGATACCGAAGGATCAGAGAAATGGAAAGGTTGCTGTAACCGTCAGCACGTCCTATTTCATTCCGAAGCCGTTTACGCCTTTTCAGTGGGCGAGAATGGCAACAAAGGACGAGTTTATCTCGCATCAGAAGCTCGTTAAAAGTTCCATCCAGGCGCAGCTCAATCATAAGAGCATTTCCTACCAGTGGCATGATTCCGATACGAGCGTGATGGAAGGCATCTTTGCAAGAGGCGACCGCAAGCTTTGCGACGTCATCGAAGAAGCTTATAAAGCCGGCTGTATATATGATGCGTGGACCGAGTATTTTCATTTTGATGTCTGGAAAGAAATTATGGACCGTCACGGTATCACGATTGATTTCTATAACACGAGAGAACGCGGCAAAGACGAAATCCTGCCTTGGGATTTCATTGATATCGGCGTCTCGAAGAAGTTTCTAAGGCGTGAGTACGAGCGTTCGCAGAGGGCGGAAATTACACCGAACTGCCGCCGCAAATGTTCCGGCTGCGGTGCTGCCAAGTTCGGCTGCGGTGTCTGCGTGGAACCGCGTGATGAGTTCGGCACGAGCCTTTGCTACGACGGAATGGATACGGGGGTGAACGGATGAGAGTCAGAGTGCGTTTTTCGAAAACCGGAAGTTCCCGTTTCTTAGGGCATCTTGATATCATGCGGTATTTTCAGAAGGCGTTCCGAAGAGCCGGACTGCCGCTTGCATTTTCCGAAGGATATCATCCGCATCCTTTATTATCCTTCGCGCAGCCGTTGTCGCTTTCATTTACGAGTAACGGCGAGTATTTCGATATGGAACTGACAGAGCCGATGGAGGCAGAGGTTATTCTTGAAAGACTTAATGCGGTTATGTGCGAAGATATTGCGGTGAACCGCGTGACGATACTGCCGGATTATAAACCGAACGCGAAGAAGATTACGGGTATGGCGTTAATTACGGGAGCCGCTTATGCGATTTCCCTTTCCGAAATGACGGAAAGCATTCGTGTGGCTCTTACCGATTTCTATGCGGAGAAATCCTACCTGATCGAAAAGTCCACGAAAACCGGTACGAGGGAATGCGATCTTCGCGCCGGCGTTCATGCGATTGCTCTTTATGATAACGGTATGCTGACGGTGATCGGGAATGATAAATCGTTCCGGTATTCCGAAGAAGAGATGCTTGCCTCGATGGAAGGCGCGAACCTGACGGACGAAAAGGCAGTCATCGTATTTCTTGACGCAGGCAGCGAGCAGAACATTCCCGCCGACCTGTTCTATAAGGGCGTTATGAATTACGCGGGGATTACGGAGATTCCCGCGCGCACCGTTCACCGTATGGATCTGTTCGGTGATATTTCCGAAAGAAAGGTACCTTTATGGATGATCGAATCATAATCTGCAGAAAGGACGAATGTATCGTTTCGGCCGTATTCCGCGGGGATGAATGCTTCCGCCTTGCCGTATGCCGCGATGACGATACGTTGCGCGTCGGAAACATCTATATCGGCCGCGTGGATTCCATCGTTGATAATGTTAAAGCGGCGTTCGTGGATATCGGTCTTAAGACAAATGTGTACGCGCCTCTTAAGAAATTGTACGGCGCATATTCCCAGCCGGCGCATGCCGACGGGCGTCTTCATAAGGGCGATACTGTGCTTGTACAGATTGACCGTCTGCCTTCCGGAATAAAGCCTGCGTCCGCGACCGGCGAGATTTCGCTTGTCGGAAACGCGGTTGTTCTCTTAAAGGAACGAAACGGCGTTTCCTTTTCCAAAATGATTGATGATCCGGAGTTCCGGACTTCGATGCGGGAGCTGTTCCGCGAACGGAAGAGTGACGATTACGGGATCATGTTCCGGACCAACGCGCCGTTCTTTGAAACGGACAAGATCATTGCCGAATATGAGCTTCTGAAGAAGGAATACGAAGAAATACTGCAGCGTTTTACGTACGGGAAGCCCGGTACCTGCCTGACGGAGGGACTTCCGGAATATATGACGATGTTCCGTGATGAGCATCTGACGGATCTTTCGGAAATTGTTACCGATGACGAGAATGTTTACGGGAAGATTACGCAGTACTGTGCGGACTTCCTGCCGGAACTGAGCGGGAAGGTACGCAAATACGACTCGGATAAGGTCAGCCTTTATCATGTTTATGATCTGACGAAGAACTTTAAAGAGGCGCTTTCGAGAGTCGTTCTTTTAAGAAACGGCGGAAGCATTGTAATTGAGAAGACCGAAGCAATGACGGTAATTGACGTGAACAGCAGTAAGGCTTCGGAAAGCCGTAAGAAGAATGCTCTTCATGAAATCAATCTGGAAGCGGCAAGGGAGATTGCGAGACAGCTGGAACTCCGGTCGCTGTCCGGCATGATCCTCTGTGATTTCATTTCGACCGGCGGATATGATGACGGCGAGGACCTGCTGAAGAAACTTCGCGAATATACAAAATCCGACCGCGGTAAGACCGATGTCGTCGACATTACGAAACTCGGCATTGTGGAGATGACGAGAGAGAAGCACGGCATGCCGCTTTATGAACAGGTAAAGAAGCTTGGTTTTACGCCATAATATAGAAATAATTCTTGACTTTTGTTTGAAATCGTGTTATTTTGTTACAGTATGCCGCACAATGGGGTCTGAAGTGCACGTAAGTGCCACCGTAGTTGGCGAGTAATGATAATAGGAGGTGCCAATATGTACGCGATTATTGCAACAGGCGGTAAGCAGTACAAGGTAGCTGAAGGCGATATCATTAAAGTAGAGAAACTCGGCGCAGCT
>JAGADM010000173.1 GCA_017613595.1 Lachnospiraceae bacterium | reverse complement strand
GGGAGTCGGAAAAACCGCGGTCGGGAAGTATATTGCGGACGGCAATCCGGGGACCGCGTTTATTGACGGTGACTGGTGCCTCGACATTCATCCGTTCGTGGGTAATCATGAGACCAAAAAGATGGCGGTTGACAATATCCTCCACATGATAGATAATTACAGGACTTGCTCCGTATGCAGAATGGTTGTGCTCGTATGGCTGATGGACGAGCCGTGGGTCATCGAGAGCATTGAAAGAGGCATCGCAAAGATGCAGCTTGAAATGCGCAGTGTTACGCTCACCTGCGATGAGAAAACGCTTTGGAACCGCTGGATGAATGACACGAAATGCGAGTGGAGAACGGACGACTGGCTTAAAGTGAGTCTCAAATCCCTGCCTTTCTTCTCCGCGGCGGACAATGTGATCGATACGACCGGTCTTACCATTGCGCAGGCGGCGGAGCGGATATTAGAATAGGGGGACAAATATGAAGAAAATCATCATAATCGGAAGCCCGGGTGCCGGAAAGAGTACGTTCGCGAGAAAACTCAGAGACAAGACAGGGCTTCCGCTTTATTATCTCGACATGCTGTGGCATCTGCCGGACCGGACGACCGTGACCAGAGAGGAATTTGACGCGAAACTCGCCGCGATCATGGCGGCCGATGAATGGATCCTGGACGGCAATTTCGGACGGACCATGGAAACGAGAATGCAGCATTGCGATACAATCTTTCTGCTGGATTACCCGATGGAAGTGTGCCTTGCCGGAATAAAGGCACGTGTCGGTACGGTGCGCGAGGAAATGCCGTGGGTGGAAGAAGAGCTGAATAAGGATTTCGCGCAGTGGGTTACGGAATTCCCGAAGGTACGGCTTCCCGAAATCTATAGTCTGTTGGAAAAGTATCAGGAAGGACGTGAAGTTCATATCCTTCGTTCACGAGAGGAAACGGATGCGTATCTTCAGAGTCTTGAGACGGCAGGCGGGACGCAGTAATTTCACGGCAAAGGGGAGAAAAGAATGAGCACGGTGAATAATTCCGAAGAAGTAAAGAAACAATACGCGGATTCGGGCAATCTGAGTACACGGATATCGATTCATGACAAGTACTCCGTGAACAGGCAGGGATTCGGGAACTGGATATTCTCGAATTACCGGATTGAGCCCGGTATGAAGGTGCTGGAGCTCGGCTGCGGTACCGGAAGTATGTGGAAAGGTCAGGGAGAACTGATTGCGAAGTGCGGAATGCTCGTACTGTCGGATTTCTCGGAGGGAATGGTCGGAACGGCTAAGGAAAATGTCGGAACGCCCGGGAATATCGAGTATAAGGTGATTGATATCCAGAATATTCCGTACGAGGACGGCACATTTGACGCCGTAATCGCCAATATGATGCTGTACCATGTTCCGGATCTTAAGAAAGGTCTTTCGGAAGTGCGCAGAGTACTTAAGAAGGACGGAACATTCTATTGCGCGACGTACGGCGAGCACGGGATTGTCGAGTATCTCGCAGCGCTTCTCGGGCGGTACGGCGTCGAAGATAAGATCAATAAGGTGTTTACGCTGCAGAACGGCGCGGAGATTCTCGGAGAGTTCTTCGATAAGGTCGAAAAGCGCGAATACATCGATTCGCTTGCGGTAACGGATGTCGACGACATGGTGGAGTATATTTATTCGCTGTCCTCTATGACCACGCTTTCGGAAGTGCCGAAAGCAGAGATTCGGGACATTTTGATAAAGCATATGAATGACGGCGTTTTGACTGTTCCGAAGGAATACGGAATGTTCCTTGCGTCGGGAGAGAAACAATGAAGGATACAATAGAAAGACTGTTAAAACAATGCGGACTCGGAGACTTGGCCGGGGACATTACTCCGGTATCGGGCGGACTGATGCACCGCATGTATAAAGTGCAGACGGAGCAGGGAACCTATGCCGTAAAACACCTGAATCCGACGATTATGAAGCGTTCGCAGGCGATGGACAATTATAAAACCGCGGAAGCTCTGGAGGCGGTTTTGGAGGCAAATAGGCTCCCGGTCGTTCCGGCTATGACATTTGCCGGAAAGAAGATGCAGGAACTCGACGGTGATTACTTCTACATCTACCGCTGGCAGCAGGGCAGCATTACGGACTGGAACAACATCACGGCGGAGCAGTGCCGGAAGGCCGGCGAAATCCTCGGACGGATTCACGCGATTGATTCGAGTCTTGCGGAACCGGAAGCACCGGAGATTTTTGAGACGGATTTCACGGAATATGCGCAGCTTGCGGCGGAAAAGGAGAGTCCGGTCGCGGAGGTGATTTCGGATAATCTCGAACTGCTTCGTAACGCAAAGAGAAAGCTGAACAACGCGCGCAGGAGCCTTCCGTCGCTGCAATGCATCTGCGACGATGATATGGATCCGAAAAATGTGATGTGGTACGAAGGGAATCCTTACGTGATCGACCTTGAGTGCCTTTCCTACGGGAATCCGGTGGCATCGTGCATGGACCTGTCGCTTCAGTGGGCGGGAATTGTGAACGGAAAGTATAGCAGAGATTGCCTTATCGCCTTCCACAAAGGCTACCGGAGCGCGTTTGATAACGGATTCCGGGATTATGATCAGCTGTTTGGAATCGCGTACACGTGGCTTGAGTGGCTCGAATACAACGTGCGCCGGGCTCTCGGACTCGAAGGTAACGGCGAGGAGGCGCTCGGGGAGAGCGAGGTCCGCAACACGATCGGGCGGATCCGGTATCTGAGTGATCTGGAAGAGGAAATCTGTGAGACTCTTCGGAGTCTTACGTAACAAGTAGGAGGCGGCGAGATGGATAGAAAGATGGTGATGGCATTTGCCCCGTTAACTGAGAAACAGCGGGAGCAGATTGCGGCAAAGGCAGAGAAGAAGGGCTTCCGCGCGGTGTTCTGCACGAACCCCGACGAAGCGCTTAAAGAAGCGAAAGACGCGGAAATCGTCATGAGCCTTGATAAGCGGCTTGCGAAGGCCGGGCCGAACCTTAAGTGGTTCTGTACGCCGTCCGCGGGTGTGGATCATGTGCTGGGCGAACTCGAAGGAAACGATATTCTTCTTTCCAACTCGTCCGGCGCGTACGGCGTGACGATCGCGGAGCATATCGTTATGACGGCGCTTGAAGTAATGCGGAACCGCCCGGAATACATAAGGCTTAAGGAGGAGCGCGTGTGGAAGCAGAATCTGCCGGTACGCTCGCTTTACGGCGCAACGGTTACGTTTTTGGGAACCGGCGATATCGGACAGGAGGCTGCAAGGAGGATCCGCGCATTTGCCCCGAAGAGTCTGATCGGCGTAAACCGACACGGTTCGAATCCGGAACAGCTTTTCGACCGGATTGTGCCGCTTTCGGGACTGAACCGCGTGCTTAGGAAAACCGACCTGCTGATCATGAGCCTTCCGTCAACGAAGGAAACAAGAGGAATCATGAGCGCCGAGAGGCTCGCGATGCTTCCGCAGGGCGCATTTATCGTAAATGTCGGCCGCGGCGACGCGATCGATCAGAAGGCGCTCGAGGAACTGCTTCGAAACGGGACGCTCGGCGGTGCTGCGCTTGACGTATTTGAGAAGGAGCCTCTGCCGAAGGAAAGCACTTTGTGGGATTGCCCGCGGCTGATCCTTACGACGCATGTGGCGGGCAACTGGACGCTTCCGCTTACGGTTGAGAAGATCGTTGCGATGTTCCTTGAGGATTTTGACCGTTACTGTAAAGGTCTTCCGTTAAAGCGGCTTGTGGACCGCAGGATCGGATACAAGCAGTCCGACGCGATAGCCCGTATTTGCGAGATGGAGGAACTCTTCGACCGCGCGCTCGCACTTAATAAGAAAGAGAAAAAGTCCGCTCGCGAAGAAAAGGAATTGTGTGCGGCAGCAGCCCGCCTGAAGGAATATTACGAGAGTCCTCTTTGGAGAGAAGACTTCGAAGCTGATGAAGCGGGCAGGCTTCCGAAGGATCTGAAGCGCGGCGTTCTTTCGGAGGACGGAATCTACGATTTTTTGGATGAACTGTAAGACGCCCCGATTGCCGGATACATCCCGCAAAGCGCGTAATACGACGGCAATACTGAAAATGCACTAACGACTATGTCAGGAGACGTCAAATGTTACGATTAAGACCATATAAACCATATGATGCGGACAAGATCGTATCGTGGATCAAAGATGAAAAGACATTCCTTTTCTGGGGCGGGGAGCGGTTCGGTTCCTACCCGATCACCGGAGAAGTGATGAACGCCAAATATCTCGGCTCCAACGGCGACTGCGGGGAACCGGACAATTTCTATCCGATGACGGCATGTGACGGGGACGAGGTTGTCGGTCATTTCATCATGCGTTATCTCAATGGAAATCCGAAGATTCTCCGGTTCGGCTGGGTTATTGTGGACGCGGCTAAGCGCGGCAAAGGCTACGGAAAGGAAATGCTCCGTCTCGGCCTTGAATACGCGTTCCGCATTCTGAAGGTTGAAACAGTTACAATAGGAGTATTTGAAAATAATGCCTCCGCGTATCATTGCTATACATCCGTCGGGTTCCGGCAATCGACGCTGCTTCCGGATACTGTGGAGCAGATTGGCGCGGAGCAATGGAAGATCGTCGAACTTCAGATAACCGAAAAGGAATACCTCTCGGGTGATAAGATTAAAATCGACTTTTCCATTCGAAAGACGATCATCACCGTTCAGCACACGCAGTCGGTACACCACACGAACGGTCATGCCGGTGCGTGGGGCGACTGGGACCTCACCGAACTCGGACATAAGCAGGCCGCTGCCATCGGCGGGTATCTAGCAAAAGAAGGCTGCGGGGAAGGCTACACGATGTATGTTTCCGATCTGAAGCGGGCGTATCAGACCGCCGAGGAGATTAACCGCACGCTCGGGCTGACGCCGATCGTTACCGACGTAATCCGCGAAGTGAACGCGGGCGCGGGGAACGGACAGCCGAATGAATGGTTTCAGGCAAATATGGCAAAGCCTCATGACATCTATGACATCGATTACCGTCCGTTCCCGGATGCGGAGTCAGACCGCGACCTTTGGAAGCGTCTGTATCCTTTTTATCAGGAGATTATGACCAATGATAAGGACCGCATTCTGATCGTTTCCCACGGAACGGCGCTCAGTTTCCTGCAGGCGATGTTGATGGGACGCTCTTTATACGAACAGCAGCATTTCCGCTTCAAAGGAAAGGCGGGTTCCATATCAAGATTTGATGTTCTGAATGACGGCAGAGTTATCGCGAAGTACATCAACCGGCAGCAGAACATCGAAGAAATGTAGCGTTTATCCATCCCGCAGCGTGACGCCGCGCATGCGGCTCAGGCAGCAGATGACGTCGATCGGCCGGATTTCCTCATACCAGCGGTTCGCGGCCGCAAGCATCCGCTCAAGACCGGTACGCGGTCTTGTATCGTCCGATACGATATCCGCCGTGATCCGTTCCGCGATTTCACGGATTTCGAAATCCTCCGTCTGTGAGAGCAGCAGCTCCATCGCGCAGGCGAGCGAATTCAGCTGCTCCGTGCTTCTGATCGCGGACAGCGGCAGGACGTCCGCGCGGTAGTTCCCGACAAAGATCAGCCGGTTATTTTCCGTGCTGACGGTCCGGAAGAAGCATTGCGCCAGCCCCTCCGCCTTCCCGCAATAGCGCTTCGCGGTCCAGTTTGAAGCACTGACCGGATCGGTGTTCTTCGCAATCGGAAGTTTCCCCGTTACATCCCGCACCGTAAAATGCTCCGCAAGCAGAAGCGTGTCCGCATACTCGAAATAGGAGCTTACCGCGCCGACAACAATGATGACGGAAACGTCGCGTGTCTCTGTCAGTTCGCGTATCCGGTCGGTGAACGGAATAATCGGGTCG
>JAGADM010000172.1 GCA_017613595.1 Lachnospiraceae bacterium | reverse complement strand
TTCGCCAAGGAAAAATGGTTTCTGTTTATTGCGATTATAATATTTATGGTCTGCTTAGAGAAGATTATATACGCTCGCAAGGTATAAACAGTTAAATACATTCGAATTTGCGGGGAGTGATATTTCGGCAACGGATCCGGCGGTATGGGAGATAACTCACGGCATCGCGTTATACAGGTTCAAAGGGGGAAAACAGTGAAGCATTGTGGGACAAAAGAAATAAAAACGGAGCGCTTACTCTTGCGTCGGTTTACTGTGGAAGACGCTGGGGATATGTTCCGAAACCTTTGTTCAGACAGTCGTGTCAATGAGTTTCTGACTTGGAAACTTCATGATTCGATAAATGACACGCTTGAGTTAATGAAATCTTTCGTGGAACGATATAATAACCCTGATAGATACTGTTGGGCGATTGTTGAGAAGGCATCCAATGAGGTAATCGGCACAGTAGCGGCTCCGACGGTCAAAGAGCGCACCGAAACGGTGGAGGTCACATACGCCATAGGACATAAGTGGTGGGGCAAAGGAATTACTGCTGAAGCGTTAAAAGCCGTAATAGGATTTCTTTTCAATGAAGTAGGAGTTAATCGGATAGAAGCAGGACATGATGTAAACAATCCTAATTCGGGACGTGTAATGGAAAAAGCCGGAATGCGTAAGGAAGGAGTCTTGCGTCAAGCAGGACGGAATAATCGGGGATTGTTCGACTTGGCAATGCATTCCATTTTACGGGAAGACAGAGTATTGTAAAATATAAGATATTAGAGATTATGAGTGAAAACATTCAACAATGGAACAAAGCTGCGGAAGCATATGCGGGAGAACAGGAACATTCAGCGTTCGCGGAATCAAACCGAAAAGTTGTAAGGGAAAGGTTTCCCGGGCTTAACGGTGAGAGAATCCTGGATCTGGGTTGCGGTTACGGCTGGTATACCGACTATTTCCGAAGCATCGGAGGTAATCCGGTCGGAGTTGACGGCGCCGGTGCGATGATTGACATTGCGAAGAGGAATTATCCTGATTGTGCATTCATAACCGCCGATATAACGAAGCCTTTGCCATTTGAATCCGGTTCTTTTGATTTGGTCTTTTGTAACCAGGTGCTGATGGACCTGGAGGATGTGGAAAGCGTGCTGACGGAGTGCTTCCGAGTACTGAAACGCGGCGGCATTTTCTATCTTTCCATCGTTCATCCGGCGTTTTATAACGGAACATGGGAAACGGGAGCAGCTACCGGGGCAAGCGGCAAACTGATTTCCTCGTATCTTACGCAGGGAACGATTACGAACCGCTTCTGGGGCGAGACAAAGCATTTTCACAGGCCGCTGTCGTATTATCTGAATGCGATAGCCGATGCCGGTTTTGTGCTCCGGCACACGAAGGAGCCGAGAAGCTATGACGGTAAGAACGGCAACTGTGACCTGCCGCTGTTTTTCTTTGCGGAATACAGTACCTGACAGGGGGATGTGATTCTGAGATGGGCGATATTCTGATTCGGAAAATGTCATATGATGATATCCCGTTTATCTGCAAGGCGGATAACGATGAGTCGGACACCTTCGTAACCTACTTGAGAAACCAGTTGGAGAATCAGGAGAACGGGAAGTGTTCGGCTTTTCTGGCACTCTGCGATAATCAGACTGCCGGATATGTGTTCCTGTATTACGCATGCAAATGGGGCGGTCTGAAGAATCAGGGAATTCCTGGCGTAGTGGACCTGATTGTGTTTGAACCATACAGAAGAAAGGGTGTCGCGACTGCTCTGATGGATTGCGCAGAAGAGGAAGCGCGTAAGATTCATTCTCAAATCTACCTGGATGTCTGTTTGAACAGTGAATACGGCCCTGCACAGCGGTTTTACATTAAGCGTGGGTATGTTCCTGATGGCGCAGGGGTTTATTTCGAGGGTGAGGTGCTCGGATTAAACGCATCATGCAGAAATGATGATGAATTATCGTTATGTCTTGTGAAGGAGCTACGGTAACTTTTAGCTGTAATATTTCGGGATTCCTTTTGTGGATTATGGAGGGCTTGATAATTCGACGTTGAGGTGAAGTACAACCCGTCGAACCCGGAAGTGTGTTTCATTGAAGGCAAGCGAGGTACGGCCATAAAGGGCAAAAATCGTGATTGAGACTTGGGGACGAAGCGATGATCAATTATACATGGCATAAGGGCGTGATGCCGGATGATCTGCCGGTCCGGCAGGTGTACGGGATAGCCTTCGCGGAGGACGGCAGAATTTTCCTGCGGATCGACAACGGACGATACAAGCTGACCGGCGGCAGACCGGAGGGTGCGGAGACGTTCGAGGAGACGCTGCGGCGGGAGTACCTGGAGGAGGCCAACATCGAGCTGGAGGACCTCCGCTATCTGGGATATCTGACGGTCGAGGACGGGACTGAAACGTACGCGCAGGTCCGAATGATCGCGCGGATCAGCAAGATCCATGAGAACCGCATCGACCCGGACACGGGGCGGATGTACGGCAGAGTGCTGGTGGATGCAGATGAGGTGAAGGAGTATCTGGGCTATTCGGACGAGGCGGGCAATCAGATGATGGACGACGCCGTTCGGATGGCGAAGGAGCAGGAGTGAAAAAGTTCGGGAGTTGTATCAATTATCGGATCGTCGATCTGATCAGGATATGGAAAATGTGCGATGAGCCCCGGTTTGAGGAGGAACGGGACCGGTATCTGGCGGCGGAGAATCCGCCGGATGCGGACTGCTACCGTCGGCTGGACTATGGTCGGATGCGGAAAATGGTCCGCTTTATCGACAGCTATGTTGACAGCATCACCTGCGAGAACGAGATGAAGATGGAGATTTTCTTCCGGCAGGATCAGCCGGCGTTCATCGACGATGAGGTCAACACTGGGCTGTTCGATTTTTCGTATGCCGATAAGATATACGCGTTTGCGCAGGAAAACAAACTGAGCGTCAGAATCCACACGATCGTGTGGTACCGCCATGTGCCCGTGCAACTCACGGAGTATCTGGCCGGGCGGAGCACGGAGGAGCGGAGAAGCCTGACGCTTGCGTTTATCAAGGCGTATATGCAATGCCTGAAGGAGCGGTATCCGGACGCGTACTGCGTGGACGTGCTCAATGAGATCGCGGCCGATCCGGATGAGCTTGGGAGCCTTCGGGAAGAGGGACTGCCCGTGTACGAGTACGATGACGAGGGTGTTCGTATCGACGACTGGTACCGGCTGATGGGCCGGCACTATTACATTGATGTGTTCCGGCTGGCGCGTGAGGTCTTCGGGGAGCGGATCAAACTGTATTACAACGACAATAACGAGGGCAACCGCGAGAAGCAGACCACGTGCAGGACGGTGATCGGGAATCTCAAGGAATATGAGAGGGAGCACGGAATCCGGCTGATCGACGGCTTCGGGATGCAGTGCCATTTCTGGGGCTCCGTGGATGAGGACGCGGAGTTCATGGAGGATATGCTCCGGTTTTACGCAAGCCTCGGCGTGGAGTTGCAGGTCACGGAGTTCGACGTGAGCAACCACAGTACGAAGGAGACGCAGGAGGCCATATTCCGCAATTTTGCGGAGGTCGCTCGCAAGTATGATATCGAGGCGTTCACGGTCTGGGGATTGAACGACACGGTCTCCTGGCTGCAGGGGGAGGATGCGTCGCTGGTGGACGATGACGGCGAGCTGAAGCCGTTTGCCATGAAGTATATCGAGGCATTTTCCGAAAAATAC
>JAGADM010000021.1 GCA_017613595.1 Lachnospiraceae bacterium | reverse complement strand
TTGACCGTAAGCGTATTTTCCTCAACATAGCAGTCATCCTGCCACAAAGCCGTCATCAGACGGTCTCTCGAAACGATCTTTCCGCGGTTTTCAAGAAGCGTATGAAGGATACGGAACTCGTTCTTCGTAAGTTCGATCCGTTCGCCCCCGTAGGTCGCGGAATTGTCCCCGAGATTGAGCGTCAGCCCCTCATGCGACAGGGTCTGTGGCACTTCCCCGAGGTCGTATGCCCGCCGTAAGATAGCCGAAACCTTGGCGGTCAGCACCATCGGGTCGACCGGCTTCGGAATAAAATCGTCCGCGCCGAGGTTCATCGCCATGACGATGTTCATATTGTCGGCTGCCGAACTTAGAAACACGATTGGCACATTGGATACCTTTCGGATCTCCGTGCACCAGTGGTACCCGTTGAAGAACGGCAGCATCACATCGACAAGCACGAGCTGCGGGTCGCAGGCGGTGAACTCCTCCATAACGTTCCGGAAATCCTTCGCCGTAACGACTTCATTGCCCCAGCTTTCTATCTGTTTCTTAACGGCCTGCGCGAGCGCATAGTCGTCTTCGATCAAAAAAATCTTCTTCATAATCTCCGTCCATGCTCCTTCCCGGGGAAGGACGCGTGTACTTTTTTAACCGCGCGCATATCCGCGCTGAACTCTACAGCGCAAACGAATACGGCAGCAGTTCCTTAAGAAGCAGTTCTTTCCGCTCCTCCCCTTCGGTTCCGAGGATCACAAGGAACTTCTCCGGGTCGCCGAACTCCGCCATAACCTGGCGGCAGCTTCCGCACGGCGGGCAGATTTCCGTTGCCTTCTCACCCTGCGGCGCGCCGACGATCGCGATTGCCTTAAACTTTCTCACACCGGCCGCAACAGCCGCAAAAACAGCCGTTCTCTCCGCGCAGTTCGTAAGTCCGTACGAGGCGTTCTCCACGTTTGCGCCGCGGTAGATGGTCCCGTCGTCCGCAAGAAGCGCCGCGCCGACGGCAAAGCCGGAGTATCTGCAGTAGCTGTTCTTCCGCGCTTCAAGTGCCTCCGCAATCAGTTTCTTCTTCATCTTCTCGCTGATCATTTCTCCGTCGTCACCTCCCATTTGGTTCCGTCCGTGGAAAATACGATAGTTCCGCATTCATCCGTCCGCCTGATTTCAACGGAAAATGCCTTCAGCACGCTGATGACATCCTCGTCGGCGGGTTCCGCACTGCTGCAGGTGATTGCGGCATACATCGGAGCCACTTCACGCACGAATTTCTTCGTGGTCGAGTCGCCCTGTCCGTGATGACCGACCTTTAAGATCTCCGCGGAATATTCGTAACCTTTCTCGCGCATCTCCTTTTCCGTCCGCGTAAGCGCGTCGCCCATAAAGAGTATCGTGCGCTCGCCGTACACGTAACGGAGTACAAGCGAGGAATCGTTGTCGGTTCCCGCCTCGAGCGCCTTTTCACCGGGCGCAAGGACGGTAAATGTGCCTTTTCCGAGCGTGAACGTGCTCAACAGCTCGGGAAAGGTATATTTCGTCTTCGTATTGCCGAGTGCCGCCGCCATCGCTGCGTATTCGGGCGAATTTTCCTTCTTCGGGGACAGGAACGCCTCCTCGATCGGGAAATTATTGATTACAACAGCCGCGCCGCCGACATGGTCCTTGTCGCCGTGCGTCGCGACGAAATACTTGAGTTTCGCTACACCGTGGTCCTTCAGATACTGCGTGATGACCGTACCCTGCTCCGGATAACCGGCGTCAATCAGCATCGCCTCGCCGTCCGCAAGAACCAGTATGGCGTCTGCTTTGCCGAGGCTGATCACATGGATCTGAAGCCCCTCCGTGGCAAATGTGTTCTCCGCCTCCGGCTCTTTCGCCGGCTTACGGCCGCAGCCCGCTAGTATGACCGCTGTCAGCAGCACCAATATCCGTAAAAGTCTTTTCATTCTCTCTCCCAAACACGTAAACTACTTTAAGAAACCGCTGATGATCTGCTGCTCCGCTTCCTCTTCGGTGAGTCCGAGCGTCATCAGCTTGATGATCTGGTCGCCGGCAATCTTTCCGATCGCCGCCTCGTGGATCAGCGAAGCGTCAAGATGGTTCGCCGCGAGCGAAGGCGTCGCAACCACCTTGCCCTGATCCATCAGGATCGCGTCGCACTCGGTATGACCGGTGCAGGCATTGTTTCCGTTGATCATCGAATAGAATTCCTGGTGAGACTCACCCTTCGCGACCGAACGCGAAACAACGTCCGCGCCGCAGCCGACACCGTTCAGATCAACCGTAAAATCGGTCTTCGCGAACTGCGTTCCGTGCGTCATGATCTTCTCGCGGATTACGAGGTTCGCACCATCCTTGAGCTCGGCTTTGGTCGTACGAACCGTGGAGTCAACGCCCTTGATCTGCACCGTATCCATCTCGAGACGTCCGCCCTCGTCGATATGCACGATCGTCTGCGGATTGAGGATGCGGCTTCCTTTGCCGTCGCCCTCGCCGTAGTGCTTCTCGACATATTTGACGCGGGAGTTCTTTCCGACGAAAAATGTGTGGATTCCGTCGTGCTCGGAGTCGCTGTCGCCCGAGTTATGTATTCCGCAGCCCGCAATGATCGTCACATCGCAGTCCTCGCCGATATAAAAGTCGTTATATACGCTCTCCTTAAGACCGCTCTGGCTCAGAACAACCGGAATATGCACGCTCTCATTCTTCGTTCCGGGCTTGATGATAATATCGATGCCGGGCTTGTCGGTCTTCGTCACGATATCGATATGTTCGGTCGTATTCCGCCCGGCGCCCTCGCCGTTTACGCGGAAATTATATGCCCCCGCGGGTACCCCGTGAAGGTCTGCAATCTGCATCAGCAGTTCTTTCTGAATCGCATCCATTTGTTAACCGTCCTTTATTCTGTGTGGTATCTTCGTATTGCATCCGCACGCCGCGCTGTTCTTTCACATTATTGCCGCGCCGCCTCATTCCTTGTGAAACTGGCACTCCATCGAGCGGTCTAAAAGCTTCGGAAGGATCTTCGCGCTCGCATCCTCCGAAAGGATTCCGCCGTCCGCGATCACGACGATACGGTCGGCGATGTTCAGAATGCGCTCCTGATGGGAAATGATGATAACCGTTCCCTTCTGCTCCTTATGGATGCTCTCGAAAATCTTGATGAGATTTCCGAAACTCCAAAGATCGATTCCGGCCTCGGGCTCATCGAAGATGGAAAGCGGCGTCTTTCTCGCAAGAAGCGTCGCAATCTCGATACGCTTGATCTCGCCGCCCGAAAGGCTCGCGTTAACCTCACGGTTGATGTAATCTCTCGCGCAGAGACCTACCGCGGAAAGATACTCGCACGCGGTCGTCGTCGAAATCTTCTCGCCTGCCGCAAGCGCGATCAGGTCGCGCACGGTAATTCCCTTAAAGCGGACCGGCTGCTGGAAGGCAAATCCGATGCCCATCTTCGCGCGTTCCGTAATGCCTGTATCCGTAATGTCCTGACCGTTGAACAGGATCCGTCCGGCCGTAGGCTTCTCGATACCCGCGATGAGTCTCGCAAGCGTCGACTTTCCGCCGCCGTTCGGTCCGGTCAGTACGACAAACTGATTGTCCGGTATTGTCAGGTTGATCCCTTTAATGATTTCCTTCTCTCCGGCGCCCTCGTCATAGACCCGGAAAGCGATATTCTGTAACTCTAACATGCTAAATACTCCTTATGTTCCATGCGCGGCACGGCGGCAGAGCCGCTTTTCTGACCGCGCTCCATTACATACTCATACAGAGTAAATTATAGCATATAAAGGGGTAAATATCCACCCCGATTTGACAACCCTTGAAGAAACATATATAATATCTGCATTATCTCTATTGAGAAGCGGCTTTGCCGCGCATATCATTAAAGGAGTGTGATTTTTTATTTTAGACCCTGACGCGCAATGGATCTTAGTTGCAATTGTAATTCTGCTGATTTTATCTGCTTTCTTTTCTTCTGCGGAAACCGCTCTGGTTTCTGTCAACCGGGTGCGCATGCGCTCCCTCGCGGACGACGGGAAGAAGGCGGCCAAGCTCGTATTACGCCTTGAGGAGCACAATACGAAGATGCTTTCCGCCATTCTGATCGGCAACAACGTCGTAAACCTTTCCGCTTCCGCTCTTTCCGCTCGATTCGTAAATATTCAGTTCGGGAACAATTTTCTGACGCTTGCCACAGGCATACTCACATTTCTCGTTATCATTTTCGGCGAAATCGTTCCGAAGACCGCCGCTTCGATGCATTCCGAGAAAATGGCGATGTTCTATGCCCCGGTCATCTATGCCTATATGACGGTCATGACGCCCGTTATCTGGCTGATCAACGGCTTCGCGAAGATCTTCCTGTTCCTGTTCCGTCTCAATAAAAAAAGCCCGACGACCATTACCGAGGACGAGCTTTTAACCTATGTTGACGTAAGCCATGAGGAAGGCGTCATCGAAAGCGAAGAACGCGAAATGATCAACAACGTGGTGGATTTCGGCGACTCGCTCGCGAAGGACATCATGGTGCCCCGTATCGACGTCGATTTTCTCGATGTGCATGCCGCGTATGACGAGGTTGTCGCTGCATTCCTGCAGAACAATTACTCCCGTCTGCCGGTATACCGGAATTCCCGCGACAACGTGGTCGGTATCCTCTTTCTGAAGGATTTCTTCCGCTACGACGGCGACAAAAAAGCCTTCTCCGTCGCCGACATGATGAGAAAGCCTTTCTTCACCTTTGAATTTAAGAAAACGTCCGATCTTCTGGCGGAGCTTCGTAAGAACTCCGTAACGATCGCCGTTGTTTTGGACGAATACGGTGCTACGGCCGGTATCATAACGCTTGAGGACCTCCTCGAAGAGATTGTCGGCGAGATCCGCGACGAATACGACGCCGACGAGGAGGACGAAATCAAGCAGGTGGATGAACGCACCTACCTCGTACACGGAAATGCCCGTCTTGACGATATCAACGAGGCGCTCGGCCTGAAGCTTGAATCCGACGACTACGACTCGATCGCCGGTCACCTGATCCATCTCCTCGAGCACCTTCCTTCGACCGGAGAAACCATTACCGAAGACGACGTGACTTACGTTGCCGATCTGGTTGCCAAGAACCGCGTCATCCGGGTAAAGATCATCCTCCCGCCGAAGGAATCGGAAGAAACCGCCGAGGATTAAGCGGTCACATTTGCCGCGATGCCGAGCAGCGCTCCGACGCCGCATACGGCAGCCGCCATCTCTCTTCCGAAGAAGAACATAACGACGATTACGGCAAATCCCACGAGGCACATAGCGTCTACGCTCTCCTCTTTATGATTGCGGATCCATTCGGTTACTTTTCTCATGATTATCAGCCTCCTTCAACAGGTGTTGTCTTGTTTCTGAGGCAAGAATAATAAAAGTGCTGTCCCATTTAACGGACAGCACTTTTTTAATTTCTTAATCGTTTTTGTTTTATTAACTCATAATTTCATCTACTTCCGAACCTTCAGAAGATATGTCGCGTAGTTCTTCTTACTCGTTGCCGGAATGTATTTGACGATGTCGCACACTGAAAGAAGCACGTCAATGTTGCTCGTCAGCTTCGTGTGGTACTGCCCGTCAAAGTTCTTGATCGTATTGTAATCGGTATCCTGATTCGGTGTTTTGGATTCGATACCGTTTACCAGTTCGCATTCGCCGTAATAGATGTATTCGATATCGTATTTCTTAATGATATCCCGAATTACGTTGACGTCGGTTGAGCTGTACAGGTTCAGAACATCCTGGTTCCTCTCCTTCTGCTCCGCGGTCATTTCCTTGCCGCCGCTCGAACGCCACAGGTATTCATGGCTCCACCAGCCGACCACCGTCGGATTACCGGTAAATACGGAGATACGGTTAAAGTACGTGTAGCTGAAGCCGACCATCTCGGCAATGACCGGCTGGCCGGTGATATTGTCGTTGATGTATTGGATCATCTTCGCGTCGTCCTGGTTCTTGCCGGAGATAAATGCGGACGCGTTGAGCGTTGTATATTTGCCTCCGTACCAGTCCTCGTAGCACTGGTTGAAGTAGCCGGCGCACCAGATAAGAAGCATGAATGCTACGCATCCGAAGCCCTTCTGGAACTTGCTCTTCGGCATGAACAGGAAACGGGAAACGATATACGCCATTCCCATACCGAACATGATAAAGGCCTGATAGGTCAGTTTGAACATCGTGTTCGAACGCTCATATGCGGGACCGTAAATATCGCGCACAAAGATCACTTCGGGGATCAGGATCAGTCCGGCCGCGCAGAGCATGGTCGTCAGAACGAACAGATCGCTGACGGTAAGCGAGGAAAGGATTCTCTCGATGAAGCTGTCCGCGTAATCGTCATCGTCGTCATCACTAAGTTCGAGTTCCGCAACGGGGATTCTCTCCGCTGCCGCGTCAGACCGAACCTCCCCGCCCTGTTCCTCTGCGTTATAAACCATGATGGGCGCATCGGCCGCGGGTTGTTTCTTCTTTGCTTTCTTCTCCTTCTTCTCCTTCGGACGAAGCTCAAACAGAAGGGCAATAACGTAAGCGATCAGGCAGGCGAAAGGCAGCCCCCATACAACGATGAACTCGCGGAACCAGGTATGACGGAACGTAATGCCGATTCCGGTCGAAATGCTGTCAAATGTCAGATCGTACGGCAGGCTGACAATACGGCTGATCACGATAAATACGACCGCCTGATAAAACGTCAGCAGCCATGCTTTTCCGTAGAAATCGTAAATGATCAGGTTCGAGAAAAGTATGATTGCACCCGAAACCACGAAATAAATCGGGAAATCCCAGAAGTTCGTCATACGGAACAGACCGGTCAGGAACGCACAGGTAATGATCATCGGATTGAACAGCTCCGAAAGAAGTGATCTGGGTGCTTCCATAATCATGCCGGTAAGACGCATCTCATCGACCCGTTCCTTACGGCGCAGCAGGATCGCGAAAAGGATAGCCAGAAGCGTCATAACGAAGATCGTATTCACAACATGCGCGTGCAGGTCGCCGAGTGTGTACGAATACATCGGAAACTCATGGATCGTCTTATCGTCGCGCTCATAGAAATGCCCGATGAAACGCGTCGCATTCGAGAAGAAGTATTTGTCCGGGTCCTTCTTCCCGAGCAGCTTATAAAGCTTCGGAATGATGAACTTGAATACCGGGTAATGCATCGTAGCGGAAAATGCGACCGCGATGCCGGCCAGTGTTCCCGCGAACATCGGACGGTAGAAAGGCTCTCCTTCACGGATCTCGCCGAGGAGACGGCTCTTCTTCTCCTGATACTCGTTAAGCTTCTCTTCCTTACGGTCCTTAAGGCGTGCGCGGATCAGATTGTTGACAATGGAGTAAGGCATGCAGAAACCGAATGCCGCAAGCATCGTCATCGCAATATTGTAGCCGTGCGTAACCGGAACCGAGGAAAACTTCGAAAGAAACGCGGCAAGATACTGTCCGAAATAGTAATAGTTAATGCCTTTTCCGGAGAACCACATGTCAACCGGAGGCATATACTCGCTCTTGAAGATCGTAAGCATGAAACCGTAGTCCATCATACGCTCCGTGCCGAATGCGGCCGGATTGATGCCCTTCAGATAGCACCAGAACACGTAAATACAGAAGAACACGATTTCCGAGCAGAGCATCGCGGTAAGACGCTCTCTCGTGTAGAACTCGGAGATACGGAACTTGCGGTTCCGCTTCATACCGAGGAAATAAAACAGCACCACGCCGACAGCGGCGACGATGAACAGAACGATAAATGTCGACGCATAAGTGAACTTCAGGATCTTCAGCGACGACAGGAACCATAAAAGCCAGCCGCAGACGCCCGCGCCGAGCGCTTTTGAAAAGATCCATCCGCCATCATGGAAGCGGCTGAACAACGCGATACAGAGCGGCTGCATTACGACGCCGAGCACCAGAAGCGCCAGCCACCACGAAAGCACGTACGGAAAGTCGGTCGTACCGATGTAGCGCATTCCGAGATACATAAAAAGCAGGAAGAATATCAGCGCTAAAAGGACTCTGACAATTCCCGATTTCTCAATTTTATTCGCATCCGGCAGTTTCATTGTTCTCCCCCTGTTGCACCGTGTCTCTTGCTTGCGTCGAAGATCCGCGTCTTGCCGTCATTGTACACAAGCAGATACGTATTGATTATATTTTCCTCATTCACGACAAACTCTTCTCTCTCCCGCACCTCATCGTCGACGACGATGTAGCGGATACCGCACTCCTTGACGAGCGCGTCGAGTTCATCGGGTGTGGAAGCCTCATACATCTGATATACGAGTTTTTCGCGGCCGTACGTGTCATAGCCGGCGGACCATGCGTAATAAGGCCAGCCGAAGTATAACATCGCGCCGCCGAGCACATATTCGTTCAGCGAATACCAGCTCGTAAGGAAGATATCCTTTGATGTCGCGTTGGCCTTAACCCAGCGGCATAAATCCGAATCCTCATCGATTATCCATACGTGGTTCCTCTTCATTTCGTTGCGGCCGAGAACAACCTGGAATTCGTAGATTCCGGTGATCGTAAGCGAAACCGCAAGCAGGATGGCTATGCCCTTCGCGTAAATCCCCCGCTGCTGCCATATCTTCGTAAGAAGCACTGCCGCCGGAATGCATAAGAGCATGATCCCGATCATGATGTACTTATGGTTGACCGCGATATCGATGGTCATCGAGCAGGTAAATGCGAGGATGACCGGAGCGGTAAATGCGAACGTCAGGAACTTGCCCACGCGGTTAATGAAAAACTGCGAGGCAAGGATCGTAAACGGAAGCAGGCCGCAAAGGGTGATGATGTACTTGATCACGCCGAAGAACGTGCGGTTCTTCGCCAAGAATCCGAAATAAAAGGTCGGATTAAGAGCGTTTCCGTCGATGAAGAACTTCGTGGTAAGTGTGGAGATGATCACTGCGATCGCCGCCGTAAGCGCAAACTCCAACCGGCGGTCGGACGCCCATGCCATCACGAAGAGGACGCACAGGCAGGCAATCACGCACGCGCCGTTAAAGAAGCTGCAGAGCCCGAGAAGAATGCCGCAGGCGGCCGCTTTGGTCCAGTTGCGGCTGAACCAGCCTTCCTTTCGAAGAAGCGACTCCCGTACCATGTATTCGAACTTTTCGCCGGGAAGCAGTTCCTCTTCCGGATTGTCCGTAAGGAACTGCAGCAGTTTCTGATCCGCCTGTTCTTTCACTCTCTTCGCCTGTCCGTACAGGAACTGCGTGAAGTAGATAAGCAGGAACAGAAGCACGCACAGACCGATCGCAAGGTGACGCTGGTTGCAGTACACGTTCAGGTTCCAGAGTCCCCAGTCCTCATGCTCGGTCGTACCGATGAATGTCGGATCGGCCATATACGTTTCGCCGATCGTCTGCCCTTTCGGAAGGGACGCAGCGAAATCAAGAAACGCGTAAGAACTCCGGAATGAGAACAGGAATGTCGTCAGCCAGCCGACCGCTTTCTTACCGGTCAGTTTGACGGCGTAGAAATACAGAAGCATATAGGTGCAAACCATGAACCAGATGCTCGGGAAATTGAACGCCCAGTCGAGCCGCAGTCCGAGGTAGTTCAGATTGCCCACGAAGAACTGGAACAGGAAATGGTATTTGATGTCGGCACCCGCAAAATGCGAGTACTGGGTCGGGAAGTTATTGCCGAGGGCAAAGGAGCGGATCATGCCGATATGCGGCGAGAAATCGCTCTGCACGGTCCAGCCGATATAGTATTTGTCATCGCGGCAGTAGAATGTCCAGAAGAAGAGAATCATATAGAGGACGGTTACGACCAGGACGAACAGAAGCTCTCCGAACCCGATGTTATCGATAATGTTCTGAAAGGTCTTACGGTTCTTAACGCGCCTGCGGATCAGGAATACCAGAAGCACTATGATTCCAAGCGGCATCATGACCGCGTCCGCGTAGAAAAGCGGATGACGCTTGTTCTGAAAGATGTATCCGATAATATAGGTTAACCACGTCATCGGGATGGTTCCGAAGATGCTCCATGCCGGAAGACACACGAAAAGCGACGGAATCTCCGCCGTCGCGCCGTTATAAGTCTTATTTCCGTAGATTGAAAGCTTCGGGAAGCACAATTCGCATATAACGAACCCCACTCCGATACAGATGAAGAAATACAAACATCCGAGCATTCCGTGATACCCCCTGTGTCCCGGGCTCAGCTGCCGGGACCGCATCATGCTTACCTTTTAGTATACTACAATATCCGATCTTTCTGCAATCAGATTATTGTACTGCGCCTCCGATTCCTCGGTACTGAGCGCCTCAATATCCTCTTTCGCGTCCTTCAGAACAGCCGCGTCACGGATAATGTCCGCAATCTTAAAGTCCATGCCGCCGCTCTGGCGGATTCCGAAGAAATCGCCAGGACCGCGAAGCCGCAGGTCCTCTTCCGCGATCTCAAAGCCGTTCTTCGCCTTTAAAAGCACGTTCAGACGCTCTCTGCTCTCCGCATCCTCATTGCCCTGAATGAAGATGCAGTAGGACTGCTTCGCGCCTCTTCCGACACGGCCCCTTAACTGGTGCAGCGCGGACAGTCCGAAGCGTTCGGCATTCTCTATCATCATAACCGTCGCGTTCGGAACGTTGATCCCGACTTCGATAACGGTCGTACTGACTAAAACGTTGATCCTGCCGGAGGCAAAGTCGCCGAGGATTCGGTTCTTCTCCGCTCCGTCCATCTGTCCGTGCAGCGCTTCAACGGTAAGCCCCGGAAGTTCTTCACGGAGTTTGACGGTGTATTCGGTCACATTTTCCCCCTCCGCGTTCTCGCTTTCCTCGATCATCGGGCAGATGACATAGACCTGGCCGCCGGCTGCCGCCTGTTCGCGGATAAAACGGTACGTTGTCGGCCGGTAGGAACCGTCGACAACGCAGGATTTGACCGGCAGACGGTCGGAAGGCTGCTCGTCCAGAAGGGATATATCCATATCGCCGTACAGCATCATCGCAAGCGTACGCGGGATCGGCGTCGCGCTCATGATAAGAAGGTGCGGCGTCATGCCTTTACGAAGAAGCATCTCACGCTGCTTTACGCCGAAACGGTGCTGCTCATCGACGATGACCAGTCCGAGGCGGGCAAATGTCACGCTGTCCTGAAAGAGCGCGTGCGTTCCGATGGCGATATCGAACTCGCCGGCCGCAAGACCGGCAAGCGTCTTTCTGCGCACCGCGGCGCTCTGCGAACCGGCTAAAAGGGCAATCTTTACGCCGAACGGCGCAAGAAGCTTACAAAACGTATCATAATGCTGGCGCGCCAGTACTTCGGTCGGCGCCATCAGGCAGCCCTGGAAGCCCGATTCCGCGCACATCGAAAGGGCCAGAAGCGCAACGATTGTCTTACCCGAGCCTACATCGCCCTGTAAAAGGCGCTGCATCGGGTAGGCGCCCTGTATGTCATTGGTAATTTCCGCTACGGCTCTCTTCTGCGCTCCCGTCAGTTCGTAAGGAAGACTTCCGAGGATTGCGTCCGCATGGGAATGCTTTTCGATCACACAGCTGTTGGCTTCCCTGAGAATGCTCATCTTCATATGTCTTACCGACAGTAAGAAGCGGTAGAACTCATCGTAAGCAAGTCTTCGTACGGCCTCTCTCGTGACCGTCTCATCCTTCGGCGCATGAATCTCGCTGTAGGCATCCGAAAGTTTCATGAATCCGCGCTGCCGGCGCATCTTCTGCGGCATCGGATCCGGGATCTCGGTCACCGCAAGCGCCGACGTAACGGCTTTTGAGATCGCGTTGCTGCTGAGTCCCGCAGTCAGATGGTATACCGGCCGCAGGGAACGCATACGCGTTCGGTAAGCGTCTCCCGTAAAGATCTCGGGCTGCATCATGCATACGGTCCTGCCGCGCTTGCTGACCTTGCCGCGGAACAGAAGCCTCCGCCCGAGCGGAAGCTGCTTTAAGATATAAGGGCTGTTGAACCAGCGGAATTCCATCTCTCCGGAGACATCGCGGATGCGCGCGATGATCATGCGCCGCGCGTTGCCGGGAACCGGTTTTGCCGACTCTGTTAAGATACCTTCCACTGTGCAGACGCTTCCGTCCTGCGCCGCGCTGATCAGTACGGGTGCCTCATAGCGCTCGTATTCGCGCGGAAAATACCCGATCAGTTCGCCGACCGTAACAATCCCCAGCTTCGCGTAAAGCGCTGCGGTACGGTCTCCGATCCCCTTCACTTTTTTAATCGGGTCAGAAAGATACATGACATCCTCCGGAAAATATAAAAGGGGCTGAAATACTCAGCCCCTACAGGTCTTATTCTACGGAAAGCAGGTAATAATATACCGGCTGACCTCCGAAGTGAACTTCCACATCAACATCGGGGTATTGATCCGCGATACGAGAGGCAATTTCCTCGGCATCCTTTTCGGTCACATCGGCGCCGTAATAAATGCTGACAAGACCGGACTCATCATCGATCAGCTTGCCTGCAAGCTCGACCGTTACATCACTGACTTCACTGCCTACGTTCAGGATTCCCTTATCCGAAATGCCCATTATGTCGCCGGATTTGATCTCGAGTCCCTCAAATACGGTGTCGCGAACCGCATAGGTGATCTCGCCGCTCTTAACGGCTCCGAGAGCTTCGGTCATCATCTGCTCGTTGGTTTCCACATCGGAATCGGCAAGGAAGCTTACCATCGCGCTGATACCCTGCGGAGCGGTCTTCGAAGGGATTACGATGATATTCTTATCCTCGGTAAGCGCTTTCGCCTGGCTGGCTGCCAGAATGACGTTGCCGTTATTCGGAAGAATGAAGATATTCTTCGCATTGACCTGCTCGATGGCCTTGAGCATGTCCTCCGTGCTCGGGTTCATCGTCTGGCCGCCCTCGATCACATAGTCAACACCGAGGCCGCGGAAAATCTCATTCATGCCGTCGCCGACGCTCACGGAGATAAATCCCATCTCCTTGGCCGGTGCAGCGGGTGCCTTCGGAGCTTCTTCCGCTTTGGCGCCGCCCTCGACAACGAGTTCGCGGTGCTCTTCACGCATGTTGTCGATCTTCATGCGGGAAAGCTGACCGTAGGTCAGAGCCTTCTGGATGGCAAGACCGGGGTCATTCGTATGTACATGCACTTTTACGACGTCCTCGTCCGCTACGCAGACAATGGAATCACCGATGGATGCAAGAAATGTCTTGAAATCGGTCTCCTCTTTCGCGGTGAAATCCTTCTCGAGGAGAATGATAAACTCGGTACAGTAGCCGAACTTGATGTCGGCCGTCGAAATCTCGTCCGAACGTGCGCCGCCCGCCTTCTTCGCCGAAGACTCGCCGCCCTGGTTCATCAGGGACTCGGGATCGATGTCCTCGCCGGCAAGGCCCATTCTTGCGCCGCGCATAACGGAAAGAAGACCCGTTCCGCCGGAATCGACAACGCCTGCCTCTTTCAATACGGGGAGAAGCTCCGGCGTATTGTCAAGCGCGGTCTGCATCCGCTCGATAACCTTATCGAGGAACTCTTCCACGTCCTCGGTATAATCCGCGATCTCGGCAGCTGCTTCCGCACCTGCTCTCGCTACGGTAAGAATGGTTCCTTCCTTCGGCTTCATAACCGCCTTGTATGCGGTATCAACTGCTTTATCGAATGCCTCTGCGGCAATCTGTACGTTAAGCTCCTCACAGCCCTTGATTCCCTTGCAGAAACCGCGGAACAGCTGGGAAAGGATAACACCGGAGTTTCCGCGCGCGCCCTTTAAGGAACCGGACGAGATGGCCTTCGATACCGACTGCATCGAATCGTCGGGCATCTGGCTGATCTCTTTCACCGCCGACATGATCGTCAGCGTCATATTCGTACCGGTATCCCCATCCGGAACGGGGAATACGTTAAGCTCGTTGATGATTTCCTTCTGTGATTCCAGATTCTTCGCTCCTGTCAGGAACATCCGTTTCAAGAGTGAAGCATCTACCGTTGTAAGTGCCACTTTCCTTCCTCCTTTTGCCAAAAACCCGAACGGGCCGGCGTGCAATATCATTAATCAATAACGCGGACGCCGTCCACATAAATATTCAGCTTTTCGACATTCAGTCCGGTGAAATCCTCCACACGGTACTTGACATTCTCGTAGAGATTGGTGCATACAGCCTGAATGCTGATGCCGTAGGAAACAATAATGTGCAGGTCGATCGTAATGCGGTTGTCCGCAAGCTTAACCTTCACACCGTGCTTCAGCGAATCCTTGCGAAGAAGCTTGGTAAGGCCGTCCTTCATGCTTACGGCAGCCATTCCGACAACACCGAAACACTCGGTGGCAGCAGACCCTGCGTAATTCGCGATAACATCCAAATCAATATATACATCACCGTTGCAATTGGTAATCGTTCCGTCCATAGGTTCCCTCCTAATCTGTGATGTACCGTTCGGAATCGTCTCACGGCGCAGCTGCGTCATGAGGTTCCTTCCGCGCAGCAGAAAACAAACTCATAGATATTAACATATTACCACCAAATGGCAGAAAAATAAACACATTTTTCGTAAAATGTGTTTATATCGGCAATCTTCTGATAAAAACAAAGAAAAAAGGGGTATCGCCCTACGGCAACACCCCTGAATCATTATGCTCTTTCCACTAAACCGGAACGGAGACACGAAGTGCATACATGCATCTTCTGGGTTCCGCCGTTAACCTTTACGCGAACCGTCTTCACATTGGATTTCCACATCTTATTAGCTCTTCCGGAAACCTGACTACGCGTAATGCTGATCTGTCTGCCGAAAAGTGCACCCTTATCACAAATCTCACATTTTGCCATGATACAAGCACCTCCTTCACTTGTGAATTGGTTGCAATAACCCGAACATTCACATAATAACAGAAACACTTTTTA
>JAGADM010000171.1 GCA_017613595.1 Lachnospiraceae bacterium | reverse complement strand
GTTCGGAAACCGCTTGGTCAGGTGTTCCAGTCGTATCTTCATATGCGCCTCCCGGATGGATTTGAAATCACTTTTAATTATACGTTTCGGCAGGTCAAAAGTCAATTTTCTTGCACGCTTTATTCACTTGTGGTATAATCGAAAAAAGGTCTCATTTTTCAAAGGGGGAAATTATGAGCGAAGAGAATACTGCCAATAAGAGCAAACAGGATTATATTGACAATCCCAACTCGTTTGACATCGACTTGTTCACCAATGACATGTATCCGAAAATCGGTGCGAAGAAATCCGAGGGCGGCTGTCTGAAGGGCTGCCTTGTCTTTTTTTGCATGCTTGTCGCAGGATTCCTTTTTGTTTTACTGGTACTCCTGATTTCGGAAAGGATTCGCGACCGAAAGCAGGAAAGGCAGGGGGCAAAGGATAAGGAAATCGCGAAGGAGTCGTTAGAATGGTCCCTGAAGCAGTATTACGGCCTTGACAAAGGGGATTATGCCTGGGACGGCGAATTCGTGAAGATGTACAGCGGGTACCGGTGCAATTTTGTTGTCAACGGTCAGATTTATTCGGCTGAATACCATAGTTCCGACTGGAAGGAAACGGATTATCTTGTTGCGAAGTTCCAGGATGGCCTTCGGGAGCAGCTGCTTCAGAACATTCGGGAATCCAATCTGTTTCCGGGGCACGTGAAGGAAAATGTCACATTTACCTTCAACAAGCTCCCGACATGGGTTACCGAAACGGAGATTGCGGATTTCTTTGCCGGCAATACAAACCGTATGGACAAATGGAAGGAAATCGAAACCAATCTCGGCATCGAATTCTTTTCAAACGACGAGACGGTTTACGGCGTGATGCCGTCGGCTGCGACATTCTATGACGCGCTGAAGCTCGGGGACATCGGGTTCAATGTGAAAGAGCTTACGGTTTCCTGCAGCGTGTGGCCGATTCCTACAGACGGTAACACCGGGCTTGTTGCATGGAGAAGCTTCCAGCTTCCCGACGATGTCACTAAGGCACGCGAGATGATGGCTGAGCAGGAACCGATTCGCCACCGGTTCCGGAACAGCTTCACCCGGATGATGCGGGAAGATTACGGCATCGACCGTGGCGATCTGGAGATTGTGGATATCACGCTTTCGGAAAGCATGACATATGCGAAAGTTCAGTTCTGCTATAAGGATAAAACCTATGACGCCTATTCCGTGGGAGAGAGCATAGAAAGCCCGTCCGGATGGTGGACGAATCTGTACTACGATTCCTTCATCAAGGCGGCGCGCGAGTATTTGTACCATAAAGCCGATGCGTCCGGAATGTTCCCCGATTATAACGGCATCGCTGTTTCCGCGAGAAGCTCGAAGGTTCTCAAGGGATTCGGAGAGCGGAAGGTGCTGCCGTCCTGGATCGGCGAAGAGGAGATTAAGGACTGCTTCCGTTCCGCTTCGGACCAGTTAAAGTGGAAAGAACTTACAGTCCGTTATGAAATCGATATCTATGTCGCCGGCGAAAGTGACCTCACGGACAATTGGAAACGCTACGTTCCGAATACAGCAGATGCCTGTTGCACGTTGGAAATGAGCAACCTGAACGGTTATGTCGGGACACCGGATAAAGCAACTTTTCTGGGCTCGTCTGCCTATATTGCCGACAGAACGAATAAGCCGGTTTCCTATAATTTCGAAGGCACGGAAATCACCATCTTAGACTGGTGGTCCGATGAGAACTGGCGGAAGGCACAGAATCAGTATGAGGAGATTTTCCTTGATGAGTTCACTGATTCGGAAGAACTGTACCATTTCACGCTTAACCGTAAGAATATCGTCGCCGATACCGGCAACAGTTATCTGGAAACCCTTACGCTTTCCATTGTGAACAATGTTCCGGAGGGACAGATTATTACACTTAAGAGCCGTGAGATTGCGACGCTTTTACGAAGCGGTCTGCTTGCCGATGTGAAGACTGCTTCCGTCAATTGGGATGATGAAAAATGGAACGCCCAGGTGAAGCAAATCATGACCATTAACGGCGGTTTATACGGCTTTGCCCCGAATAATAACTATATTTCGGTAGGCTCCGGCAGTTATTCGGCCGGAATCGGTGTGGTCTTTGACCCCAAGGTTTTCCATACACTTAACATCAGCATGAGTCTTCCGTATGATCTGCAAAAGGAAGGCAAATGGAACTGGGAGGAGTTCACCAGACTTTGCGGCAGACTGACCTGCGATACGAATAACGACGACCAGACGGATATCTACGCATTGTCCGTAAAGGCCGGAACGTTAGCTGAGGCGGCGCTTCTTTCAAACGACGCTTCGATTATCACAAAGGAACGTGATACCGGCCTGCTGGTGAAATATGAGAACAATCCCGCGGCTTTGGCAGCTTTGAACTTTGTGGAAACGTTATACAAAAACGGATACATTGTTCCGGAGCCGAACCCCTCGGATGATTATAAGTGGCCGCAAACCGCATTCCGTAAAGGCAATGTGGCAATGTACATAGCAGAAGAGGAAGAGGCATATGAAGTGCTTCAAATATCGATGATGTTTGGCTTCGTCAGCTTCCCATACGGACCCGATGCAGGAAAGGCCCGTTCCCTTCAGAGCCCGCACATTATGGCGGTTCCGTCCTGCTCAAGCATTGCAAAGGATATTCCGGCTGCAATAGCGGCGTACGATATTTACACAACTGCTCCGTTAATGTATGGCGGTGATTCCATTTGGATGGGACCGTATGACCGGAAGTATCTTGATGAGCGGATTATAACGGAGACGCTTCGTATCATGCTGGTAGACGGTCAGAAGAGGATGAATCCGGCAATTCTGATTCCAAATTATGACTATGACACCTGGGCCGAGGAGCTGATGAACGGCAAGGATTTGGAAACGGTCATGAATACATGGTCGCCCAAGTGGAATGAGCAGATAGAAGACTTTAACGTGAAATTCAAATAGAGCGTGAAAACTGAGAAATAACAAAAGGCAGCCTTTTATGAGGCTGCCTTCGTTGCATTTGTCATCAGAATTCTTACATTGAGGTGTAGTTGTCGAAATAACCCTGAATCAGGATGACCGGCGTTCCCTTATCGCCGGAGCCGGAGGTCAGGTCGCAGAGGGAACCGATGAGGTCGGTCAGCTGGCGGGGCGTCGTGCCCTGGGATGCCATGTTGCCGACGAGGCTGCCTTCCTTCGCCTTGATGCTCTCGGAGATGGCTGCTTTCAGCGCTTCGCCGGAAAGATCCGCAAAATCGTTGTCGGCGAGGTACTTGAGCTTCAGCTCGTTCGGGGTGCCGATGAGCCCCTTCGTGAAAGCGGGAGAGACAACCGGATCGGCGAGCTCCCAGATCTTGCCCTGAGGATCCTTGAAAGCGCCGTCACCGTAAACCATAACTTCTACGTGCTTGCCGGTCTTCTTTAGAATCTCTTCCTGAATTGCTTCAACAAGCTTCTGTGCACCCTCGGACTGCGGGAAGAGCTTCACCTTGTCCTCGGTCGACTTGTTCGAGCCTAGCAGACCGTAACGGCTGTTGAAACCGCTTCCGTTCACCGGAGCAGTCATCAGATCGTCAAGTCCGCATACAACCTTTGCGCCGTTCTCCAACAGGATGCGCTTCGTGCGCTTTCTCGTGTGGATGTCGCAGTTGATGATGCAGTCGGTGTAATTGAGAATCGTCTTGGCCTGGTTGGCAAATACGACCTCAACCTCCGCGCCGCAGTCACGAATCAGGTCGGAATAGTATTGAACATAGTCCACGCCGGTGAATTCATGCTTGCGGTAACCGAACAGCTCGCGGTAACGCTCAAGCGTCAGAACATCGGAGTAGGGATTGATGCCGGCTTCGTCAACCTGATCAAGCGTAATCAGCGCGTTGCCGACTTCGTCGCTCGGGTAACTGAGCATCAGGACAATCTTTCTGCATCCCTTGGCGATTCCGCGAAGCACGATGGCAAAACGGTTTCTCGACAGGATCGGGAAGATAACACCGACGGTTTCACCGCCGAGCTTGGCCTTTACATCGGCAGCAATGTCGTCAACACTGACATAATTGCCCTGTGCTCTTGCAACGATGGACTCAGTCAGTGCGATGACGTCGCGGTCGCGAAGCTCAAAGCCTTCGCTTTGCGCAGCGAGCAGAACGCTGTCAACGGCGATGTCTGTGAGGTTGTCACCCTCTCTGATGATAGGGCAGCGGATGCCCCGGGATACGGTACCGACTCTTCTTTCTTCCATACTTTGTGGACTCCTTTGGTTTCATTTGGCAGTGCGTCAAAGCACCGAGACACATTGTATCACATTTGTCAGAAAAAGAAAAGCAGATTAAACGCATCGGACCGGCCAAAGTCAGTTTTGGGTGGTATCCAATTGGGATTTCTGTTATGGCTAGTTCCAGAGTATGTTCTGCACTGAGTTTTGAGTGGTATCAAATAACGATTTCCGTTCTGGCAGGTACCAGAGAACAGTCTGCACAAAACATAAGGTGGTATCAGGGGCCAAGTCTATACGATTGAATACTATATTACATGGTGTGATTGGTATTCATGTTGAAATCTATGATGTAATGATACCAGTTAACTTGGTTTAAC
>JAGADM010000170.1 GCA_017613595.1 Lachnospiraceae bacterium | reverse complement strand
TTTTTACGTCTGTATCAGATTTCCGGGGACGGAGGAAGATCATCGTCCCTCGCTTTGGTCGGCGGATTGCCGTTGAAAAGCCGCACCATCCGTATGATCGCTATGATGAGGAACCCGAAGCCGAACAGAAGTCCGCAAGTCAGGTAGCCTACGACAAGGTAGAGCAATATGATAAACCGGTCACGCATGCGGAAATGCTTGTTCCTGCAGAGGAACAGCAATGCCCACAGTACAACCAGACCGCCGAAGACCGGAAGCATTTTCTTATAGATCTTCACGGCATAATCGACCGGGCCCGGCACGTGAATGGGATTGGCCAGACATACTCCCGTCATCAGACCGATCGCGGCTGTCATCAGCAGAGCGACCCATATGCCCCTGTTACGCAACGGACCGAAGCGTCCGCGTTTTCTTTCGTGTACCATGTTGTTTCCCCCTCCTTGGTGTAATTGATCTGCGTGCGGGTTCATTTTCCGCCTGATCCCTGTGCCGGTTTGGCGAGCTTGTTATATTGCCGTAACCCCACCAGCAACAGCACCGCCGACACAACGACCGCCGATACGAGGATCGGTTTCTTCGAAAGCGTGGGCGCGACCTCGGAAAATGCGGGTACCAGGCCGCAGAAGAGCATTGCCGATGTCAGCCCGAACGCAGCCCCTTTGCGCTTCGGGAACATGTTGACCATCACGCTCAGCGTGATCGGCATCGACATATTGAACAGCAGCATGGCAGCCACGCCGCAAGCCATGCTTTGGTCCGCGAACGCGAACAGAACGGAAGCCGTGAACAGAGATGTCACGGAGGTGCGCATCCAGCCGAGGCGATCTCCGATGATGCCGCCGAGCATTTTCCCGAGAGTTACCGCGATGACTGCGATCAGACCGTGCGTAAATCCGTTTCTCCAGGGAAACTTCATGAGCATCCCGAAGCAGCTGCGCAGACACACCGTGAACAGCATGCAGTAGATGATGAGCAATTCCCGCTCCGTCATGCGCACCGGCTCGATGATTCGCTTACACGGTTCGTTGTCGATCTTGTAGCGGTACCGGATCAGCAGGTAGAGGCCGATCAGCAGGACGCCGCTTGCGATCAGCAGCGCGATCGTTACCGGAGCGCCGAAGGGCATGTGATCTCCGTTCATGCCCAGGTACAGGCCGACAGAGCCGGTCGCCACGAAGATACCCGGAAAGGACGCCTTTCGGTCGGAGATGTTCAGAACATCCACACCGCCGCCGACGTGGTAGAGCGCGTTTCCGATGCCCGCGACCGCGCAGGCGACTGCGGCGTACGGGCGGAACACAAACCCTGCGGCGACGAGAAAGCAGCCGATCGCGGCCATCAGGGAATTCCGGTTCCACGGGTCCGCGAGAATGCCGACCGGGTACTGCAGCGCGAACGCGCAGAAATCATAGAGATACACCAGCAGCGCAGCCGTCGTGAGACTGAGCCCGGCGTCCCGTGAGATTTCCATCACAAGCATCGCGCAGCCGAAATCCACAACCGCGTGCATCACGCTGTGCGTTCCGACAATAACCGTGTTACGCTTCATTCTGCCTCTCCGATTACATAAAGTTACAGAAGATCCGGAAGGATCCCGACGCAGAAGGAGGCCGCGTTGAGCACCAGGGAGAGCACGAACGGATTCAGCTTCCCCTTCGGCAGATACCGGCGGTACACCGCGCCCTCGCAGAGGACCACGCACACCTCCATCGCAATTATCGTAAAATTCATTATCGCATACGAAACACTGAATTGCAACATAAGAAAGAAGATCGTTACGACGATGGGGTTTGAGATGCTGTTCGTGATAAACACGGTTTCCAGCGGGTTGCGCTTTCGCACGCCGAGAGCGAAGGCAAGGGGGATTTCGATGAGCCAGACAAGAAGGAGATTGTGGGCGATGATGTTGAGATATGAATACAGCAATCCGCTGTCAAACAGACGATCAAGCATGTTCCCCCCTCCTTTCGACTGACCCGGTAATATATCAATTGTATCGGAGAGAAAGGGGAAAATCAACCGGAAAAGAGGCAGTTTTCGGGGCATTTTCCGAGGCGCTTACGCACGTTAAAAAGGACTTTTTTGACGGAAAATACGAAATTTCGGCATGAAAAATGCGTAATAATTCAGCCAGAATGTAAAAATCGTTTCCTTGCAGAGAATAAAAGTAATTGACATTTACTTTTGCAATATGTATAATCATGAACAATAGCAGACACAAAACGTCTGCTAGGTGCATAACCATACAATATTTCACAGAAAAGAGGGCATAGCGTATGAAAAAGACAAGATTGCTGTGGTTGGTTTTGGCACTCATGATGTGTCTGTGTCTGGCGGCATGCGAATCGGATGACGACGATGACGACAGGTCGGACAAGAAGAACGCTTCGAACGAAACGGTGCAGGATGTGACACCGGGGGAATCCACACCCGAAGCGACCACGCCGACGTCTTCGGCAGATCCGACTCAGGGGGCGGATCCGACCAAGGCGGCGGACCCTACGAAACCCGCGGACCCGACTCCGACGGAGGAGCCGAAGGGACTTACGTATCTGACGCTGGATGAGACGATCGTTCCCGAGGATCTCCTTCCGACGCACACGTACGTTGAACTGAAGGAGCCGGAAGGGATGCCGTTCAACTATTATACGGTGAATATCTGTAATCCGGCGGACACCGTGCTCGAAACGCTGAAGCAGGACGAGTGGTTACGCAGCAAGGGCCCGATCGCGGACTACTATAGGGAGGAGGGCTCGGCGTATCCCAACGCGGGCTACCTGAGGGTCTCTTACAACAAAGGACTTTACGTGGCCGGTCCGATCGAGGAAGGCAGCTATGGGATCCACGCACATACACCTGCCACGATTATTTACAGCCGCGATACGTCGCAGTACGCGAACGAGAACGGGGCTTCGGTATACTTCCAGAATGTGGATTTTGACAACGCAGCGGAGACGGAAAATATCGAACGCATCGTCAAGATGGTTTTCGGTGAAGACCTGGCGAAAATCCTTCTCTATGCGAAGGATACGAACGCGGATGAAGAGAGACCGTTCGATCTGAGGCTCAATGTGATCAAGGACGGAATGAAGTACGGACTCAACAGACAGGTCTACAGTCTGAATGGGGAAAAACCGAGCGTAGCGTACGGCATATCGGTGAATACGGAGTATCCGCAGGTGTATTGGTATGTCGGTGATTACGAACCGATCGTCGGTGAGTTCGGCGGTCTGCCCAATGAAGTCTTCGAGGGTGATATCGGCGGCGAGAATATCCTGGATTACAAGACATTCGGTGACAAGTTCTTCTCGAGCAGCGAGGAGATCAGGTATTATCTGACATGCTATGATGTACGCCGTTACATCTGCGAGGACGGACGCGAGTACTATGACATGTCGTTCGAACCCGACGAATTCAAGCTGGAATACACGGTCGGCAAGACAAACGGCGTAGTAGATTACTGCTCCGGATTTGAGCTGAAGTTCAGAACAAGCGAATTCCCGAAGGCAGAGGAGGCCGGTGTGGTCAGCGAGGACCTGATCAAGGAACTGAACCGCCGCTGGGAAGTTCTGTTCGGTTACAACCCCGAATTCGCGCTTGATCAGTTCAAGCAGTCGTCGAGTGATCCGGCTTACTGGAACGGCCGCTTTGATATGAAGTTCAAGATGTGGGGCAAGGAAGTCGAGGAAACCTTCCGCGTCCAGCTTGACGGAAATGACAAGAAAGAGAACTACGGACACGTTGATGCGTATTAATGCAATGAAAACGGATTAGCATAACGGAAAATGCCGCAGGCCCGGCCTGCGGCATTTTTGTCCGTGAGAGCCGGCAGCAAAACTTCAACCATCGTTTTTGTATGGTTTTACATATTTCGGGGGCTTTTTGGCCCCCGTCTTATTTATTTCGAAGAATTTTATATTTCGGGGCAGTTTTTAGTTGTATTCTCATTGGAAAATTTGTATATTATATCGTGGGTTTTTATTCCAACCAAAGAGAGGTTGATTTTATGAGTAATTGCGCGATTGTTGGTATCAACTGGGGCGATGAAGGAAAGGGCCGTATGGTCGACCTTCTGACCGAGCGTTTCGACTACGTGATCCGCTATCAGGGCGGCGGCAATGCCGGTCACACGGT
>JAGADM010000020.1 GCA_017613595.1 Lachnospiraceae bacterium | reverse complement strand
TCTTTCCGCCGCCGTTATTGGTACTGGTAAGAATGACGCTTCCGTCCTTTTTCCAGTCAAGCCTCTCTCCGCCGAACGAACTCGTTCCGGCCATCATTCCGTGAGAAGATGTGTTGTAGCTGACGCTTAAAAGCTGTCCCTGAATCTCTTCTTTGTTCCCGTCCATCGTTTAATCCTCCAATAATTCACGCGTTATTTCTTCGTATCGGCCGTCTATCAGGGTAACCGGTTCGCCTGCCTTAAGGCAGCCTTCCCGGTACTCGCGGTTTGCTTCTTTGAGCCACTCGATCGTGCAGTCCGAATCATCCCCGCGGTTTTCGACATCCGAGCCGTGCTCCAGAATCGCTCCGAAGTTCGCGTCGATGTATTCATCCGTCAACGCAAGGCAGATGTATCGGATTTCCGAAAGGTACTCCTCGTCGAAATCCTTCCGCCAGTCAAACGGCACATAGCAGCCTTCCACGATCAGGTTCTGGTCGTTCTCGATTGCCGTCTTTATAATCTCCCGCACGATCGGCCACAGGTAGTCCGTCAGCTTGTCGTCGTCCATCGGCGTCAGCGTCGTATTACCGCTCCGGATCAGTCCCATCTTCAGATGGTCGATTGAAAGGTACGGATAATGATACTTTTCAAGCATTTTCTGCGCCAGCACGGTCTTTCCGGCGTGCGAAGCGCCCGTAATGATGATTATCATAGTTTCCTTTCTTACGCCTGCCGGTTCCAGGCAAGCGCGATTTCATCGATATACCCCGTTCCCGCTTTCAGGGCGTTCACTTCCGCAATGCATTGTTTCAGGCAAAGCCCGATGCACTCGTCCGCCATCTCCTTCGTAAAAAAGTAGATTTCACCGTCCGGCTGTTCCGTAAAGTAATTCCGGAAATTCCGCAGAAATCCTTCAAAATCGAAACGGCAATCCGCAAACAGCGGCTCCTTTTCGATTCCGTCCGGAAGCGCGATATCCGGCTTAAGCCCGTAGCGCTCTATGATATAACGGTTGGTAATTGCGTAATCGTTATGAAGCCGCTCCACATTACCCTCGGGAAGCGGGTTCCAATGATGTATTTTATAAACAAAATTGCGGAACACGATGTCCTGCACCAGATGAAGATAATATCCGAGGTACAGCGCGTCCGTCTCCAGCTGCCCGCGGAACTGTTCGCGGAAACCCGGAAAATCATACGTTTTCTTCGTTCCGTTACAAACATTGATCTTTCGATGGCCGTTGCCTCCGACAGCCGCGTCGGGAAGCATCGAGCCAAGCAGAAAGCGTTTTCTGTCAATCTCGGGAAACTCCCGCAGCACCCTGTCGGAAATTGCCATGTGCATAATTGCCGAAGCCATCGTTATTCCTCCGCACCCAGGTCAGAAAAACTCATCTGCTCGTATTTGTCAGGCAGTTCGTTCATGTAGGCAAAGCATTCATCCTCTTGGTACGTGATCCCGTTCTTTTCACACGTATTTCGAAGAAGCGTCAGCAGCTCTTTTGCGTTCGGGCTCTGCAGCTCGTACGCGTTTCCGTACTCCCTGATGTACCGTTCCTTAAGCCCCGGAAAATGCTTATCAAGCGCCGCGTAATAGTATTCCCGGTCGCCTTCCCGAAGCGTAAGTCCCATGCCGAAGGAGATGATTCCTTTCACGCCGACGCGGACGCATTCGTTAAGGATGGCGCTCACATTTTCCGCCGTATCGTTGATGAACGGAAGGATCGGCGTCAGCCATACGACGGTCGGGATACCGCGCCGCTGCATCTCTTCGAGCACCTCGATACGCCGTTTCGTATTGCAGACGTTCGGCTCGAGGATGCGGCAAAGCTCATCGTCATATGTCGTAAGCGTCATCTGCGTTACGAATTTCGTTTCTTCATTGATCTTTTCGATCAGGTCGATGTCCTGCAGGATCCGGTCCGATTTGGTTAGAACCGTTGCTCCGAAGCCGTTTCGAAGAATAACCTCGAGGCACCGCCTTGTAAGCCGAAGTTTCTCTTCGCAGTGCATGTACGGGTCGGACATCGAGCCCGTTCCGATCATGCATTTTCTTCGCTTTGAGCGAAGCGCAGCCTCCAGAAGTTCCGGTGCATTCCGCTTCACTTCGATGTCCTCAAAGGCGTGCGTGAACTGATAGCACGCGCTCCTGCTGTCGCAGTAGATGCAGCCGTGCGAACAGCCGCGGTAGATATTCATTCCGAAATGCCCGCTGCCGTTGAGAATTCCTTTCGCGTCGACAAAATGCATACTGCTCCCCCTTTATCCCCGCTGACTGCCTCCGATAAGACGCGGGATCTTCCACAGCCTTGCGGCAAATACAAAGACTACAAGCATGAGTATGTAGCAGACGGCAAGGAAGAACGGGAATGACCCCATTCCGAGCGCCTGCCCGATCAGACCGCAAAGGATCGGTCCGACAATGATGGCAAAACTCGAAACAGCCATCTGCGTTCCGATGATAGCCGGTGAACGGCTCTCGCCGAAGTTCTCGGGAGTCAGATAATTGAAATTCGGGAACATCGGTCCGTTTCCGAGCCCGATCATCATAAGCGCCGCAATCGTTACGATATTGTTCGGTACAAGGATCAGCAGAAGAAGCGCCGCCCCGAGTATCAGGAGCCCGGCTTTGATGATCTGCCAGCTGTGAAGCTTACGGGCGAAAACGCCCGACAGAAACCGTCCCAGCGTCATTCCGAGATAGTAAAACGTTACCGATGCCGCCGCCAGTTCATTGCTCAGGTGCCTGTGCTCAACGAGGAACGTACTGCACCAGCTTCCGGCGGAAACCTCAATCATAACCGAACAGATGAAGAGCAGCCACATGATCTTAACGCCTTTGATCGATGCCGCCTGCTTCAGGGACAGCGTTTCGAACTTCTCTTCCGAGCTGCTTTCTTCCCCATGAACCTTCTTCCAGACCGGAAGCGTAACAATCAGGAGCAATGCGAGCCCGAGCTGAATGCCCGACGCGATCCGGTAGCCGCTTCTCCACCCCATTCCGCTGCGGAATACGAGTGTCATGATGAACGGGCTTACCGTAACGCCTACCCCGTAGAAACAGTGCAGGAAGCTCATCTGCGACGCGCTGTAATGAAGCGCGACATAGTTGTTCAACGCCGTATCGATGGAACCCGCTCCGAGTCCGAGCGGAACGGAAAGAAGGCACAGCCAGAGGAAACCGTTCGAGAAGCTGAAACCCAGCAGGGAAACTCCCGTTAACAGCGTGCATGCCGCCGTAAGTTTGTTGGTTCCGAGTTTTTTAATGAGCCGCGCGCTCATCAGACTCGATACCATCGTCCCGCAGGAACAGATACACGAAATGAGGCCCCCGAGTGCAAACGGAAGCCCGAATTCGCTGTAGATTGACGGCCAGGAAGTACCGAACAGGGAATCGGGGATTCCGAGCCCGATAAATGCCGCATAAATGATTGTAATCAGTAAGGTTGCCATTTATCCTCTGTTACGCGCTGTAATTATTCCTCAGAAAAACAGTATCTCTTATCCGTTTCGGCTTTCGCACGGTACAATGCCGTATCGGCCTTTTTAAAGAGAGCAGGATACCCGCCGCCTTCGCCGGAATACAAGGCAACGCCGATACTTATATTGACCTTACGGCTCTTATCCGTAATTTCGACATTTTCCGGAACGCCGGCAGCGATTTCCTCAGCAATCGCACGCGCCGTCTCCCGGCTGTCCGTATCTTTGACAAATACGACGAACTCGTCGCCGCCGAACCGGGCAGCGATCTCATTTTCCCCGGCTCTTCTGCCGAGATATCTGCCAAGCTGGCAGATTACCTCATCTCCTACGTCATGCCCGTATGTATCGTTGATCGACTTGAACTTGTCGACGTCCATTACGAAAAGGATGCCTTTGCTTTCGGGCCTGTCCTTAAGAAGCCGGCTGACGTCTCTTGTAAGAGCGCCCTTATTCTTAAGGCCCGTCAGTTCGTCCGTATCCTTCTGGATGTTGAGTTTTCTTGTGAGAACGAACTCCCGGATACGCACCGAATTGGCGATGATGCTCAAAAAGATTCCGATGACCGTAAAGATAACCACGTTGATCAGATCATATTCCCACACCTTCTGCGGCTTCACGTTATGCATCCACACGAGGAATACGGTCGAGGCGGCAACCAGCTCTATTGCCATGAAGAACGGCTTATCGATCATAAACATCGGTGCTACCAGCAGGAAGCAGACAAATGCGGTCGCGGTGCTCTCCGGCTTGTTCTGCGTAATAAAGCAGGCGAACAGGAACAGCAGCGAAATGGACAGATATATGATCAGCTGCGCCGCGATTGAATCCCTCTTCAGAACGAAGAAGAGAACGGCGGCAATCACGGAATAGACAAATGCCGACATATAAAATACGCTGTTCGAACTCATAATGTCCTTAAACAGCGAAAGGACATACAATGAGCCGAATGCCCCGACCATAAAGATATGCAGCATGCGCCAGACTCTGAAATTCGAGATGTACGCATCCTTCTTGATGGCGTTGTATTCGTCTTTCTCAATTCCGCAGTAGCAACAATAATTCCGGATGGTTCTTAAAACTTGCATGAAAACTAACCTCTGACTCTAAAACATTACTTATGACCTGTCGTCCTGCTGAAGCTGCAGGAGGGGATGCTTATCCCGGTCGATCAAACCGTACAGGAAGAACAGAAACGATCCCGCGAGCGTTATGATCAGATCGCACATGGTATCGTTCAGCCCGACATCCGTGTAGCCCGGAAGTTCCTGTCCGTTAACGGAAACGGTTTGTATATCCTCAATCGTCACAACATCTCCGGAGTTGTCTCCGAGAAGGTACGAATGGATTTCATTAACATACGTATCTTTCTGCATATCGAACCCGAGCGTCTTATCGGCCGTGTATTCGACAACCTCCCAGAGCACCGCGATCAGAACGGAAAATGCGACCGCCATCGCGAGGTTCAGAAGTCTCTTCGCACCGATGCTCCGGTACAGTTTCTGCAGCAGATAATACACAAGGAGCGTAAACAGTGCGCCCTGGAAGAAGTGAAGCATCTTGTCCCACCACGGACAGCTGAGATACAGCCCGAAACAGCTCCCCATCGTATGCCCGCACGCATAAACCGTCGCAAAGCAAAAAAGCGGCAGCATGCTTTTCAGGGAAAGCAGCAGTTCAAAAGCCATCGGGATCATGACAAGAAACATCGTAATAAAGAACTTGAAGGCATGATCCGGCCGTTTCCCGGGCACAAGATAATAAAAGATGACACCTAAAAGCACCGCTTCCACGATCAGAAGGCACACCAGCTTCGGTTTTCTTTCTTTGATCTTTTCCATGAACTGTTTCATTGTTCTACCTGCAAACCAAAAGTATTCTTATCAAAGGCCGAACGCCCTCGGCAGAAAGCCCATAACAAAATGCAGCAGCCATACGCACCAGATATTGCGGTCACTTTCATAAAGGATTCCCGTCACGAAACAGAGCACGCCGGCAGCGGCCATGTAATAGATCGGAAAATGCATATGAAGGATACAGAAGAACAGCCCGATGAATATGAGCGTCTTCCATTTGCTGTTCATCGCCCTGCTGACATTATCCTGCCAGAGCGGCTTGATCAGCAGCTCCTGCCACAAGGCGCTTACGGGATAAAACCAGCGGAATCTCTGGTCAAGGTACAGCGCGAAGAAAGGCTTCGCCGCCGTGACGGGATCCACGGTATTCTTATAAAGCCGGTAGCCAGCGAGGACCGATGCGTACAGAATGAGTACGATTACGGTCTCAAGCAGCCTTCTTTTGAAATTGCATTCTTTCGAAACCTTAAAACACGAGAAGGAAAATGTGATCTTCTTACAGGCAACCAGCACGGCGGCTATGACCGTGATGATCGACATATAGATTTTGATCAGCAGGTTCTCGCTGCCCGGAATCACATATCCCGGCAGGAATCGGGCGCATATCTTGTCGGTCAGGACCAGTATGAGAATTGCTGCCAGACTCAGCAGATAGATAGTCCGGTCTCCGCCTTCATTGTCCTCGGTTTTCATATAAGGGAACAGGTCTTTCATTCATTGCCTCTCTTGATTCCCAGACTCCATGATGTAAATACGCCGACCGCGAACCAGAATACCGTAACGATCAGTGCTCCGGCAAGGAACGGCTTTCCGCCGACCGCATTAAAATACCAGTGTCCCGGAAGGAATCCGGACACCTTATCCCAGATTGCGGCCCAATCCGGAATATCGCAGATCAGTCCCGAGAAGAGGGACGCTGCCATCGTTATCACCGTAGCCGACAGGATCAGGTTGGCGAACTTGCCCGACAGCGAGCAGGTTACCAGCGCGAGCGCCGCCGTGCCGCAGGAATAAATCACAAAGGAAAGGAACACTTTTCCGGGGTCCGGATGCTTTGACGCGATAAGTACGGGAACAAATCCGAGAACCGTCACGCCAAGTCCCGGAAACATCTGGACTGCAAACAGCGAAGAAATCCTTCCGCCGCAGCCTACCACTCTTTTGAGAAGCCCCGTGGAAGCATAATCGCACATCCATGTTCCGCTGATGATCAGGTAAAACATCGTGAGCACCGCGTACCAGCGGATTCCGTAAAAGGATACTTCTTCGTCAGCAGCATCCTCTTCCATGGCAAAGGTTTCGATATCAAGAAGAGACTCCCCGTTCCAGATTCCGGTCGAGATGGAGCGGAATTCCTCCCTGTATGCTTCATCCATCACGCCGGCGTCTTCGAGCTTTTCTTCGATCAGTGTTTCCGTGAAGACTTTTACAATATCGTTAATCACAATCTCCGTGAAATATGTCATGTCATAGGTGTCCGCCATGACGGTAACCTTCACCAGAGACTGATAGTCGCCCTTTCGGATCTTCTCCGTAAAATCGGGCGCAATCTCGATCATTCCCTGTGCCTTATTGACGGCCACTTCATGGACCGCCTTTTCTCTCGACACAACCGAGAACTCGTAATTCTCTTCGTTCAGAAGCTCAATGAGATGGGCCCCGAGCGTGCCGGCGTCCTCATTTACCACCTGAATCCGGATGCTCTTCTCCTTTTCCGCATCCCCGTACAGGGCGATGTATACGCACACGATCACGGCGATAACGATAACGGTGAGAGACCGGAAATCGGTCAGCAGCGCTCTTGCTCTTCCCTTCATGAGTGCGGCATTATTCATACGCCTCACCCCGCTTCCGATAGGCGAAGAACCCCGCCGCCGTAAACAGCGCAAACGAAACCGCCAGGATCAGCATGTCCTGCACGTACCGTTCCTCCATCAGATTGAACATGGCGTTTGAGAAGATGCTGACGCTTGCCCGGACCGGTGAAATCCGCATCAGGAAGGATACGAACGCGGGAAGCCCCGCCTTGTCTGAAAGAAACGTCACGCCGGCAAAGCACGCTGCGCCGAAGTATAACCCAGCCCAGAGTGCCGATTGGCCCCGTCGGAACAGCGAACCGATCAGAACCGCCAGCGCGGAAAATGTCAAAGCCGTAAGGATCATTCCCGGAAGAACGGAAAGCACATTCTTCATCTCCACCTTCCGAAGCGCCCGCGCCATCGGATACATTACGGCAAATGTGCAAAGGATAAGAACCGTTCCCGAAACAATCCTCGCGATGAAGAAATATACCGTCTTCTGCGCCGGAACGCTTCGCTTCGCCAGCACGCCGGTCTTATCAATACTCGTCAGATACATGACCGGAAAAGCCGCGAAGAACGCGCACGCGGCGAAAAGTATCGCAAGAGCGTACCTGAGATGATAGTCTCCTCCGAGAAGGAACACCCCGTTCTTTCCGATAATCTCTCCGCGGTGCAGATATACGCTGATCAGATCGGTTACCGCGTCATTCCGCATCTCGCCGAATTTCTCACCTGTCATACCGCGCGCTTCGGCAGCTTCGCCGGCCGCACCGATCACGCGGACGCTCTGTCCGAATACCGAGATGCTGCTCGCGATACCGCTTTGAAACGTAAGCGCGTCAAATGCGTGCGAAGGCGCATAGTAAAACTTCATGGCGGCTCTTTCGCCGTTCATGGCCTTCTCATAGGTATCCTCGGGAACATACAGAAATACGGCTGCTTTGCCTTCTTCGACCATGCGTTTACCGGACTCGGCATCCGGCACGGTATGGATTTCGGCGTTTCCTTTGTCCGTTTCATAGTCAATGACCATGTTCATCATCATCCGAAGAAGCACGCTCTCATCGTCATTACAGAGCGCGCCGGTGATGAAGGCTCCGTTTCCGTCCGCTAAAACCGGTGCAAGGAACAGTCCGAACATCAGCACGACGGGAATCGGGGCGAGAACGGCAAGGATTGCCGTCTTTCCGTGGCCGAAAAGTCTTTTGATATCATACAGGATGAATGAAAAAAGCTTCATTTAAGCAAACTGACCTCCGTCAAGTCTCAGAGAGCGGTCCATCAGCGGAAGCAGAATCGTGGGATTGTGCTCGGTGATAATCATCGCCGTTCCCTTTTCCTTCTCATCTTTCAGCAGCTTGGCAATGCACTCTCCGCCCTGCTCGTCAATCCCCGCAAGGGGCTCATCCAGCATCAGATACTGATAATTTCCCATCAGCGCGGCGGCAAGGTTGACCCTTCTTCTCTGTCCGCCGGAAAGACGGTCAACGCGCTTCTTACGGAACGCGTCCATCTTCAGTTCGCGGATCAGATACTCCGCGCGGTCGGTCTTCTCCTGTCCCTTCAGGGAGGACCACGCATACAGATTCTCAATCACGGTCAGTTCTTCGAAAAGAACGATATCCTGCGGCACGTAGGCAATCTTCTCCCTTGCTTCCTTACCGGAAAGCCCGTCAACCTTTACCTCTCCGGCATCGGGTTTCAGTATTCCGGCAAGCATTTTCAAAAGGGTGCTCTTTCCGCTTCCGTTCTTCCCGAGAAGCGCTACTCCTTCCCCGGGATTCAGCGTCAGCGACAGATTATCGACTGCGTTGGATTTGCCGTAGCTTTTAGTCAGTCCGTTTGCTTCCAGCATGGTGGGAATCCTTTCTAACTCATTGGATATTGCTCAATAAACATACTGTCTCCACGTGAACGCTTCCCGGGAACTGGTCCACGGGCTGCACGCGCTCAATCCGGTATCCGCCGGCGCAGAGTATCTTAAGGTCGCGCGCAAGCGTGGCGGGATCGCAGGATACATATACGATGCGCTGCGGCGCCATCCTAAGCATGGTGGAAAGAAGTACTTCATCGCAGCCCTTCCGGGGCGGATCGACCACGATCACGTCCGCGCCGACATCGGGATTCTTTGCGGTCAGTTCCGGAAATACCTCTTCGGCCGCGCCGACATAAAAGGAAGCGTTTCCGATGCCGTTCGCCGCGGCGTTGGCCTTCGCATTTTCAATCGCCTCTGGCACAATCTCAACTCCGTATACATGCTTTGCGTGCTTCGCAAGAAACAGGGAAATCGTTCCGATTCCGCAGTAAAGATCCCATACGGTTTCCGTTCCGTTAAGGCCGGCAAATGCGAGCGCCGTCTCGTAAAGCACCTTCGTCTGCACAGGGTTAACCTGGTAAAACGCCATCGGAGAAATCTCAAATGAGATATCCCCGATCCGGTCCGTAACGGATGCCTTGCCGAAGAGCGGGATCAGGCGGTCGCCGAGGATTACATTGGTCTTCTCGCGGTTTACGTTGAGGCACAAACCGGCAACGCCGGGTATTATCTTAAGGTTCTCCCAAAGACTTTCCGGCGCGGGTATCTTTGTGCCGTTCACGACAAGACATACAACAATCTCTCCTGTGGCGAAGCCCTTGCGCATCAGCACATGTCTCAAAAGCCCCTTTCCGGTCTCCTCATCATAAGGCGCCGCGCCGCTTGCGGAAAGATACTCCCTTACGGACTGCAGTATCTTCTCATGGCCGGGCCAGAGCATGCCGCATGCGTCCGTCGGTATGATGCGGTGCGTTCTTCCGGCATAAAACCCGAGAACCGGCGTTCCGTCGGCGGCTATGCCGACCGGAAACTGCCCTTTGTTCCGGTATGCGTACGGATTCTCCATACCGATGATCGGAAGGACGGTTACATCCGTAAAGCCTCCGATCCGGGTAATGCAGTCCTGTACCTTCTTCTGCTTTAATCTGAGCTGCTCCTCATAGTTCATATAAGAGAGCTGGCAGCCGCCGCATCGCGCCGCCACAGGACACAGGGGCTCCGTACGTCCTTCGGAGGGAGTTATAAGGTGCTCGGTCTTTCCGAAAGCGTATGTCTTCTTCGCCTTCAGGATCCGGACTTCACACGTGTCTCCGGGCACGGCATTCTTCACGAAAACGGTGATTCCGTCCGCATGTCCGATTCCTTCGCCGGTGTCGGAAATGTCTTCGATTGTCAGCGTGAGCAGTTGGTTCTTCTGAAACATGGTCTCTCCGTCCGTGTGCCTGTTAATCTCCAAAAATGCCGCAGGCTCTCCCTGCGGCATGACTGTCCTATTGCCGGATCGTGTTATTTCGAAGTCGCGCGGATATTGCTTTCGAACAGCTTCTGGTATCCGAGCCAGTTGCCCGCAGCGTTTTCATTACCCGCAAACAGTTCTTTTAAAGTTTCCATCTTGGCATCCAGATTGTCTGCCATACTGAGTGCCAGTGCCTCGGCGATGGCAGGCTTCTTCGGCGAACCGAATTCCAGCTCGCCGTGGTGCGCTAAAATACAGTGCCTTAACTCAGCCGCGAGCTTCTGCGGAAAATGCGGTACCTCCCCGATCTTCTTTCCGATATATTCGGCGCCGAGGAAGATATGTCCGAGCAGATTGCCCTCGTCGGTGTAATCATTTTCCGGAAAGGAGGAAATCTCAAACAGTTTCCCGATATCATGAAAGATTGCGGCCGTCACAAGCAGGTCACGGTTTAACATCGGATAGTCGTCCGCAATCTGCGAGCAGAGCCTCGTTACGCCGAGCGTATGCTCTAAAAGTCCGCCGATAAATGCGTGGTGGATTGCCTTGGCTGCGGAGTGTGACATGAACTTCGCGCTGATCTCCTTATCGTCAAATACAAGCTGCAGAAGGCTCTTCAGATGCGGTTCCTTCACGCTTTCCGTCATCTTCTTAAGTTCCGCATACATTTCCTTGCGGTCACGGCCGGAAACCGGCATATAATCCGCGGGATCGTATTCTCCTTCGTCGGCTTTCCGGATACGGCGTACATTCAGCTGGAGATTGTTCTGAAACGTCGTCAGCTGCCCCTCCACCTTCACATAATCCATCGTCTCAACATTGCCGATGCCGGGACCGAGATCCCAGATCTTGGCCTCGAGAGTACCCGTCTGATCCTGCAGCGTCAGCGCCATATAATTCTTTCCGGTCTTGGTCTTCAGCGTCTGGCACTGCTTGCAGAGATACACCTCATTGAGCATCTCGCCGTCTCTTAACTCGTTGATATACCGCATGTTACGATTCCTTCCGTCTATACAATCTTAATTTTCTTCTCGTTCTTCTTGCCGTTCCGATAGTACACGATCTCTACTTCCTCACCCTTTGTAAGCGAGGTGTAAAAGAGGAAGAACTCCTCCACGGATGTAACCGCCCTTCCGCCGATCTCCGTGATGATATCTCCCTGACGGAACTGGTGCGAGGATGCAATGGTCCCATCCTTCACTTCGTCAATGATAATGCCGTTCTGAATGGAAATCTGCTTCAGCACATCATCATCGATATCGCGGAATCGGGCTCCGAATTTCGGGTAGTTCGTCTGGTTCACAAGGAACGAAAGAATCGGCATAACGGAGTCGATGGCAACCGCCTCAATACTGCTTCCGCTCACTCCGAACGCTGTGGTGATCACGCCGACAAGCTCACCCTTCGTATCGATCAGGATGCCGCTCTCTCCGCGTCCGCCGTACATATTGGTTTCGAGGATTTCAAGGGAAGTATCCTGCACATAAACCTTTTGGGAACGGCTCGTGATCATGCCCATATCCACGGATGATCCCCTTCCGTTCGGAAATCCCACGGCGATAACCGCAGTGCCGGGCTCCATCGCGGAGGATTCTCCGAAGGTCACAGCCTTTATGGCTTCCTTCTCATAATTCCGGAAATCCTTGTACGAAACGGAAAGCATCAGAGCATCGGCATCGGCCGCGGTCGCATAAACATAGGCCCGCTCTTTCCTTCCGCCGGAAAATGTCACAAAAATCTTATCGTACTCCACAGCCTTCATTGCGGAATACGAAGTGTAAACCAGGAATTCCGAGCCGTTATCGGCAATAACAACTCCACTTGTCTTTACGAGGCTCTCCGTAACGTCCTCGAACACCGGATCCACAACACTCTTGGAATAAATGACCGTTGTCAGGGAAGGCTCCAGTGCCGCTGCCGCAACCTTAACGCCGTTTATTATGCTAGCATAGCTCTCAAGCGCCTTTTCATCGATTGCCGGCGGCGTATCGTTGCCCGGCTTGACCGCCATGGTCGGGGTCGGTCGAAGCACAACTGGTTCACGGTCCTTTTCCGTAAAGAAATGACGGATAATATAGTCGGAAAAGCCGTAGGAGCAGCGGGCAATGACGCCGAACAGAACGCCGCATCCGATGACAAGCAGAATCATGCGGAGCACCTTCATACGCTTCAGAATCTTACGCTGAGGAACACGCTCCTCTTTGATAAAGCCGTAATTTTCTTCGGTTTCCGCTTTCTTGTTCTTATCCTTTACGTTATCAGACTGGTCTTTCTGACTCATAAATCCTCCTAACTATCCGCTTTCTGCAGACTGAAGACAAATTCGGTACCCTCACCTTCGGTACTGATAACCTTAATATTCTCATTATGAGCTGCAATAATCTGCTTTGTGATGGAAAGACCGAGACCGGTTCCCCGCTTGTCTTTGCCTCGGGAAAGGTCAGTTTTATAGAACCGCTCCCAAATCTTTCCGATAGCGTCCTTCGGAATACCGATACCGGTATCCTTGACGGAGACGAGTACCTTGTCTCTCTTCTCCGCGGCAACAACCGTTACGACGCTGTCGGGTTTACTGAACTTGATCGCGTTATCAATCAGGTTGTGGACAACCTGCTGGATCTTGCCTTTATCGGCATAGGCGAACAGCTCGTTTTCGGGAAATACAAGACGGATCTTCATGTTCTTCTGGGAACATTTGCCCTCAAAAGTGGATGAAGACTGTTTCAGCATCTTTACGATGTCGAATTTCTCATAGATCAGGCGGACACCCTTGTTCTCGAAGTTACTCAGATCGAGAAGGTCGTTCGTGAGGTTCGACAGACGATCCGTTTCAAACAGGATGATGTTGAGGTATTTGCCCTGGATCTCGTACGGGATCGTACCGTCCTTCATAGCCGCCGCATAGCCTTTGATGGAAGTAAGCGGCGAACGGAAATCGTGACTGATATTGGCCACGAAGTTCTTCTGGTAATCCACGAGGTTCGCGTGCTGCTCCGCAAGCATATGCGCGGATCTCGCGATGTCGCGGTACTCGTCGCGCCCGCGGACATTGGCCTCGGCGCTGAAATCACCGTCCGTATAGGCGATGATGGTTTTATTGATGCTGGTAAGATTTCTGGTATGGTAAACCGAGAACAGGAAGAACACGAGCAGCAGCAGAAGCAGCGCTGTGCCGGAAACAATGTTCAGACGGAGCATGAAGCTGTCCGACTCTTCCGTTACCCTCGACATCGGTTCCGCGAGAACGATGTAGCCTTTGATGCGGTAATCCTGCTTCACCGGCTCCACCGCGCACAGAACGCTGCCCCCGGAGAGTCCGTTCACATTGACGTTATCCATGTAGACGGAATCGAGAAGTCCCGGAACTTCGCGGTCCAGATTGATGGATCCCTGCGGAATATCTCCCGACGTGGACGCGATCAGCATGCCGTCCGCTCCGGCGATCCAGACGTCGGCGTTCAGCATTTCCTTTACCGCGCGCATCTGAAGCATGAATGACTGCAGGGTAAAACCTTCGATTGTATACTCGCCGATGTATTCGTCTGCTATGATCCGGCACTCTTCGTAGAGCTTCGACCGGTGTTCCTGCATATTGTACTTCTGATTCTGCGGACGGATGATCAGGTTGATCACCAGCAGAATCGTTGCCGAAACGATCAGATAAACGATGGCGTATTTATACCATACCTTGTGTTTCATGAAAAACTCCCTTATTCAGGAAAATGTTACAGCTCGTTTCTCAGTTCAAACTTATAACCGATGCCCCATACGGTGCCGAGACGCCATTCCTCGTGATCGTGAAGCTTCTCACGAAGACGTTTGATATGTACGTCAACCGTACGTGTATCGCCTACATACTCATAACCCCAGATGCGGTCCAGCAACTGCTCGCGCGTGAATACCTGGTTGGGATGCGAAGCCAGATAGAATAACAGTTCGAATTCCTTCGGCGGCATCTCCAGCTTGTGACCCATATACGTAACCGCATAGTTTGTCTGATTGATGACCAGATCGGTATAGGCAACGTACTCGCCCTGCTGGTCGGTCGAAACCGGATGGGATTCGTGAAGATTCTCGGTCGGCGGATTATCCGGACGCATACGGCGCAGAACCGCCTTAACGCGGGCAACCAGCTCCTTCGAATCAAACGGCTTCATCATGTAGTCGTCGGCACCGAGCTCCAGACCGAGAACCTTATCGAAGATTTCTCCTTTGGCGCTCAGCATGATGATCGGCGTATCGGAAGTCTTGCGGATCTGACGGCATACTTCGTAACCGTCGATACCGGGAAGCATCAGATCGAGAAGCACAAGGTTCGGCTCGTACTCCGCGAACTGTTTTACCGCTTCCTCTCCGTCTCCGACGATCCGTGTGTCATAGCACTCCTTTGTCAGATAGAGAGCGATCAGCTCCGCGATGTTGTTGTCGTCATCAACGATCAGTATCTTTGCCTTTTCTGCCATAAGTCTCCTCCTGTCTGTTCCGCCGTATGGTACCGGCTTTTTCCGGACGGTCCGCCCGGAAAGCAAACCCCTGTTACTCCTTGAATACGACCTCCGTTGACCCGTAATCCGGGGAAATCGTATACGATTTTACGTATTTCGTCCTGCGGCAATGATCGTGCACCGCCTGACGGACCGCTCCGGTTCCGCGCCCGTGAATGACGGTAACCTTCGCGAGATGCGCAAGAAACGCATCATCAAGATATTTATCGAGCTCCGCAACCGCTTCGTCCACGCGCTTCCCGACAAGGTTCAGTTCGGGACTGATCGTCATTGCTTTCGCTCCCACACCCGAAGGCGTGTACGTTTTCTTCTTTGCTTCCTCCTGCGGTTCATCAAGAAGAGCAAGGTCGCTGATGTTGACCTTGGTCGTCATGATGCCCATCGTTACGAAGCAGTCTCCTTTGGCGTTCGGAAGGGTATGGATCGTTCCCTTCGCATTCATGCTGATCACCAAAACGGAATCGCCGATGTGGAAATCGGAAGCGCTGTGACCGCCCTTCTTCTGTGCCTTGCTCACTTCCTTCGGAGCGTTCTCCTCAAGCTTCTCTCTTGCCTTTCTGCGTTCCGCCTCAAGCTCTGCGATATTCGTTCCAGACGTTCCGAGCTTGTTGATCCGTCGGATTGTTTCGTCCGCGAAATCCTTTGCTTCCTGCAGAATATCCGAGGCTTTCACCTTCGCGTCCGCGATCAGTTTGTCGCGCCGCTCTTCGATTGCCTTGTTCTTCTTCTCCCATTCGCTCCGCGCCGCTGCCGCTTCCCTGCGGTCCGCACGCGCCTGCGTGAGTTCCGCCTCAAGCGTCTTTCTCGTGCGGTCGAGCTCCGAGATCATGTCTTCGAAGCTCTTGTCGCGGATTCCGATGAACGAATCGGCGTCTTTGATGATATTGTCCGAAAGTCCCAGCCGCTTCGAGATGGCAAATGCGTTGCTCTTTCCGGGGATTCCGAGAAGCAGACGGTATGTCGGCCGAAGCGACTCCACGTCGAATTCGCAGCTCGCGTTGATCACGCCCTCGGTCGTCATCGCATACACCTTTAACTCGGCATAGTGCGTCGTCGCCATCGTACGGATATCACGGCGGTGCAGGTAGCTTAAGATTGCCATCGCAAGCGCCGCGCCCTCGGTCGGATCCGTGCCTGCTCCGAGCTCATCGAACAATACAAGCGAATCGCCCTGCACGTTTTCGAGAATCCGCACCGTATTGGTCATGTGCGAGGAAAAAGTGGACAGCGACTGCTCAATGCTCTGCTCGTCCCCGATATCCGCGTAAACGTCCGGGAATATGCCGAGTACCGTGCCCGATTTCGCGGGTACGTGCAAGCCCGCCTGTCCCATCAGAGTAAACAATCCGACCGTTTTCAGAGAAACGGTCTTACCGCCGGTATTCGGTCCGGTGATCACAACCATCGAATATGTCTGTCCGAACGAGATGTCGATCGGAACCACCTTCTTCGGGTCGATCAAAGGATGACGTCCCTGCACGATCTTCACGGTACGGTCATCCGAGAAATCGGGTCTCGTCGCCTTCATGTCCTTCGCAAGACCTGCTCTTGCGAAGATGAAATCGAGTTCCGTCACGGCATTCCGGTCATAGCGGAGTGCTTCCGTGTTGGGCGCAAGCATCTCGCTGAGCGCCGCAAGGACCTTCTCGATCTCCTTTGCCTCTTCAATCTCGAGTTCCCTAAGCTCATTATTCAGTTTTACGATCTCCAGCGGCTCGATAAATGCCGTTGAGCCCGATGCGGACTGGTCATGCACCATGCCCTGCACCTGGTTTTTGTATTCGCTCTTATACGGGAGACAGTACCGTCCGTCCCGCATTGTGATGAGCGCGTCGCGGATCATTCCGGCCTGAGAAGCAGACGTCAGAATGGAGCCGAGACGTTCATGAATCTTGTCATTGGTCGCCTTGATCTTTCTGCGGACGCTCTTAAGCCCGGGGCTCGCGTCATCGGCGATCTCTTCTTCGGATAAAATGCAACGGTTGATCTCCCGCGCCTCCGATTTCATTTCTTCAAGCAGTTCGAACCGTTCCGTCAGCGAATCTTCGGGGATATCCTCTCCTCTGACGCCGTAGCAGCCGTAATCCTTTGCTCTGGCAACCGCTGTCAGCAGTGACCCGATCCGTAAAAACTCGGGAATCTGCAGGCAGCCTCCCCGGTCCAGACGGAGCAGGGAATCACCGATATCCGGAATACCGCTGAAAGAGAGGGATCCCTTCGAATAGATCCGGCTCAGGGCGTCCGCGGTCTCCCGCTGCAGTTCCTCTGCCTCTTCTTTCGTGTCAACAGGTACCAACTCGCCGCATCGTCTGCGGCCGAGTTCCGACCCCGCGTGGTGCACAAGCATCTCGCGGATCTTGTCGAACTCAAGGGTACCGAGTGCTCTTTCATTCATAATCCTTATCCTGTTCTATTTGTCCGAAGCCCACTTCAGCCGGTGAAGGCTTCCGTAATGCTTCATTCCTTCAAAATCATTCTGGCGGAGTGCTTCGTAAAGCACGATTGCCGCCGCGTTACTGAGGTTTAATGACCTCGTTTCTCCCACCATCGGAATGCGGATGCATTCCTCCTCATGCTGCGTTAAGAGTTCCTCCGGAATTCCGGCGCTCTCCTTCCCGAACATGATATAACAGTCCGGTTCAAAATCGGCCTCCGTATAGAGTTTGTGCGCCTTGGTCGTCGCATAGTACACCTTCGCTCCGGGATTCTTCGAAAGAAAATCCTCATAATCCCGGTATACACTCACGGAGAGATCCTTCCAGTAGTCCATTCCCGCTCTTCTTAAGTGCTTCTCATCGAGGGAAAATCCCAAGGGCTCGATCAGATGGAGCCTTGTACCCGTGGCGACACAGGTCCGGCCGATATTTCCGGTGTTGGCCGGAATTTCCGGCTCAAGCAATACGATATTGATCACGATAAACTCCCGTCAGGCGTTCGCATTTTCCTCGCGAAGCTTTGTAATGAATGCTCTGAGACGATCCAGGGCGCGCTTCAGATTCTCGAGCGAATACGCATACGAAATCCGCAGGAATCCTTCGCCGCAGTCACCGAACGCGGTTCCGGGAACAATCGCAACCTTCTGCTCTTTCAGAAGCATCGTAGCGAATTCCTCGCTCGTCATGCCGAACTCGCGGATGCACGGAAATACGTAAAATGCGCCGTAAGGCTCAAAACAGGGAAGTCCCATCTCACGCAGCTCATGTACCACGTAACGGCGGCGCTTATCGTAGGAATCGCGCATCATCGCAACGTCTTCATCACCGTTCTTCATTGCTTCGATGGCCGCATACTGGCTCATCGTCGGCGCGCACATGATGGCAAACTGGTGAATCTTCGTCATCTGCCGGATGATTTCCTCCGGTCCGCACGCATAGCCGAGTCTCCATCCGGTCATTGCGTGGCCCTTTGAGAAGCCGTTGATGACGATGGTACGCTCGCGCATGCCGGGGAAGGAAGCAATCGAGACGTGCTTCATGCCGTAGGTCAGCTCACTGTATATTTCATCAGAGAGAACGATGAGGTCCTTCTCCACGCAGATTTCGGCTATCTCCTTAAGATCCTCCGCGGTCATGACGGCACCGGTCGGATTGTTCGGGAAAGGCAGCACAAGAATCTTGGTCTTGTCCGTAATTGCGGCGCGAAGATCCTTTGCGGTCAGACGGAACTCGTCCTCTTCCTTCAGGCGGATCGTCACCGGAGCACCCTGCGTCAGAATGACACACGGCTCATAGGAGACATAGCAGGGCTGCGGAATGATAACTTCGTCACCGGGGCAGACCATGGCACGGATGGCAAGGTCAATCGCCTCGCTTCCTCCGACCGTAACGAGTGTTTCCGTCTTCGGGTCGTAGGAAAGGCCATAGCGGCGCTTCAAGAAGTTCGTAATCTCGGTACGAAGCTCCGGCAGACCGGCATTTCCGGTATAATGCGTCTTCGACTGCTCGAGTGAATAAATGCCCTCCTCGCGGATATGGTACGGCGTAGCGAAATCCGGCTCGCCGACACCGAGCGAGATGGCATCCTTCATCTCATGCACAATATCAAAAAATTTGCGAATGCCGGACGGCTTAATACCGACAACGGCAGGATTTAACGGGTTTCTCACGGGGTAATCAACATCCTTTCATCTTCCTGTCTCGATACAAGCGGGATTCCATGCTCCTTATACTTCTTCAGCACGAAATGTGTCGCGGTCGAAAGTACGGATTCCATTGGGGCAAGCTTGCCGGAAACGAATTCCGCAATGCTCTTAAGGCTGGAGCCGCGAAGCATAACCGTCAGGTCAAAGCCACCGCTCATCAGATAAACCGCCTCTACCTCGTCAAACTGGTAGATACGCTCGGCAATCTCATCAAATCCTTTGCCGCGCTGGGGCGTCACCTTAACCTCGATCATAGCGGTAACCTGATGTTTCTCCGTCTTATCCCAGTCGATCAAAGTCGGATAACCGCAAATGATAAGCTCCTCTTCTAAACGGCGGATCTCCGCCGCAACCTTTGCCTCATCCTCGCCGAGCATAACGGCAAGCTCCTTTGCCGTCAATCTCGCGTTCTGATCCAGACTATCCAAAATACGCATTGCTAATTCCATGTTATAATCCTCCGCTTTATTATCCTCGATAAGGCTCCAGACAGCGCACTTCGTCGCCGTTATGAAGCTCTTTTGCAAATCCATCCTGAAGACAGCCGATGTCAGCCGCCTCGGCACCCTCCGCGTACAGCGCGGAAAGAAGCCTTTCCGGATCCCGTGTTATCATCAGAACGCATCCGCCCGAACCGATCTGATAGGGATCTATGTTCAGTTCCTCACAAACTTCTATCGTCTTCTGCGAGATCGGTATCTCCGGCAGGGAAACCGAAAGTCCCGTCCGGATCCGCTCACTCATTCCGAACAGTCCCGCATACACGCCGCCGTCTCCGCATGCATAAGCATATACCATACCATTCTTCCAGCCGGTCTCACAAAGCTTCCGGGCATCAAGCCCATCCGCCAGCGACGGAATCTCCGAAAGAAAATGTTCCGGATATTTCGCTGAAAGCCGTTCCCGGTACTGCCCGTAAAGAAGCATTGTCTCCTCGGAACCGGCCTGCCCGCACAGGATAATGCGGTACTCGCCGTCCGGAAACTCAGGATTCCGGTCCGCCGCTCCGCCGAACGCTTCCGCTCCGCCAGGCATCGCTCCGCCGAATACCGTCGCTTGCGCCGTCACGTGCGCCGCATCGGTTCTGATTATCGAAACATCGGCGAACTCCGCCGCCTCGTAGGCTTTCCGCATAAACGGCCGAACCGCCTCCTCGGGCATTTCCTTCGGAACGCTTAAAAGAAGCGCATATGTTTCCGCCTTCCTTCCGCGTGCCGCGAGCACGTTTCCTGCCCGGTATACGGCCAAAGCCGTGATCATCGGGTCATCTCCGGTCATTGTCCCGGAGGCCGCCGCAATGTTCCGGTCGTTCTCAAATGCCATCCGGACGCATTCCGAGACAGGCATTCCGTCCTTTCTGCCGGTATACGGTCTCGCCAGGTATTTCGCGTTTCCGGTCCGTGCAACAAGACGCTCAAACTCTGCTGTGCCGATGCTGCCCTTCCCCATTCCGACCTCCGTCCGTTACCGGCTGTTTCCGCAAAAGGAAACAAGACCCCATATTCGCTTTATTATATCACATTTTCCGCGCAAGTATCAAGTTCCAGATTTTTGAAAAAACCTTGACAATAAAAGCGTTTCCCACGATAATAAAACCATAAACCAAAAAGGGGGATTTCATCCATGGACAGAAGGAAAAACAGAGGTTCAGCGGTTGTTGCGGTGATTGTCGTTCTTGCGCTTATCGGAATCGGTGTCGGAGCATTCTTTTTCTTCCAATCGAGAAAGTACGATCCCGGCACGCTTGAGAACGGAACCTATACGAATAAATGGGCCAAGGTAAAGATTACCGCTCCGGAAGGGTACTCTGCCGAGACCAAAACCGAAGGCGGTTATAAATTCCATTATTTCATCAAGGGCAGCAACGCTTTGGGAATCGGAACAACCGATACGGATACCGACGTTGACGGCGGTATTGAAGAAGTAAAGAAAGCCTTAGGCAGTGTTAATTATGCCGGCGTAGGAGTGACCGTCAAGGATCCCACCACCCAGATGATTGCCGGTGAAAAGTACAAATGCGTAAAGATTGAGATGTCTGCCGGCAATGTACGCATGTATATCAATATCTATGCACGTAAAGTACATGGAAACGGCGTCATTGCCTTCTTCGCGATGGGCACCACTCCTTCGGAGATTGACTCGCTCATTTACCATATTCAAAGATATTGATCCGATGAACACATAACACCCCGGACGCAGACGGCCGGGGTGTTTTCTTATGCTTGACAAAGCTTTCTTTTCCCTGCAAAATAAAGATGTTCATACAGCGTTTTATTACAGTGGGGAATGAGAGGAGAACGAAATGAACGAAAGAAGGAACCGCAGTGAAGTCAACATCTTCATCATCGTGCTGATCCTTATCGGTCTTGCGGCAGCCGGCGTATTTATCGCGATGCAGCTGAAGCACTCCAAGTACAGCAAAGGAACCTATGACGGCAATACCTATATCAACGAATGGGCCGGTGTCAAAGTGACGCTTCCGTCCGATTACAAGATTGATCATGAGAAGAATACGGGACCGCAGACTTCCCGCTATTACACAAACCCGGGCGGCAGCGAAATCTTCGGCATCTGCTCCATAAGCGGCGAGTCCTCCGTTGACCGGGGACTCGATACGATCCGGTCCACCGTCATTTCCGGTTTTGCAAGCACTGCATACGGATACAACCTTACAACAAACGATTATAAGGAGGTTACGATAGCGGGAAGGAAGTACAAATGTCTTCCGATGCAGGTCGACTCCGGAGATGTCTCGATGTACATAAATTTCTATGCATGCAGGATCAATAAGAACGGCGTTATGCTTTTCTGCATTGCGGGGATGTCGGGAGACGATGTCAGCCGCATGCTGAATTACATTTCAAAAAGATAATCTGAAAAAACAGGATCCCTCCGAATGCCATCTGCCGCGCGGCAGTCAGACATCCGGAGGGATTTTTCAATTCTTTATTCTTCTATGCCCTTCTCGCACCGAGCAGCTCCATCGCCGCCGCGACAAGCGTCACAACACCGGCGGCTGCCGCAAGAACCCAGGCCGGAGTGCCGTTATAGGCCTGCAGATAGTAATCCGGCGGCAGTATTTTCCGAAGATACACAACAACCGGCACGGTCTTCTTCAGGTCTAAGATAATCGGGCAGCACAGATAGCTCGCGATGGCAAAGATCGGAATGACCGCACAGATCGCGTTAACCGAAGGAACAAGCATCCGTAGAAGTTCACAAACACCCGTAACAAATATGCAGTAAAGAAGCATCAATCCGATTTCCGCGAATATATTGATGCTGAGTCCCGCGATCAGGATGCAGACGAGTCCGACGGTGCCCGCAAGAAGCGTCGGGAGAAGCAGCGATCCGTAATTGATCACCGGACGTTTCTCATAACTCATGACTTTGAAGCGGCCTTCGGCGTTGTCCTGGAACCAGAATACAAGTCCCGCGAAGCCGGCCAACATAACGAAGAGGGCAACCGTTCCGCGGATCGGCTTGGTCAGGTAGTTCTCCTCGAAAACCGCTTCCGTTTCGACCTCCTCATTGGTATAAAAATCTCTGTAGTGAAGCTCGATAACGTCTCCGCGCTCATCCTGTCTGCTCAGGTTCTCGCGGATATAGGCACGGAGTTCCTCCTCATTAAACTCGAGTCCGCTCCGGTTCATCAGATAATCCGCAAGCAGATCTTCGGACATCTGCTTGAACAGTTCGACGGTCACGATTTCATTCACAAAGGCCGCAAACTGGCTCGTATCGGAAACAACCATCTTTACGGCTCCGCTCCAGTTCTGCTTTAGAAGCCTCTGATTGAGATCCTTCGGAAAGACATATCCGACCTCGGCCCTTCCGGCAATAACGTCGCTGTAAAGGTCATCCTCTGTCGGCGCAAGATAGAACACCGCCGTCGAATCATCCTTCACAAGTCCTTCCGCAACCGCCCACGCAAAGGTGTCGCTTCCCTCCGGAACGTAGAGACACGCCCGAAGCGTTCCGCTGTCCTGCCGGATTATGAACCGGTACATGATCAGAATCAGCGGTAGCAGAACAAGAATAATGACAAAGGACGGCTTCTTCATCAATCGTTTGGTCATTAAAAGAAGCCACATAGCCATCCGCTTCATTCCGCCCACCTCCTCTTCTCACAGGAGATGTAAACCGCCGCGCCGACAATGGCCGACGCCTCGATCAGAACCATGCCGAGAAGCTTAAAGTCCACGGCATGCGTCATTCCGTTCTTCATGACGTTCAGCATGCGCGCAGTCGGCAGATAAGCGCCGATTACTCGTATCTTCGCGGGCAGGAACGCTGCCGGAGCCAGAAGTCCCGACGCATATCCCATAACCATGACAAGGATGAATAAAAGCAGAATTCCGCCGATCTGGTTGGCCGCGAATGAGTAGACAAATACAACGATGGCCGCCGCCGGAAGAAGCACCGGAAGTCCCGCGAGGAACCAGTATCCGATTTCCTCGTAACTCGACAGATCAAGCAGATTCTGGAAGCTCTCCGGATGCACCGCGAACCATGTGAGAAAGCCTCCGAACATAAGAACATACAATATGCCGAACAGGCTCAGAACGGCAAGATAACGAATCAACAGAAGCTTGGCGGTTCCGATCCGGTGCAGGGCAAGCTGCTTCTCAAACGCGATCGGATCGCCCTTTAAGAGAGGTCCGCAGCTGATGCCTCCGAGCAGCAGAAGAAGCACGATGGCCGCACAGACATAGTACTGCACAACCGTCTGGTTTCCGGTTCCGGACGCGGAATCCTTGGAGTAGAAATCCTCACGTGCCATAAAGTAATCAAAATACAGGTTCTGCACATCGTATTCCACACGGCCGATATCATATTCCGTGGCATTTTCCGCCGCGGAAGCCACCGCTACCGCCGTATAGATTCCGACCTCGGTACGGCCGAGGAGTCCGCCCGCGATCTGCGCGATCCCCGCGATCAGGCGGTTGCTGAATCCGTCGATCTTCGGCAGGTACATCTGCGCCTGCAGGTCTTCCTTACCGCTTAAGGAATTCCCGACGAAATGATCCGGGAACAGAACGACGCCCGAGTACCGGCCGCTTTCAAGCCCCTTCATGGCATCCTCCTCATCGGTCTCAATAAAGGTGCAGAGCGCGCTGACACTCGATGAGGATTCCAGAACATCCATACCGAAGGTACGCAGGAAATCGTTATCATTCATGACAAGCGCGACATCCATATCCTGCTCGGCCACGTTACGGTCGGTCGCCAGGGCGCAGAAAGCCACCACAGCGCCGATCAGGGCAGTCAAAAGCACTACCCCGAGTATGTACTGCGGCAGAATCTTGAGCGTTCGCTTTTCTTCCATGCGGATCAGCGTCCCGGTCAGTTTCATCGTATCTCTCCCGTCTGGTATCCTGTCATAACAGATCCGACAGATAATTCAGGTATTGTTCCACGCTCTCCTTGATTTCTTCGTAAAGAGCGTTCCATTCTTCTTCATTCATCCGGATCAGATCCCGTACCTTGGCGGGTTCCGCCGCGGAGAAAGAATCTTCCTTCGCCGCAACCGTAAACTTCCAGGTCAGGTTGAATGTTGTTCCGGTGTAGGTATCCCATATCTTCAGTTTGCGGAAATTCATCTCATATTCCGCATCCGGCGTAACCTTTGCCTCGGCCTCCAGTCCGCCGACCATCGAACCGTCCATGAACGTCTTAGCGGCAATCGTAAGGATTTCGTCGTCCGGCGTGTAATTGCTCTGGATCGTAATCCCGTAAGATTTCTCTCCGATTGTCAGGCCGCCGTCCCACTGGGAACGGACGCCGTAGGCGTTCTTAGCCGAATTCTTTGTGACAGCGACCGAAACTGCCTTCTCACCGACAATGGTATTCAGCGTCAGCGTAAAATGGTCCTGCGGGTCATCCGTACCGCTCGCCTCGTATTTCAGTGTAAGCGGCACAACTCGTCCGAGTACGGACAGTTCGGTTTCAAATTCCGCGAAAATCAGCTCGCCGCGCCTTGTTATATAGAGCTTCGCCTCAATGGTTTCCGAACCTTCCACGACATCGAAGTCTTCCTTCTTCAGTCCGGTTACCGCACGGATCCGCTTGCAGATCTCTTCGGCGCCAAATGTGCCGTTATACCCGTAGCACAGCAGATACTCGCCGCCCACGTGGAATTTCTCCTGCACGCGGCGGCCGGAAGCGTTCTTCGCCTCCTCAAAATGAATCTTCGAAAGCAGCGTATCGATTGCCGCGTCATATCCCTCTCCGAAATACTTTAACGGGGAATTCCCGTCTACAAATAGCGACACGAGACCGGCAATACGGTACTTGTCGATAACGTTCCGGACCGTCTCCTTTGTCTTCTCGCGGGTGTCCTCATCGAGAAGTTTCCAGCCTGCGTTATCATACCAGCAATCTAACAGTTCCCGATAGGAGAAACCGACTCCGCCGTCTAACAGACGCGGCGCCGTAACGGTCATGCGCTCGCTGTTTCCGAACAGTCTTAGTATCGTTATCTGAAGCGTCGAGAGAGCGATTCCGATTCTTGCCTGGAACCCTTCGTCCTTCTTCGATTCCACGCCGACCGAAAGACCGATTCCCTTCGGCACATCCTCCGGTTCCCAGCCGAATTGTCCGAGAAGCTCATAGACTCCCGTCCCCTCCGGTGCTTCCAGCGACTGGACGTTCACATACGTGCTGACGGAAAAGTTCCGGCTCTCGAACATTTTCCGAAGCGTATCTATCTTCAGTTCCTTCATCATCGGATCGCCGCCTCCGAAGCTGTCCGTAACGGCATCCTTCAGCGCCTTACGGCAGAACGATTCCGGCTCCTTCGGACGGAAAGCGATGACCAGAATGATAACGGCTACAATGACAAGAAGCCCCGCCGGAATGATCCAATAAAGCGGGGTTGTATGTTTCTTCTTTAGTTGTCCTTCGTATACGGCCCGTCCGTTCTCATCAAAGGGCGGCCGCGGGACAAATTCCTGCATGTTCGCTCCTTTACATGATCTTCTGAAGCAGAGCGTCTCCGCGAAGCGAAGGATCCTCCTCTTCGAGCACTCCCTGTCTCATGATCAGGATACGGTCGCACAGATCGAGCTCCTGCTCGTCATGCGTCGTGATTAAAATGATCCCGTTCCGCTTCTTGTATTCGGCCATGTAGTTACGGATGCTGGCCTTACATAAAAGGTCCAGCGCCGCACTCGGCTCGTCCATGATCAATACCGGCGGATCCATTGCCACGGAGCAGCCGATACTGAGTCTTTTCTTCATTCCGCCGGACATATTGGAAACCTTGACATTGATGAAATCCCCGATTCCGAGCATCGCAAGAACGCCCTTCTCGAGCTCGGTATCCATGTCATACGGGCTGTCGCAGTACCAGAGACGCAGATTGTCCCGCGCGGTCAGCTCGGGGATCAGCGGATTCTCCTGCGGCACATAACCGATGATCCGCTCCCGTTCCTTCGGTTCGCGGAACATATTATGCCCGAATGCACGGAAATCCCCGCCGTCGGGGCGCAGTGTCCCTGCAAGGATCGACAGTAACGTCGACTTTCCGCATCCGTTCGCACCGGCAATGGCTACGCATTCACCCTGCTTTGCCGTAAAACAGATATCCTTCAGGACTTCTTTCTTTCCGTATCGCTTTGCAATATGTTCGACTTCAATCATTGTTTATCCTATCTTGCTACCATGGCGGCAAAAAGAGCAACGATCATCGCTACGACAAGCAGAATGCCGATAATACGAACGATCATTACCTGATTCTTTTTGTTAAAGAAATTCATGAGAAACCTCCGTTTCCGAAAATAACCTATGCCGGCTCCTCGCGGGGCGGCACGCACATTTCTATTGTAATCGATTCCGGCCGTGAATGCAACCTCTTCTCCCCATATGGGTTTTACTGCAGATCGGCCTCATCATTTTTCAGGTTCTTGAAAATCACGCCGCTTTCCGCGGAAAGGCGTACGGTGAACATTCCGTCCTTCGGGAAAATGATAACCGCGTCGGGCCAGTATCCCGCCCGGTCGGTCTTCATGATACGCACCAGCTTATGATCGTCCGAGAAGCCGCACTTCCATACCGGAATCTCCACCTCGCGGTCCTCGGGATTATTGTTGATCACGATGACAAATGCCGACTCCGCGTCGAACCGGCTGTAACAGAGTACGCCGGGTTCCGTCTTCAGCATCATCAGCGAACCATTCCGAAGCGCGGGATAGATCTTATGGATCCGGATCATTTCCTTGTGGAATCCGAGCATCTCCCGGTCTTCGTGTCCCCACGGGTAGGTACGGCGGTTGTCGGGATCGGTCCAGCCGACCTGCCCCGCTTCATCTCCGTAATAGACGGTCGGTGCGCCGGGCCACGTCATCTGCATCATAACCGCTTCCCGCATAACGGGACGGCTTACGCCTTCTCCTGCGGCCTCCGGTCCTGATACCGCGGTTCTTCCGACCGTGCGGTTGGTTCTCGTAAGGAACCGCGAATGGTCATGGTTCGACAGCTCGTTCATGGCCGTATACAGCGAACCGCTCTCGAATTTGCGCATGTTTCTGTGCATCGTTTCGACAAATGCAGTATCGTTATTCAGCAGTTCCTCGGAATACGCGTCGCTGTGCTTCTCCATGCCGGTTAAGAACCAGGTCACGGGCTCCATGAACGCGTCGTAGTTCATGACCGTGTCCCATTCGTCGCCGCGAAGCCATGCCTCGGGATCTCCGTAATGCTCGGCGAGGATGATCGCGTCGCGGTTGGCGGCTTTCACGTGCCTGCGGAATTCCTTCCAGAACCGGTGGTTAAACTCCGGGCTGTGTCCGAGGTCCGCACCGACATCGAGACGCCACCCGTCGATTCCGTACGGTTCCGATACCCATTTGCGCGCGATCCGCAGAATCTCATCGCACAGTTCGGGCGATTTCTCGTAATTGAGCTTCGGGAGCGTCGCATGCCCCCACCAGCCCTCGTACGTCGCATTTTCCGGCCAAGCGTCCTCACGGAACGAGAAATAGTCGCGATACGGGCTGTCCGCGGACTGATAAGCTCCCGGGGCAAATCCGGGCGCGTCTTTATAGATTCCTTCGCGGTCCAGCCATTTGTTGAACGAACCGCAATGGTTGAATACGCCGTCGAGGATGATCTTCATCCCGCGTTTATGGATTTCCTTCACGAATTCCGAGAAGAACTCGTTGCTCGCCTTCAGATTCTCCGGATCGGTCACGCGCGCAATGTAGCGGTATGCGTGACGGTTGTCCGTGTCTCCTTCCGCGAGCACCCGCGGATCGTCATTTATGATGACGCCGTAGTGCGGATCCACATGGTCGTAATCCTGAATGTCGTATTTATGATTGGAAGGCGAAACGAAGATCGGGTTCAGGTATAAAACCTCCACGCCGAGTTCCTGAAGATAATCGAGTTTCTTCAGAATTCCCTTCAGATCGCCGCCGTAGAAAAGGCCCACGTCGCTTGCCTGAGGATAACGGTTCCAGTCACTGACGCGTCCCACATAATCGTCAATATAGAAGTATTCGCGGTCGGTCACGGAGTTCTCGATATCAAATCCTGCGAACCGGTCCACGAAAATCTGATACATGACCGCGCCCTTTGCCCAGTCCGGCGTATGAAAGCCGGGGGTAAAGCGGAACTCAGGTCTTTCGGCAGGCTCCGAAGCGCTGCCCTCCGCGTCTTCTTGCACGGGTTTCTCCGCGTCTGCATCGTACTCAGTGAGCCCGTCCGGGTCATAACGGTACGGTCCGTACGGCGTCTCCACCAGAAAATGATAGGACACCCGCTCCCTACCGACAAGCAGTTCCGCCTCATGGAGTGTAAAAAGAATATGCGTGACAGTTTTTTTCATCGGGATCCGGCGTCCGTCCGTTACGACATATGCCCGGAAACCTTCCGTGTTCGGCATGCGGAGCCTTATCTTTACCAGACTGTTGCAGTCCGGCTCGGAAGGACTCCGGAACAATTCGGTTCCGTCACTGAAGAACGCTTCCTGCCAGGGATGTTCCGTAATACTCATAAAACTCTGCCCGGTTCCTTTCGGAACCGGCCTTTCCTTACTATCCGTTTCGGGTTTAAACCCTACGAAGCATTTTATCTGTTATCGGTAGGATTGTCAAACGGAAAAGACGGAAAGACTCCTCTTCAGGATTCCGTGCATATGCGCGATTGCAACACCGTAATTGACGATCGGAATTCCGGCCTCGGACGCTGCCCCGATACGGCGCTGCATTTCCCGCTCGGGAAGCATACAGGCTCCGCAGTGGATCACCAGCTTATAGCCGCTCAGATCGTCCGGCCAGTCCGCTCCCGACACCGTTTCGATTACCGGTTCCGTACCGGTCTGTTTCCTGAGCCATCCGGGAATTTTCACCGTTCCGATATCGCCGCACTGCCTGTGGTGCGTGCAGCCTTCCGCGATCAGAACGCGGTCGCCCGTCTTCAGCCGGTCAATTGCTTCCGCACCCTCGATCAGTGTTCCGAGATTGCCTTTATAGCGGGCGAAAAGAATCGAGAATGAAGTAAGCGGGATATCCTCGGGAAGTGCCGCGTTGACCTTTCCGAACGCCTGCGAGTCCGTGATAACAAGTGCCGGCGGTTTACGAAGCGCACCGATTGTTTCAGCGAGCTCTTCGGGTTGGCATACTGCCGCGCGGCAGTGGTCGTCAAGCAGTTCCCGGAGTACCATCTGCTGCGGAAGGATCAGACGCCCTTTCGGGGCGGATTCGTCAATCGGAACAACGAGAACGACTGTGCTCCCTTGAGGGATCAGGTCGGTTACGATACGCTTCCGCTCCGCAAGACGCGGCGCAAAGGAACCGAGCAGTTCCTTTAATTCGTAAATGCCTTCGCCGGTCGCGGAACTCGTGAAGATGACGGCGGGCTTGGGTTGCCGGGCGGAAGGGTGTTCCGGTGCTTCCGTATTTTCTAAACCGCCTGAGGTTTCCGCCTCGGCTTCCTTCCTTCGAAGCGCACGGGTTTCCTCCCCGGTCAGGTCTGCTTTCGTATACGTAAGAACCGTCGGCAGGTTCCGCTTTTGAAAGATTGCAAGAAGTTCGCGGTCCGGTTCCGTAAGTCCGACGGTACCGTCTACCGCCAGAACGGCGATATCCGCTTCCGCAAGGATCCGGTTCGTGCGCGCCACGCGAAGCTCGCCGAGTGCTCCCTCGTCGTCGACTCCCGGGGTGTCGATCATCAGAACCGGCCCGAGGGGCAGCAGTTCCATGGCTTTACGGACCGGGTCGGTTGTCGTACCCGGAACGTCCGATACAATACTGATATCCTGTCCGGTAACCGCGTTGACGAGTGACGATTTGCCGGCGTTACGCCTTCCGAACCACGCGATATGGATCCGTTCGGCCGATACGGTTTCCTGTAAACTCATAGTATTCCTCCGCATACGGAAACGGGGAGTCCACCTTGGGGCTCTCCGTTTCCGAAATCCATGATCCGTTTATCAGAACCGGAAATCTCTCCGGTTCGAGTTCCTGATGTCCTCGATATTCTGCGCCGCAATCGCGCGGACCTTCTCGTTCGGAATCTTCTTCAGTTCCTCATCAATCATCTTAAACCCGACCTCAGCGGTCTTCGGAGAAGCGTAGTCAACCAGGTATTCCGTGAGTGTCATCAATGCGTTCGGGTGACAGCAATTGAGAATCTGTCCCTTCTTGCAAAGGCTCATGAAACGGTCTCCGGTACGCCCTTCGCGGTAGCACGCGGTACAGAATGACGGAATATGCCCGCTTTCCATCAGCCACCGTACTACCTCGTCAAGCGAACGCTGGTCGGAAACATCGAACTGCTCCGTGTCATGCGGGCGTTCTTCGGGCGTATAGCCTGCGTAGCCGCCGACCGACGTTCTCGAACCGCCGCTCACCTGCGAAACGCCGAGACGCAGGAGTTTCGAGCGCACCTGCTCATTTTCCCTCGTCGAGATGATCATTCCGGTGTACGGAACCGCAAGGCGGATGCACGCCGTGATCTTGGCAAATGTGTCGTCGTCGATGCCGTTGTCGAATACGTCGGGATCGATATCGTCCGCACGCTTTACACGCGGTACGCTGATTGTGTGCGGTCCTACGCCGTGTACGGCTTCAAGATGCTCCGCGTGCATGATGAGACCGGCAAATTCGTATTTGTACAACTCAAGACCGAACAGTACGCCGAGACCGACGTCGTCAATGCCGCCCTCCATCGCGCGGTCCATTGCCTCAGTATGGTATGCGTAGTTATGCTTCGGTCCTGCGGGATGAAGCCGCTCATAGCTTTCCTTATGGTAAGTCTCCTGGAACAGGATATAGGTTCCGATCCCGGCTTCTTTGAGCTTACGGTAATTCTCAACCGTCGTGGCAGCGATGTTGACGTTCACGCGGCGGATATCGCCGTTTTTGTGATGCACGCTGTAGATGGTCTTGATGCATTCAAGGATGTACTCAATCGGATTGTTGACCGGGTCCTCTCCGGACTCGATCGCAAGCCGCTTATGTCCGAGATCCTGCAATGCAATTACCTCAGCACGAACCTCGTCCTGAGTCAGTTTCTTACGCGGTATATGTTTGTTCTTAATGTGGTAAGGGCAGTATACGCAGCTGTTAACGCAGTAGTTGGAAAGGTACAGCGGCGCAAAGATAACGATACGGTTTCCGTAAAACGCGAGTTTGATCTCCTCGGCGATCTCACAGATACGCTCGTTGACTTCGGGAAGGTCGCAGGCTAAAAGAACCGATGCTTCGCGGTGCGTGAGCCCCGCACAGGTGCATCCCTGTCCGTTCTTTTTGGGACGTGCCTTCTCCAGAATGGATTCGATCAGCGGAAGGTCATGCTTATGCTCCTCCGCATACTGAAGAGTTGCGCGGATTTCTTCATCATTGATGAACTCTTCCGCACGAAGAGATTTAGGATCATACTTTGCCATATTCAATTGTCCTTTCTTGCGGGTCAGAGAATACTTCCCCGTCAGATTTGTAATCATTATAACATGTCTGTCAAGCCATGAGGATAGTCTCCGCGCTCCGTTGAGAGTTCGTAACCGATCGCGTTGATGCGGCTCTCGAGGCATTTGATGCACTGAGCGGATTCTTCGCCGGTGCAGATCTTGTTATCATACAGTTCATACTGCTTGCGGACGCTTAACGGGCTCAGGTTCGGCATCAGCACATTGGCCCCCGAAAGGATGCCGAGTTCGCGGCCCCTCGGGTGCATGGTTCCGAGTGCGGTCGTTGCCGGAAGGAGCACGTTCGGCAGGATCAGACGGATAATACTTAAAAGATAGCAGGTCAATTCCACGCTTCCCGCCGGTTCCTTGGCAAACGGTGTCTCATGATGCGGGACAAACGGACCGATTCCGCACATTTCCGGGCGGAACGTTTCGATGAACTTCAGGTCTTTCGCGAGATGCTCCGGCGTCTGGAAAGGAGACCCGACCATGAACCCGCAGCCGGTCTGGTACCCGAGTTCTTTCAGATCCCGGAGGCAGCGCATGCGGTTTTCAAAACTCATCTCCGCCGGGTGAAGCATCGCATAATGCTCGGGATCGGCTGTTTCATGTCTCAACAGATACCGGTCAGTTCCCGCAGCGCGAAGTTTCTCATAACTCTCACGGCTCCGCTCGCCCAAAGAAAGCGTTACGGCGCAGTCCGGGTGCGCCTCCTTCAGCCTGCGCACAAGGGCGCACAGGATTTCATCGGTATCGGCCGGAAGTTCTCCTCCCTGCAGGACAAATGTGCGGAACCCGAGACGGTACCCTTCCTCCGCACAGGAGACAATCTCGTCACTTGTCAGCCGGTACCTCTCACAGCTAAGGTTGCTGCGGCGGATACCGCAGTACAGGCAGTCGTTTTTGCAAATGTTTCCGATTTCGATCAGACCGCGCACATATACCTTATTTCCGTAAATCTTCTTACGGACAGCCACCGCAGCGTCGGCAAGGTATGCCGCAGCCTCCTCGTCACGCTCCCGGATCAATTGCTCGTATCCTTCAAGCGTGAGGGAATGTTCCGCGATCAGGCGGTCGGCCAGGCTCTTCACTTCTTCATTCATGGTATATTCCTTTCCGGAGAGATGTTTCCGGATACAATGAAAAACGCCGCTGTTGGGGGCAGCGGCGTTTCTCGGAGAAGGTATTTTTGTTACTTATGGGGTGTAGCAAAAACTATATAATGTATTGGGGTTTACAGCCATTATAATATCACTGCCCCCCGCTTTAGTGTGCACAAAGTTTACAAAAACGTATGCAACTTTTTGTGCAACTTGCATATATAGTCTTTCAATAACCCGACAGTTGACTATTTCATCATTCCGCCGAGCATTCCGCCGAGGTTTGCAAGGATATCCTTGAAATCACGGAGTCTGGTAATCTCGGTAGGAGCGGAAATCGAGGATACATCATCGGAAATACGGATGCTGTAATCGCCTCTAACTTCCTGACCGTTAGCCTTAACAAGTGCATTACCTTTAATCTTGAAGCCCGTGTCGGTAGCCTTTACGGTAAGCTCAAGGGAAGAATCCTTCAGCTGCTCATCCGTAATCTCGGCACTCTTCTTGCGAATCTCGTCGGTTACTTCCTTAACGGTGCCCGCAAGCTCGTTAACATCAAACTCGCTGTTGAGAGCTTCCTTAGCCTTGCTGTTCAGGTCCATAGCCTTAACCTGCTGAAGAATGGCATCAACCTGAGCCTGCTCCAGTCCGAGAGCACCCGCAAGAATATTGATATCCTCGCCGTAGTAATCAAGGAGCTTCTTAACATAAGCGTTAAAGTCGATCTTGGAAAGATTCTCCGCGCTGAAGGACTTCGTCAGCTCGGGGGTCTTCTCGTCAACATAATCCGCGGTAGCGCCGATAAAGGTCTTGTAAGCCTGTGCGTTAGCAAACTTAATGGTGAAATCACCCTTCTCGCCGGTAACCTCAGCATCCTTCAGAGCCTTCTTCAGGAAATCGGTGGAACCGGAGGTAAATGTGGAGATCACGTTCAGAGCGTCCTCGGTATCGAAGTCATCCGGAAGCGGGATAGCGAAATATCCGAGCTTCATGTTCGCGAACATGTCGGAAATGCCCTGGCCGGCAGCCGCATCGGCAACCTTAAGGATCTCACCGAGGTTGATGTAAGCCATCTTATCCTTGATGATGATAACATCATCGGCGGAAACGTTGATCTTCATGTCCTTCGTGTTGAAATCCGCGGCAATACCGATCTTGTAATTGCCCTTACCGTCGCAAACCGCATTCAGCGTGCCCTTTACAATACCGGATTCACCGGCATCGGCATCGAGCGTCATTACAACGGTGCCCTTCTTGAACTTCTGAATCTCATCGGCAATATCATAAACGGTTTCGTATGATTTTGCTGATTTCTTCTTACTGGAATCCTTGTCCTCATCCTTATCTCCGCAAGCTGTGAAGCAGGTAAGACCGAGAACCAGAATCATGAATAATGCTATAAACTTTTTCTTCATAGTTTTCCATCCATCCTTTCTTGCAATGTGAAAACAACATTGTTAAACCACATTTACATTATACATCTATACAGCAGAAAATGCAATACAGATAATGTGATTTTTTTGTGATACCCCGAAAAGAGCAGGTTAATCCAGCTGAATATCCGAAATAACCGGCTGCTCCGGAACGATTCCGAAGAGTGCCTCGAACTCTTCCTTCGTAATTCTTTCTTTCTCAAGAAGAAGGTTCGCGCAGGAATTCAGCACCGCCAGATTCTCTTTAATGAGCCGCTCCGCTTCCTTGTAGCACTCATCGATGATACGGCGTACCTCCGCATCGATCGTATTGGCCACATTCTCGCTGTAGCTTCTCGGATGAGCCAGGTCACGGCCGATGAATACTTCCTCATCGTCCATATCATAGTTGACCGTACCGAGCGCATCGGAAAATCCGTACTTGGTGATCATGGCACGTGCCGTAGAAGTCGCCGCCTTGATATCCATGCTTGCACCGGTCGTGATATCGTCAAATACGAGGCTTTCCGCCACGCGTCCGCCGAGATCGACGATAATCTGCTGAAGCATCTTACCCTTTGTCAGGAACATTTCATCCCGCTCCGGAAGCGGCATCGTATATCCGGCCGCACCGTTACCCGTCGGAATGATGGAAACATTATATACCGGCCCCACATCCGGCAATACATGGAAGAGAATCGCATGTCCGGCTTCATGGAATGCCGTAATGCGGCGTTCCTTCTCGGATACGACACGGCTTCTCTTCTCGGTGCCGACGCCAACACGGATCAGGGACTTCTTCACATCCTCTTCATTCAGGAACGCGCGGTCGTCCTTTGCCGCACTGATGGCCGCCTCGTTCATCAGGTTCTCAAGATCGGCACCGGTAAAGCCGGCAGTGATCTGGGCGAGATGCTCAAGATTGACATCCTCGGACAGCGGCTTGTTGGCTGCATGAACCTTCAGGATTTCGAGTCGTCCTCTTACATCCGGGCGTCCGATCACAACCTTACGGTCGAAACGGCCCGGCCGCAGGATTGCAGGATCGAGAATGTCCACGCGGTTGGTCGCCGCAAGAACGATAATTCCTTCATTTATCGTGAAGCCGTCCATCTCCACCAGGAGCTGGTTCAGCGTCTGCTCACGTTCATCATGGCCGCCTCCGAGACCGGAGCCTCGTTTTCTTGCGACCGCGTCGATTTCATCGACAAATACGATACAGGGACAGTTCTTCTTCGCCTGGTCGAACAGATCGCGGACACGCGAAGCGCCGACACCGACGAACATCTCCACAAAATCGGAACCCGAGATGGAAAAGAACGGAACACCCGCTTCTCCGGCAACCGCCTTCGCAAGGAGCGTCTTACCGGTTCCGGGAGGGCCTTCCATCAGAATACCCTTCGGAATTCTCGCGCCGACCTTCAGATACTTCTTCGGATTCGCAAGGAAATCAACAACCTCGCGCATCTCTTCCTTTTCCTCATGAAGTCCGGCGACTTTGCTGAAGTTGATACCCATCTGTCCGGGCATGGTCACCTCGGCACGGCTCTTTCCGAAATTCATCAGCTGGGAATTTCCGCCGCCGAGCGCATGCGTCAGAGACATATAGAACAGGATTACGATCAAACCGAGAATCAGGTACGGAAAGACATTGGTCCAGAACCAGTGCGGCTTGTTAATATCCGTAACACCGTAAGGGATGCCGTTCTCCTCTGCCTCCGCGATGACGCGGTTCACATCGGTCGTGTAGAATCGTTTCTCCGTTCCGTCAACCAGGGTAACGTAAATGGTTCCGGAAGGAATCTCCGCGTTCGGTACAACGGAGATCGACTCGACGCGGTTCGTTTCCAGACTCTGCATGAACGAATCATGCGTGAATTCCATATTCTTCCTCGATACGATCGAGGAATATACTAACGAGAAGATTAAAACACCGAGCAGGATCAGGTAAAAAATAGCCCCGCCGCCTCTTCTTTTCTTCAATGTATCTACCTCATGCTGCCTTCGCAGCTCTTTCTTCAGTCATCAAAATGAAGTACGCCGATATACGGAAGCGCACGGTAGCGCTGCGCGTAATCCAGTCCGTAGCCGACCACGAACTCGTCGGGAATCTGAAACCCGACATAGTCAACGGGTACCTGCACCACACGCCGGTCCGGCTTATCGAGAAGCGTACAGAGCGCAAGCGAAGACGGCTGGCGGCTCTTTAACATCTCAAGCAGGAACGAAAGCGTATGTCCGGAATCGATAATGTCCTCAATTACGAGAACATCCTGCTCGCGGATGCTTTCATCGAGATCCTTTACGATGCGCACGCGTCCGCTGGATTCCATATCGTCACCGTAGCTGGAAACCGACATGAAGTCGAGCTTGACAGGCAGATCGATCCGTTTCGCAAGCTCCGTCGTGAAAAAGACGCTTCCCTTTAATATGCAGATCAGTTTCAGTTCCCGGCCCGCATAATCCTTTGTAATCTGATCCGCGAGCTCGCGGATACGCGTTATCACTTTCTCTTCCGGTATCAAAACACTTACGGTTTCCATTCTGCCATCCTTTCCGCCGCGGCAGCGGTCATCTGACTTCCAGCACCAGAACCTTTTCGGTCCGGTCCGTAACATAACAACGTTCGGTTCCGCGATATCCGGGGATCCACATCACTTCCGGCCCGCCCGCGACAATCAGCAGGCTGTCCCTTTCCTCCCGCGGGATCTTCGCTTCCACGTAATACTCTTTCAGCAGTTTCTTTCCGCCCTCCCTGTTCACGAAGAAGAAATCCCCCTTCCGCCTCGTACGCAGTGTGAGAGCGCAATTAATCATATCATAATCAAACCATTTTATCCACTTATTTTTTTCAACGGTCTCCCCGGGAAAATGTTCCCTCACCGTCACCGAAAGAACCCTTCCGTCACCAAGCGGATACTCTCCCGGGACAAGTTCGGTCTCAGAGCCGTCTTCCTTCCCCGCAGCCTTGCGGCGGATGCCTTCGTACGTCTTCTCAAGGATCAGTCCCGCAGGCAGGCTCAGTTCTTTCGAAACCGGTCCGGAAAGAAGCCTGTCGGCCGCCTCCGCGTGCTGCTCCGTAAAGTCCTTTTCAACCCCTGTCAGTTCCTTCATGAACCGCAGAAGAACCTCTGTCCGGACAATTGCGGGAACATCCTTCATTCCTTCCGCAAGAAGCATTCCGTCACGAAATACTCCGGCATATACCCGTTCCGCCTCGGCCGTAAGCAGATCCGCAAGCGCCGAAGCCTGCGCCGCCATAGCGGCAATATGCTCCACGACTCCCGCATTGATATCCGTAAGAACCGGCATCACCTGATTCCGGATGCGGTTTCTCGCGTACGAATCGTCCGCGTTGGTTTCATCGGTGCGGTATGTCTCTCCGCGCCGTTCCAGTTCCGCCAGAATACGCTCTCTCCGGAAAGGAAGCAGCGGCCGGATCAGTGCAATATGCTCATCCGCAAACGGTCGGCTGACGGCGGGGATTCCCGCAAGTCCGCGGATACCCGTCCCGCGCGCCAGACGAAAGAGTACCGTCTCCGCGTTATCATCCATATGGTGCGCAACAGCAATCGCCTTTGCCCCGGTCTTCACGGCCGTTTCATAAAACCGCCGGTACCGGACGGTCCTTCCGGCTTCCTCAAGACCTGCCCCGGTCCTCTGCGCCTCCTCAGGCACATCCTCCCGGAATATATGACATTCCACACCGATCCGTTTACAGAATGCTTCGGCAAATGCCTCGTCCGTGTCGGCCTGTGCCCCGCGGATGCCGTGATTGACATGAACCGCATGAAGCGGAAAACCGTACTGCGCGGATAATTCCGACAAAACAAGAAGCAGACATACCGAGTCCGCTCCTCCGGAAAAACCGGCAACAATCCCGCCGGAAAGCATATCCTGTTCCCGCAGGAACTTTTCCACTTCTTGCTTCATCTCAAATCCGCCCTTTACCGGCTGTTCTGTGTTCCCTGCTGAGACAGTTCATCGCCTTTGGGAGCAACCTCCGTTACCGGTTTGAAAATAATCTCGTCTTTATAAACAAGCCCCAGAACCTCTCTGGCAATTTCCTCGATATAACTCTTCGTTTCTATATAGGCACGGTAATCCGCGATTTCCACGGTCCGGTTCTTTTCTTCTTCAATCAGCCGCTCGAGCCGCGCTTTCTCGTCTTTCTTCTTCTTCAGGTTCTCATCCGACTTCTTATAGGCGTAATGAAGCGCCGTTCCCAGAATCACCACCGCGATGAAAAGCACCGCGAAGATGACCAGGCGGACCCGAAGACTCCCGACCGCTATCAGCCTTCCTTTACTCACAGAATCCTCTCCTTTGAAGCCGCCGTGCGGCTTCCCGTCACACTATACATAGCGAAACATGTCTTTCGCTTCGTCCTTTTTCGTCGTTTCGACAATCTCGGTAATCTCCACCTTCACCTGACGGTTTCCGAAACCGATCTCTATAACGTCTCCTACCTTTACTTCCGCCGAAGCCTTTGCCGGCTTACCGTTGATGCTGACACGCCCCGCATCGCAGGCCTCATTGGCTACGGTACGGCGCTTGATCAGGCGGGAAACCTTCAAATACTTATCAAGACGCATAATTCCTCCCTCACGGCCTACAGTAGGCCGTATTGCTGACCGTAAAATGAAAAACGGCTGTCCGGCACAAGCCGAACAGCCTTATTGCAATCCTTGGATTACTTATTGACAGCTGCCTTAAGGCCCTTGCCTGCCTTGAACTTAGGCTGCTTGGAAGCTGCAATCTTAATGGTCTTGCCGTTAAGCGGGTTACGACCGGTTCTGGCGGGTCTAGCGGAAACCTCAAAGGTACCGAAACCAACAAGTGTTACATTTCCGCCTGCTGCAAGCTCTGCAACAACAACGTCCTGGAAAGCATCAACCATCTTCTTTGCTGCGTCCTTCGTAACGCCTGCCTTAGCAGCGATAGCAGCAACCAATTCTGACTTATTCATAACTCATGTCCTCCTAACAGTATTGTCTTGTGTAGAACCCCTACGAAATATGCTTTAAATAAGCACTTCCGCTAATATTGTTATAAACGGAAACAGAAGCCTTGTCAAGTAAAAATAGCGATTTCAGGCATTTTCCAACCACAAGATATAGAAAAAACACACATTTTTCATCGTTTCCGGCAGGGCGCCTGCATTTTTGTGCGGAAAATGACGGAAAATCCTTTCTTTCCGCACCCTTCCGCGCCTTTGAAACCGTCCCGGCGTCAGCTTCTCTCGACTTTCTTCTTCTGGAACTTTCCGAGGAAACGGATCACCAGTTTCTTTGGCAGGAAACGGCTGAAGAAGAGACCCGCACGGACGGAACCCTTCGGGACAATCAGGCATTTGCCTTTCTCCATCTTTTTCATCGCGTAATCGACGCATTCCGCAGCGGTAATACCTTTATCCCACTGCGAACCGCCTGCCACCTCGGTGAACTCGGTATAAACCGGTCCGGGACAGAGCGCGCCGACATAAACGCCGCTGCCCTGGTCCTTCAGCTCCGCGGCAAGGCCCTGCGTAAAGCTTGCAACGTAAGCCTTGGTCGCGTAATAGGTATTCAGATAGGGGCCGGCGGGAAGCAGTCCCGCGCTCGAAGCCACATTCAGAATCGCGCCGCTTCCGATCTCAACCAGTCTCGGAAGAAACTTCTTCGTAAGAATATGTACTGCCCTGATATTGAGGTCGATCATATTGAGCTCGTCCGAAAGCGCAAGTTCCGTCTCCGCTCCGAGAAGGCCGTAGCCCGCGCAGTTGATCAGCACGTCAACCTTCTGGTCCTTCGCGATCTCCGCGATACGGTTCACCTCTTCCTCTTTCGAAAGATCTGCGGGAAGTACCTCGCACGGCGTTCCGAGCTCCGCCGCGAGAGCATGCAGTCGGTCCGAACGTCTCGCGACAAGGATCAGCTTACATCCTTTAGCGGAAAATGCCTTCGCAAATTCCGTTCCGATTCCGGAACTGGCTCCGGTGATCAGTACCATTTTATTATTGAAATCCATTGTTTATCCTTTCTTAACCCGGTCAATCACGTCAAATTCGATCTTCTCGGGCCGCTTCATCAAATCTTCCGGATGCGTCAGATAGTAACGGATACGGCGGAACGCCAGCGCGTACAGATAACCGTCCGTAGCGCGCTCGTCCACAACAAACTGCAGCTTAATCCGGACACCGCGCTTCTTCTCGCCATTTTCGTTCAATTCGAAATACGTCTCCTTGCGGCCGATCGCGCCGAAGATGGAAACCGTGCCGAATTCATAAATGTGGTGGAACACCGCGTCCATTCCGATCGATCCCATATTCGTAATGAAGAAACTCGAATGGAACGGGCTAACCTTGTGCAGGCTCTTCGGCATGATCCCGTGCTTGTCGGTCTTTCGGAGAAACCACATCGCAAGCTTCAGCATCCATGCGGGAAGCGACCCCATGATGAATTCCGCTTTATCAAAATTCGTCTTGTTCTGATCCTCGGCTACGCTGCTGACCGTCGTATCGATCTGGCTGGTTTCCTCCTCGATCCGGCGAACCACGTCCGTAAGCGTATCCTCCAGCTGGAACCGCGGCAAGATCATGCTCCGCTCGCTGTCCCGGCGCATGCCCTTCATGACAACCATTGATCCCTTAATCTCGTTGCGGGAATACACCTTGCTGTTTACCACGAAGCGGTTCAGCTCCGGTACTTCCGTGAACGTTCTTACGATCGCGGCAAATACGACGTGATACAGCGTCAGTTCCGGAATGTCTCCCTTCCGCTTATCACGGATAAAGGCCTCCAGATCCGTGATATCGATCTTATCCTCAAAAAGCACCCATGCATCGTAACGACGCGGCATGAAATACGGCTCCATCCGCGTCATCGGATCCAGGTTGCGTACCAAAAAACCGTCGTAACGGTCTCCCCATCTTCTTTTCCTGCCCTCATGCGGAACCATCCCCTGTTCCTCCTTTTCGTAATACGCAGAACCCTTGTTTATCATAACAAAACGGGAGGGATTGTGCAATCTTTTTCTCATTTACCGTTCCTGCCCGTTTCCGTGTGAAATCTGTCTGTTATTTTTGTGTTTTTGTTTGACTAATGGGTCTCAAAAAGATAGAATTGCAGTAGATACTTTATCGGGAGGTGCCTTTGATGAAACGCAGATCCGTCTTCTTAACCGTTATACTTCTTGCGGCTATCGCTTTATGTGCCTGTGGGCATCGTTCCGAGGATACCGAGATCACATTTTCCGGCACAAGCGCGACCGCAAAGGGTGCCGGCGCGAAATCGGTGAAGATATCCGGCGATACGGTAACGATCACGCGTTCCGGAACCTATAATATCTCCGGCACCGCAAAGGCGCAGCTGGTCGTCGATGTGGAGGGAGGCAAGGCCGTTTATCTGAATCTTAACGGTGTTAACCTGACCTGTGACAGTTCTTCTCCCGTCTGGATCAAGAACGCGACGCTCGTATGCATTACGCTGAACGCGGGCTCGCAGAATACGATCACGGACCGTCACCTTTATACTCCTCCCGAAGACGAGAGCACAGCGGATACGGCCGACGTTCCGAGTGCCGCCGTCTATTCGCGGGCTCCGCTTCTGATCGACGGCAAAGGCAAGCTTACCGTCAATGCCGAAAGCTATAACGGCATCAGCACGAGCGATACCTTTACCATGAAAGGCGGCAATCTTACTATCACCGCCGAACATCACGGCATCAAGGGCCGTGACTATGTCGTAATCTCGGAAGGCAACCTGAACATCAAATGCGAAGGCGACGGCATCAAAGCGACCAATACCGAAAAGCCGAGCCTCGGCTACGTTAACATAACCGGCGGCAACTTCTACATCAATGCCGATGACGAAGGCATCTACGCGCCCTCCTCCATCTCCGTCAGCGCCGGCAACATGACCGTCAAATCCAAAAAGACCGCCCTCATGGCGCTCGGAACGCTCAATCTGAAAGGCGGTCTCATTGATATAATTACGGATAACCCGCCGCTTTCCGCGGCGCAGACCGATATCGGCCGGGATGCTCTGATCACGGTCAACGGTCAGCCTTACAAGCCGTAAGATACTCTTCGGCTGAAATTATACCGAATAAATACTCCCACGGAAGCGGATTTTCGCACGCGGCGACACTCGGGAATACTTCCCGGATGACGGCGCAGAGAAACTCCGCTTTATTTCTTAAGTGCTCTCCTTTAAAGTGGTATTCAGACTGCAGATACATGTACTCAAAGGTTCTGGCGCGGTCTTCGAGCGCGGTGGATTTCGCGTAGGCATCAATGAACCACGCGTCCTCCGAATCATAGAGTGCCGTTCCCGAATAATCCGAAAGCATCTTTCCGTTCTTGTCGAAATAACTGTCGACGATCGGATACTCCGGCGTATTCAGTTCCTCGAGCCAGTATCTGCGGAAGTCCACACCGTTCTTCTCTTCATATTCGCCGATCCGCGACTCCATGGTATGCATCAGCTCATGCGCGAAGTTCTGCTCAAGAACCGACGGATAATCGATGTCAAATGCTATCTCCAGCATAACATCCGAAGTATTGGTCACGCCTGCGGGAAGCGCAACCGCGGTCGAAAGTACGGCCTTGAACGAACCGCACAGATAGATGTTCAGCCCGATCTTCTTCTCTCCGCAAAGCTCCGTGAAAAACCCTTCCGGATATTTTGCCATATACTCCTCGAGCAATTCCATAAACTCGCAGAGCGCCGCTTCGTCGCCGGTCTCGCGCATCGTGTAGGAATTCATGCGGCAGGTATCCAGCTCTGCCTGCTCATAATAAACATGTACTCCAGGATAGGTTTCTTCCACGCGTTTCGCGATTTCTTCGGCGAGCGGGTATTTCTCCCCCAGAACAATCTCCTGATACGAAGCTGCGGCCTTCGGGGTCTCGTCTGCCGTATCGAGAAGGAATATCTCCGTGCTGAAATCCTCGCGGTACGCGGCGATCAGAAGCCGTCCGTCGCGGTCAAATCCGATCGTATCAAACATCTGATAATCCGACCGGAATATCGACGTGTCAAGCCTTCCCGCCTCTCCGCCGTTCAAAGCGGAAAGCACGCGGAAATGCTCCTCGTACGTGCCGTTGCTTCGCTCTTCATAATAACGGCTCAGAATCCGGTTGCCGGCGCATAAGGAAAGGAATTCCTCCTTCTTCTCCTTTTTAAAGCTGCATACGCGGTCTGTTTCGCTGAGTTTCGAATAGCGGAACTCGCTGTCAGTCTCATAATCCACGACCCAGTCATACAGTTCTCCGCCGAGGGTTATTCCGGTATCGACCGTCACACGGCCGTTTGCGCGGTTTATCGCGTAAAGGGCCTGCTCCCCGCACCGGTAGCCGAGTCTCAGGTACAGCGTAAAGTTCTCTTCGCCGAGCAGACGGTCCGATACCTCAGCGGAAGTTCCTGCCAGGAACCGCTCGTCTCTTGTCCTATCCGTACCAAACGCATAACCAATGACATATCCGTCCGCCGTATGAATCCAGGCCTTTCCGTCATCGGTGGAACCGAGGTAGACATCACTTTCGTGAATCCGCCAGGTTTCCTCCGTCCGGTCAAACGGATTCTTCCGGACAATCTCCGTATCGGAAATCTCAAACAGATACCCGTCCGGGCCGAGTTCATAACGGGGATCGCCGGATGACGTCGCCCCGTAAACCCTGTGCTCCGGAGCGCGGAGCGGAAATACACAGTACTCCCCTGTCTCATTGCTGCCGAAGCCGGAATTGTCCACGGTCATATAAACAAGAAGGACGTATTCGTCGCGGTAATCGCTGTATCGGATGGCATACTCAGGTCCGAGCGCGACCTGCCGGATCCGGTACAGGTTCTCTTTATATTCTTCGGGATAGATATCCGCAATATCACGGAAGAGAAGCGGGTCCGGCGTCGGCTCCACAGTCGGAGTCGGTGTCGGCGTAGGCGTCGGTGTGGAGGTCGGAGTCGGTGTCGGCATCTGCACCGGTTCCCCGGTCGGTGTAATAAGCGGTCCCGGGGTAGGCGTTACCGCAGCAATCCCCGTGAAATCCCTCCGCCCGGCAGGCCGGATTTCCTTAGTCCCGCAGGCCGTAAGAAGCACTGCTGCCATTATTGCGGCAAATATGATTGTTGCCTTTTTCTTCATACTGAATCCTTTTATAAACAAAAAAGCCGCGCTGAAGGGCGCGGCCGATATCCATGCAGGACTTTACAGATCACATACGATCTGCGCTACATGGGTTCCTTTGATTCCTTTTCCGATCGCATCCAATACCAGAGAATAGGTATCTTCGACCAGTTCGCATTCCGAAGGCTTTATGCCCTTTGCCGCGGCAATTTCAAGAATCCTCGCGGTCTTCTCTCCGTCGGCGCGCACCGTCAGCACCTCCCGGAACAGTCCCGGACAGCAGCGGGCAATAAAACGGTGTTTGGAAATGTCCTCTTCCTCGGTCTGCGAGGTCGAGATAACATACAGCTCCGTTCCCTGCTTATAAAGACTCTGCGCATAACGGATCACCGGCAGCACCGGCTTGCAGAACCGGTAAGCGTCCTCCCGGTAGTTTTGACAAAATGCAATCCACTGCTCGTCCGTCATGCCGGCCTGTAAGACACCGTTCACCGGATAATACGGCGCGCTCAGCGTTCCGTCAATATCGAAAAATGCGATTCTGATACTCATAGATCGGTCCCCTCACGAATAATATAGGAGAATATATCGATTTTGTCAAATTGCGCGATTTCCTGCAGCCGCTCCGCGCTTCTGCGGCAATCGTCGGGCGTATTAAATCCCGGAATCAGCGGAACACGCACTTTGACCTTATCCGCAAGACCGCTATCCGCAAGAAGCCGCAGATTCCGGTATGCCTGTTCCCCGTCCGCGCCGGTATACGCGCGGTATATTTCCGAATCGGTTTCCTTGATGTCGACGATATAATAATCCGCGTACGGCATGACGAGGCGCAGGTTCTCCTCCGGAACATTGAGCGATGTCTCAACGATCAGCTTCCATTCCTTCGGCATAATTGCCGCGAAATCACGGATAAATGCCGCGTGCAGCAGAGATTCACCGCCGCCGAACACGATTCCGCCGCCGGTCGCCTGAAAATACAGATCGTCGATGCTTACCATCCCGAGAAGCTCCTCAGGTGAGACCTGCCGTATATTGTCCTTCCGCTCAAGAATCGGACGGTTGATGCAGTATTTACAGGACAGGGGACATCCCGCCGCGGCAACAAGCGTTGTCACTCCGTCGCCGTCCGTCTCCATACGCAGCCGCGCTATATTGATTAAAGGCAGTTTATTCTCCATCTGCGTCCGTTTCCGCTTCGTCCTTTATTTCTTCTACGTCATCGGAACTTAACGTTTCCTCAGCCGATTGGATTTCATTCTCGTAAATGGGCTCATATGACACGTCGCCGTCGATTTCCGGGTAAACCGGCAATGCTTCTCCTTCGAGCGGAGCCGGAAGGACCCCGTCAAGCTGCCGGTTATGACTGATCGGATTCATCAGCGCGTCTACGGCTTCAATGATATCCGCAGGCGTGCAGGCTGTTGTTGCCGCCATCATACCGGTCGCGAGACCGACAACGGCAACCCCTTTTCCGAGTCTTCTTCGAAGCGACAGCTCCTCTTCCAGTTTTTTAAGCTCCGCTTCGCATTTCGGACAGGTTCCGAGGCATTCCCCCTTATGAGGGCATTCTTCCACAACATAGGGGATATCATTGGCATCCGCAATCTTTTTACGAATCTGCTTCAGCATTCTGCATTTGTCTTTACCTTTCATAAAGGCCTCCTTATCCACACTTTGATAACTCTTGAATGCTTCCCATCGCAGATAAGTCACAAAAAATGCCGGGGACTGCTCCCCGGCATTCCGGATGTCCGGATACGGATCATTTTACTCTGCGGGTCGCCGCACGGAACACAAGCCAGTCACGCAGCGAAAACTTCTCTACCTTGTAGATGCATCTGGGCTCACGGTATTCGCCGAGATGCCTTCCGCGCTCCAGTTCCTTTTCGGTAATAAAACCGTTCTTCTTCACTTTATCGATTAAACGGCGAAGTTCTCCGATCCTTGCGTGAAGATCGCCGATACAGTCAAAGTAATATTCTCTCTCGCCTTTGTAGCTGCGGATATAATTCTGCTCCACCAGAACATCGTGCGGGCTGGTGCGCTCCTTGATGAGAAACGCCGTCAGGCTGTTGGCGGAACGAAGCCCGAAATACACGGCACCGATTACGAAGATAACACAGCAGAAGAAGAAACTGATCACGCCGCCGATTCCCATCTTCAGGGCAAGGAAGGCAAATACGATCGCCAGTGCGCCGCATACAATAAACGCGAAGATGTTTCCGATCACTCCGAGAAGATCACGGTTCCTTCTCTCATCGATTGCCACGATGTCCTTTTCAAAGGCTTCCGCGAATGTGGAAAGCCTTGTCACCCCCTGCTCCAGAGCCTCCATCTGAAAGCCGTAACGGGCGGTCTCGAAACCGCCGTCCCTCTCGGCCGGTTTCAGTTTTGCTTCGGTTTTCTCACGGTTGTATTCCGCAAGTTCACGGTCCAGTTCGTCAAGATATGCCAGATTATCCATACCCCAATTCCTTTCCGAATCGTAATGTTCAGTCTGCTTCCCCGCTTATTTCTTAAAAATGTATTCCATCCATTCTCCGAGATTGAATTTCGTATTTACATAGACGGAAGGATGCTCATTGATATGTATGAGATTCGCAATGGTCTCGAGTTCCTCATCCGTCAGTTTCCCCTTCTTACGAAGCTGTTTCTCCCACCGGTCCAGTTCGTCCGTCCGCCCTTTGATCTCATTAATCTTAGCGTACGCATACTGCTGCTGCTTGTAATACGTATTCGCCTTTGTTCTTTCCACAAACGGCGATACCGGATCCTTGCAGCACATAATGTGGTGATTGGCCGTCCTTCGCAGCATCGCGAGTATCTGTTTGATGGAAAAGATGATTGCCAGAACCAGTAAACCGATCCACGGGACAATAATCTGCGGTGCTTTCGTCAATCCGAGGATAATAAATATCAGGAGGAGCAGTCCGATGGTTGTAGCCCATTCGGATATGATCGTCTTTCCTTCCTGTTCCCGGAGTTTATCCACGGCCTCATAGTCTTTTCTGGCCGAATCCGCTTTCCGGTTGAGCGAGTCGCGGACTGCCTCGAGCTTGGTCATCTGCACCTGGAAATCGGGATCATCATCGATGTTCTTTTCCTCTTCCTTCTTCTCTTCGAACGGATTCCAGATTCTTACGCCCCTGCCCGATCCAACCTGTTCTGCGGCATTCTCTTCCTGCTCGAGTTCACCGTCTTCCATTCGGAACTGCTCAAGCTGACGGTCCAGTTCATCCATATTTAAATCTTTTGTAATCATCGTCTTGCGGCTGATGCCGTCTCCCCCTTCGCATTGCTGGATTGAACATGAAACTTTATTATATTCATTTTACAGGACTCGCCCATACTTTACAAGAACAAATTACCCTTTTCCGTTCTATTTTCCTTGACTTTTCCCAAGAAAAACAGTAGGATTCTCCTTATGAAGGAATCCGCGGAAACAAGCGGCTTCCGATAACCGACCGACAATGCAGGAGGCAGGAAAATGGCAGATAGTTTTGTTGAGTCCATTACCAATATGGAAGACGATTTCGCCCAGTGGTACACGGACATCGTTAAGAAGGCGGAACTTGTGGATTATTCCGGCATCAAGGGATGTATGGTAATCCGTCCGGCAGGCTACGCAATTTGGGAGAATATTCAGAAGGAGCTTGACCGCCGTTTCAAGGAAACCGGCGTAGAGAACTGTTATCTTCCGATGTTCATCCCGGAAAGTCTCCTGAATAAAGAGAAGGATCACGTAGAGGGCTTTGCTCCGGAAGTTGCATGGGTAACCATGGGCGGCGGCGAGACGCTTCAGGAACGCATGTGCGTACGTCCCACTTCCGAGACTCTTTTCTGCGATTTCTATTCACACATCGTACACTCCTACCGCGATCTTCCGAAAGTATACAACCAGTGGTGCTCCGTAGTGCGCTGGGAGAAGACGACCAGACCGTTCCTCCGCTCCATGGAATTCCTGTGGCAGGAAGGACATACGATTCATGCTACCGCTGAGGAAGCGCAGGCAAGAACCGAACAGATGCTGAATCTGTACGCGGACTTCTGTGAAGAGGTTCTCGCGATTCCGATGGTAAGAGGCCGCAAGACCGAGAAGGAGAAATTCGCCGGTGCGGAAGCAACCTACACGATTGAAGCTCTGATGCATGACGGCAAAGCTCTCCAGTCCGGTACGAGCCATAACTTCGGCGACGGCTTTGCAAGAGCATTCGGCATCCAGTATACCGACAAGGAGAACAAGCTCGTATATCCTCACCAGACCAGCTGGGGTATGACCACCCGTCTGATCGGCGCCATCATCATGGTACACGGTGATAACTCCGGTCTCGTACTTCCGCCCCGCGTGGCTCCCGTACAGGCCGTTATCATTCCGATTCAGCAGAAGAAGGAAGGCGTTCTCGACGCTTCTTACGCACTTCGTGACCGTCTGAAGGCTTCGACCCGCATCAAGGTGGACGATTCCGAGAAATCTCCGGGATTCAAGTTCGCCGAGCAGGAGATGCGCGGCATTCCGGTTCGTATCGAGATCGGACCGAAGGATCTTGCAAACAACCAGGCCGTTCTCGTACGCCGCGATACCAGAGAGAAGATTGCCGTTTCCCTCGACGAGATCGACACAAAGCTTGCGGAGCTGCTTGACACCATCCAGGTCGACATGCTTGAGCGTGCCCGCGCGCATCGCGACGCGCACACCTACGAAGCCCGCACAATGGAGGAGATGAAGGACATCGCCGACAACAAGCCCGGCTTTATCAAAGCCATGTGGTGCGGCGACCGTGCCTGCGAAGACGCCATCAAGGAGCAGGCCGGCGTTACATCCCGCTGCATGCCGTTCAAGCAGGAGACGCTTTCCGACACCTGCGTATGCTGCGGCAAGAAGGCCAAGACTCTTGTTTACTGGGGCAAAGCATACTAAATCTTTGCGAATCCAGGCGGACGTTTTCCAAACCGGCCGAAACCGAATAACGAAAAAATACCGGAGACCGGTTCGGAAATCATTCCGTACCGTCTCCGGTTTTCATTTGTCTGAAAATGAGCCGCTTTCTTCGGAAATCCGAGATCTCTTAAAAAACACTTCCTCTAGAATCCGAGGTTCTCGTTTACGAGGATCACGTGAACCCTGTCCTTGTGCCGCTCAAAACGGGTGATCAGAAACTGACAGCAGATCGTATCGATGGACTTACAGTCCATGCAGCGCCCGAGCTTATTGCAGGGCGTGTTAAGTCCGAACCGCTGCGCGTTGATCGTTGCGGCTTCATTGCGGGCGCGCTTGATCGCTGCGTCAACATCCTTCGCGACCTTATTCATGCCGACCACGAGGATCAGCTTCTTCGGGCCGTACGCATAAGCGGATACGCGGTTTGAGTTACCGTCAATGTTTACGAGGATACCGTCCTCGGTAATGGCATTCGTGCTTCCGAGGAATACATCCGCATCGTAAGCGAACATCTCCGCGGCACGCTTATCGGCAGTCTTCTCACGGTTGCAGTATTCATAGTCCGGGCCGCTCACGGCTTCAGTGAGACCGATCTCCGCGATGGACATCGATCCGCCGTTTGTAATCTTGCTTCCCTTCGGGATCAGCGAAAGAGCCTTCTCTAGAGCCTCTTCCTTAGTCTGAACATAATAACCGGTCATATTTCTTGAGGCAAGACCTTTGATGATCTGCTCCGCAAGCAGATCGTTTCTGCGGTTTCGATTCGGCTCTTTCATCTCTGCACCTCTCTTATGCAAGCACTGCGGAAAGATATGCGTATCCTTCCTCTGCTGCCTTCTCTACATACTCTGCGCCTTCCGTGACCGTAAACCGGTCGCCGTCAACGGAAACCTTGATGCTAACCGGATATACGTATCCGTGCTCAAAGGTAACCTCCGCCGCATTCTTCGCTCCGAGCCTCTTCGGGGAAACAAGAATGCGTCCGGTCTTATCATAGCCGTCCCAGACATCGCACGCACGGGCCTCCCCGATCAGTGCGTCCGCAATCCGGTCCGGAGGAAGGAAGCTCGAATCCAGAATCAGATTGTAGTTGTTGAAATCAAAATAGTGAATTCCGTACAGTTCCTCATAACGCTTGTCCTCGTTCGCGGCCCGCGCGGCAAGCTGCGCTGCGGCGTCAGCCTCATCCTTATAGGTCTCCACCTCTCCGCGGCTCGCGTCAGCATATACTCTTCTCGCTGCCTCACCGAGGTCAACCGAAAGGAATACCTTAAAGGACTTTGCCACGAAATGCCAGGCCAGGCGGGAATCAAAAAGGATTGCCTTATCGGGATTTTCACGGCTGATCGCAGCCGTCTTATCATCAATCATATGGTCATACTGCGGATCCTTTGTCATCAGTTCATTCATTTCAAGAACCGAGATTCCGAGATCATCGGCAATGGAACGGATTACCTTTCCGGTGGAGAAAATCTCCAGTCCGTATTTGGCTTCCAGAATCCTGCTTACGGTCGACTTTCCGCTTCCGAGATTTCCGGTCAGTGTAATATGCATATTGCCCCTCCGAAAGACACACGCTGG
>JAGADM010000019.1 GCA_017613595.1 Lachnospiraceae bacterium | reverse complement strand
TACCGCTTTCTCGTAACGCTCCTTATAATCGCCGCTGATACAGGTAAAATCCCTTCCGTGCGAACGGAACAATTCCTTGATACGGCTGCTGTACTTCTCTCGGTTATCGCGGATCTCCGCGCTTCGTCCGCCGTCCATATAGAATTCCACATCCGGTTCCAGATAAAGGATCAGATCATAGCGGTTCAGCGCGTCAACGGCATCGGCAAGCACGCGGTTCTTTTCGATCCGCGGGTCTTCGCCGTCGAGAAAATCCATGAAAAACCTCGTGATCAAAGCATCCGTATCGATGAACAGCAGCCGGTTTCCGCGCTCCTGCGCCTTCATCTCATTTATCTTGTGCTGCAGCAGAATCTCCGTGTAATCCTCGGGAAGCATCAGCGTATCCGTGCCGCTTCTCTCCGAAATATCACGACCGGCCTCGTCAATGTACTCCGCGTTGAACCGGTGCGCGAGATGGATCGTCAGCGTGCTCTTACCGGTGCTCTCGATGCCTATGATCAGCACCTTCTTCGTATAGTACGGCCGCGCCACCTGCGGGATCCATTCCCAGTGCGCGTACGGATTCTTCCGGATTTCCGTGGAGCTGATGCCGTTCCTTGGGAATATATACAGCTCGCTTTCCGGATAGCACACGTTCCAGAAGCTGCTCTCGTCGTAATCGCTTCCGCAGAACACGATATCGATCTTCTTGCCGATCTGCGCTTTGACATCAGCAGCGTCCTTCATCCAATGTTCCTTCTCATACCCTGCCTTTGTCTGCGCGTCATCGGTAATGGTGATGATCGTGACGTTCCCGATATGCTTCGTCAATTGGTAAAGCCAGCGGTAACGGATCCTAGCGTCAACCTCATCGCGCTTATAACCGATGCTCAAAACGATATAAAGTTCTTTGCACATGCCCGCTGCCTTCAAAATGCAGTCCACATGCCCTATATGAAGCGGATTAAAGGATCCGCCGTACATTCCGACCTGATACATATTCTCCTCCGTTCCGACATTCCGTCACGCATACTGTTCCGTGTCAGCAGTCTGTTCTGCGTCCGCAGCTTTGTCCGTTTTCTCAGCACCGTCAGCCTGCTCCGAAGCGGCATTCTTTTCATTCCGGCTGGCCTCGAGGTACCATCTGACAAACATGATCACCGCATTGATGAGGTATATACTCCACATCGCGAGCGTCGCAATCGTCTCTCCGCCCTCCGCGAAATCCTTTGCCCACATGAGGACGGTAACGATGTCTACAACAATCCAGAGCACCCACTGCTCCATCAGCCGCCATATGGAAAGAATCTGCGCCACAACCGACACAACCGTACTCATGCTGTCCACATACGGAAGGCTCCCGCCGAGTGCCGCAAGCACCATGCCGTACAGCACGATTGCCAGTCCGGTCGCCGCATAGATCAGAATCCCCTTCTTCAGTTGAAGACGCTTCTTCACCACTTCGCCGGTGCTGTCGTCCATATGCTTCTTCCAAGCGAACCATCCGACCACGCCCATCGGCAGATAGTATCCCGCATTCAGCATGACTTCGCCGTAATACTTTGCGCCAAATGCGACGTACGCGTACAGTGCCGCGTTCACAATGCCGAACAGAAACGAAGAGCGCTTTCCTTTGCCGGTCAGAATTACGCACCACACACCGGTGAGTGCCATGATCAGCCCGATTGCGTTCTCTCCCCAGTAGATGGAAAGCCCGAGGATTACAGCGGTTGCAAAAAGCAGCCAGCCGATTTCCCACGGTTTCCAGCCTGTCAGTTCGCTTTTGATAAATCTTCTGAGTTTGTCCATACGATGATTCCTTTCTCCCCAAACCGTCTCTATCCCCAATACTTTCTCCTGATTTCACCGTTTCTTACACGATGATTTCCCCGCCGAACCCGTCACGCAGATGATTGTCCGAATCATATACAAGTCCGCGTGAATAGCCGTAATCGCACATCTTTGTACTACGACCGTAGAATTGAATAATTTCGCCATTTTCCGAGACAAATACGCCGTCGCTGCAATGGCAGAACTCATAATCGTAAAAACTTCTCGTAAAGAGCAGTGAAGGGTCGCCCTTCCGGATTACCGACTCGTACGGGATCGTTTGTTCCGCCGCGTACGGTGTCGCGGGCGAGCAGACCATGAACCCGACCTTCGGAACCCCGACCTTGATCGCGTATTCAAGAAACCGGTGTGCCTCCTCAGGCGAATTGATTGCGTCCTTCAGAAACATAGTGTTAAACACCCACAGATCCTTATAGGAAACAGCGTTCACAATCTCCTTCAGTTCGTCGGTTCCGGGGATATCCTCGTTTCCGAACAGTTTCCGGTTAACCGCGTCGTCGTAATGATGCCGGCTTATGTGAATCGATTCGAGATGCACAAGGTCCTTGATCTCAAACACCCTCTTCAGGCCGATTGCATTGGTCGAAACCGCGAGTTCGAGATCATATCCGAAGATTTCAAAAAGAATACTGATAACCTCGTTCAGAAGCCCCACATCCGTGAACGGCTCTCCTCCCGTAATCTTCACGCCGCGGACATGGTCTCCTTCCTTCAGTCTGCACATAACCTCGGCAAACCGCTTTGTGTCAATCCGCCGCTCGGTCTTCGTTCCTTTGGCGCAGCAGAACCGGCAGTTTGCCGGACAGTATGACACGGGACACACCGAAAGCTGAAGCTGCACATTTTCCGGCTTCGGCCGGTAGTGGATTCCGTCCGGCGAGCAGATATAGTTCTTCACGCGGACCGGCTTCCCGAGAATGTCGATTACTTTCGTTCTGTTTTCGCAGAATTCACATGCGTTGTCAGTCATATTATTGCCCTGTGTAGAACGTTTCCCCTTTTTTATAAATTCCGGTCGAAAAGCTGATGTAATCCATCTTCGCTCTGTCTTTGTACATGGCCTGTGACGCACCGAGGACACAGCGTTTGTATTCGTATTTGCCTTCGCCGGCAAGGTCCGCCATTGCATCGGAAAATGCCACACACAACGTTTGAAGCAGATCCTTCTTCGCAGGTCTGGTAACCTTCTGGAGCGATTGCCAGAAATGATATCCGATGCTGTATTCTCCAAGAACGTAATGTAGTCCGTTCACCGTTTTGGTATTCCGGTCGTCAAAGAGAAATACAACGCTCCTGTCGACCTCCTTCCTCCCGTCATTCCATCTTCTCTTTCCGTCAAGTTCCGCGCTCATCTGCTCCATCGTGCTGTCCGGCCAGGGAAATCCTTCCTCTTCGACGTTTTCAAGAGCTTCCTTTTCATCCATCGGCTTAGATGACGCGGGCCAGAAGATATTCCGAAGTCCCGGGATCTCGCCGAATTTAAAATCAAACGATAACGGGAAGCCCCAGGTATCTTTTTCGGCCACAAACAGCCTTCTTATTCCGTACGGAAGGCGGTGTGTCTTTCCCTGCCTGGGGAATACGTTATCGGAAAGATAGACATTATCCCCGATATCCGGAATCTGAAGCGCCAGATACCGGCTCCCGCCGTCGCACACACAGGAGTGTCTGAGCGTCTTATACTCCGAATCGGTGTAGACAAGAACCTGGTATATTTTCTCGAGCCAATGATGATGATCAAAAGCACCTTCCTCAATCGTTTTAACGGAAGGGAAGACGGTCGCATACTTCATATTGTGGCAATGGGCGAAAGCGTTACTGTTAATCCGCTCGATTCCTTCCGAGATGATCACTCCCTTAAGCGGATGGAAGGCAAATGCGCCCTGACCGATTGTATGGATCCGCATCCCCCCGATACTCTCAGGCACTGTTACATATTCCTCTTCGCTTTTATAGCTGAGAAGTACCCCGTCAAGAACAAGGTATTTGTCATCATAGTATTCCGCCATATTCCTCTCCTCCTCGAAAAAGCTTGATTCCGCTAGCACCGGCCAGCGCTCTCTTCGCGGGCTTTACGGTATTTCCGTTCCCCCTCACGGATGTCCGTTTCCGTCACGAACCCGTTCTCTTTCACCTTGTCCTTAATGTAATTGAACCCGTCAACACTGTATTGCACGAGGTCAATGTATTCCTGCGGGGCATTCTGTTCCTTCAGTATATCCATAAGCTGGCGTAAAACCAATGAGTGAGATTGGTTCCGCTCAAAAATCAAGGCTATAAGCTTCAGTAGTTGATTCTTATCCATATGTACTCCCTTCTCTTCTTTATCTTTTTTCTGATTTGATATTATCACTTTGATAATATGATGTCAATAGACTTTTTTCCATTTCATAAACCGCCTGTTTCGTTACGGGTTTGATTCAGATTCTGTTGACAGATGTTCCGGTGCCTTTTACAATGAATATGATTGTTTGAAATAAGAGTAAAAGAGGTACATCCGATGCAGGAAGGGAAAAACATCGATTATCGATTCAAGCTGCTGTATGCGATCGGCATGATCATGATTGTATGCGGACACATTCCGGGAGGAGTTATCTCCATCCTAAGCGACTGGTTTCCCTACGGCGGAGCGCATCTTGCTCTGTTCATCTTCGCTTCCGGCTACTTCTATAAGAGTTCCAACGAAGACACCGTTTTCAAATACATCTTCAAAAAAATCCGTACGCTGATCATTCCCCTCTACCTGTACACCGTCGCCTACGCACTGCTTGTGCAGGCATCACACCTGAAGGGATTTCAGATGGGCGGTGATTTCACCTTCGAGAACATCGTCATTGCTCCGCTCAACCATGGTCACCAGTTCATATACAATATGGGCGGTTGGTTCATCGCACCGCTGTTTATGGTTGAAGTCTTTAACGTTCTAATGCGGAAGGTTCTGAAATGGATCCGCAAGGATTTCTCCGAATGGGGATTCTTCGTCATATCCATTGCACTCGGAATCACCGGGAATCAGCTCGCCTGCTGGGGTTACATCAATGACTGGTGGCTTGCATTGGTCCGGATGCTCTACTTTATACCGTTCTATGCGCTTGGTATTCTTTACCGGAATAAACTTGAGAAGGTGGATTGCCGCATACCTTCGTTTTGGTATTTCGCCGTCGTATTTGCCCTCAAACTGGCGCTGGTTTATCATCTCGGGAAAATGCCGTCCTACACGCCTTCGTGGTGCCACGATTTCACGGAAGGACCGCTTGTACCGATACTCACCGGATATCTCTTTATTGCGCTTTGGTTCAGAATCGTAACGATTCTGGAACCGGTTGTCGGACGCAGCCGATGGGTCAATGCAATCGCAGACAACACCTATTCTATCATGATGAACCAGTTCGTCGGCTTCATGATTATGAAGACCGTTTTCGCCCTGATGAGCAAATGCTATGCCGGCTTCGCCGACTTCAATTGGCAGAGCTATAAGACCGACATTTTCTGGTACTACGTGCCGAAGGGTCTCAGTTATACAACAATGGTTTACGTCGTCGCGGGATTGGCTTTTCCGATACTGTTCCAACTGCTGTTGAACAAACTGGTCGGACTTGTGAAGCCTAAGAAAAAGAAGACGGAAAATGGATGATTAAAAAAACATATCCGGAGAAAAAACAAACAGGAACAGTAGATTGATATGTACCTTCTTTACCGGGCAACCAGTAAGGATGGTACATATCAGATTACCGTCCCTGTTTTTGTTTTACACAAAAAAAAATACACAACGCAAAAGCGTTGTGCGTAGGTCATAAGGAATCTTCCCGCTTCGCGGGCCCCTCCTTATAACAATGGTCATCAGGACTCCGTCAGTTGCTGCGCAACTGCCACCTCATGACTTGTAGGAGCACCGCACATGAAGAATCGGCTTCGCCGATGTGCGGCGCGTAGGTCATAAGGCATCTTCCCGCTCCGCGGGCCCCTCCTTATGACAATGGTCATCAGGACTCCGTCAGTTGCTTCGCAACTGCCACCTCATGACATGTACTCCCCCTGTTGGACTCGAACCAACGACACTGCGGTTAACAGCCGCATGCTCTACCGACTGAGCTAAGGAGGAATAAAGGCTCCCTATACGAAACAAAGGACTTTC
>JAGADM010000169.1 GCA_017613595.1 Lachnospiraceae bacterium | reverse complement strand
TTCAATATGCGACGGTCCGCCTTCTTGCCGGGGATAATGCGAACCTTTTCGCCGTAGGCGATGACGACCAGTCCATTTACGGCTTTCGCGGAAGCGCGCCCGGGATCATGCTCCGGTTTCCGAAGGATTATCCGGATGCGAGGATTGTGACACTGGATGTGAACTACCGGTGCGGCACGGAAATTCTGACTGCCGCATCCGCGCTGATTGAAGCCAACCGTGACCGGTATAAAAAGACCCTCCGCTCCGACCGGGGCAATACCGCACCGGTCCGTTTCGCATGCTTTTCGGACTCCGCCGAACAGTATGCAGGAGTTACGAATCAGATTCAGACACTCCTTCGGGAAGGGGTATCGCCGGACGATATCGCGGTACTGTTCCGCACCAATCTTGACATGCGCGGACTGATCCGCCGCTTTGAAAAGGAAGGCATTCCGTACCGCTGCCATACGCTGCCTCCCTCACTTTATTCGAACCCGTATGTGAGCCCGGTGCTCTCCTATCTGCGCATCGCGGCGGGAAGCTGTGACCGCGCCGACTGGCTCGCGGTCATGAACCGGCCGTTCCGCTACGTGCCGCGGTCCGCTTTTCCGTCGAAGCAGGTAAACCTTTCGGAAGTGTACGGCATCCTGCATCGCGACGGCAAAGACTACGTCCGCGACCGGCTCATGAAACTCGAGTCCGACCTGAAGCGGATTGAAAGGATGAACCCTTACGCGGCAATTCATTATATCCGCCATATCATCGGATATAACGCGTTTCTCTGCGACACGCTGCCCTCTGCGGACAGCGTCATGGACATGCTTGACGAAATGATGACTGAAGCAAAGGAATTCCGCACGATTCCCGAATTTCTCACCCATACCGGAGAGGAAGCCGAGCGTCTGCAGAGGATTGCGCGCATGGAGGAAGGACGGCGCCGTACGGGTGCTTCAGCGGATACGGCCGGCGAGCCGCGTGCCGTCACGATCCAGACGTTTCACCGCTCAAAGGGGCTTGAGTACCGTCATGTGTTTCTGTGTGACTGCAACGAACTTGTCACACCGCATAAAAAAGCGCTCCTCCCCGAACAGATCGCGGAAGAACGCCGTTTATTCTATGTTGCCATGACAAGGGCTGCCCTGTCTCTGACAGTGTGTTATGTGAAGAAGCGTCTCAGTCATGATATGATGCCGTCACGCTTCCTCGGGGAGATCCGGCTGCCCGGAAGTTCGCTCCTGCCGGGCACCCGTGTGTATCACGAAAAATACGGTTTCGGAACCGTCCTGTCCTTCAGCGGAAAGGACGTAAAAGTCCGCTTTGACGGAAGTGTCTTAGCAAAGACTCTGTCCGTTTCGGCATGCCGCGACACAGGCACGCTGGTCCTTGCGGAGTACGCTGACGCCCGGCAGTAACCTCTACGGTACATGCTGCGGGATGCCGGTGCCCGTGCCTCGCCGGATAAGCCTACTGCTCGTCTGTAACGCCTTCGTCAAGGTCTTCGTAATCGTTCTCGTCCATGTACTCATAGAACGCCTCGGAAACCTCGTCAAACTCCTCGTCATCTTCGATGTTGTCAAGCTTCGGGCTGGACTCGTCCTCGGTCTCGCTGAAGCGGTACAGATAAACCTGTCCCTCCTCATTGTTCTGCGGAGCAAGCGCGATATACTCTCCGTCTCTTGCGGGGAAGATCGCAATCACATCGCATTCCACTTCCTCATCATTGTCCAAATACAAAGTCACGGTATCGTGATCAAGATTCTCAGTGTAATCTGCCATTGCCTTATCCTTTCTCAGGTTGATCCGGGCTGCCCTTTTCCGCAGCATTTCCGGTCACTGTCATTGTAACAAGTGCGGACGGAAAAGGCAAGAGCAATCCTTCTCGTGCGCCTCAGAAACCGTTGACGGAACAGGCGATAAACAGTACAATGAGAGGGAAGTTTGCCCCGCGGATCATTCCGCAGCCGGTCACGTTACAGGCGCGTTTCCGGCACCGTCAAGCCTGCAAGGTACCATTCATGAGTCAAGTCCTTTTCGACGATCAAGACACCGTTCCGGTTCGATGTTCCGTCCGTGATTTCGTGGAGTTTCTCCTGCGAAGCGGCGACATCGACAGTCGTTCCGCGCGCAAAGACCCGGACACGATGCGGGAAGGCGCCGAAATGCACCGCCGCATCCAGAAGGAACAGGGCGGCGCGTACGCGGCCGAGGTCCCCTTGAGCCATACGTGTCTTGTTACGTACGGAAGGTTCACATTTGCCCTCACCGTCGAAGGAAGAGCCGACGGCATACTGACCGCTCCGGAGGGCGACTACGGGGTGCCCGCGATGGAAGCGGTAAATCTGATCACGGACGATAAGAACGCTCTTCCGTTCCGCCGCGAGACGGTTGTTATTGATGAGATTAAAACGATGCTCCGGGACGTCGGACGTCTCACCGCCCCGGTGCCTGAGCACCTTGCCCAGGCCAAATGCTACGCGTACTTTCACTGCATGAAGGACGAGCTTGATGAAATCGCTGTCCGTATGACCTACGTGACGCTCGGAAATTCGCGCAGAAACTATTTTATCGGAGTCTATACAAAGGATGAACTGTCGGAGTGGTATTATGCGCTCTGCCGCGAATATGCGCGTTTTGAGGAGTGGCGGCTCGAACACCGTAGTTCGCGCGATGCCGCAATCCGGGCGATGGAATTTCCGTTTGAATACCGTCCCGGACAGGACACGCTTGTAAAGAATGTGTACCGCACGATCCTTCGGGAACGGAAGCTCTTTTTAGAGGCTCCGACCGGCGTCGGAAAGACAATCTCCACCGTCTACCCCGCCGTCAAATCCATGGGCGAAGGGCTGACCGAAAAGATCTTCTACCTGACCGCGAAGACGATCACGCGGACCGTCGCCGAGGAAACGTTTTCTCTTCTCACGGACCGCGGCCTCGTGTTCCTTCCGATCACCATCACGGCCAAGGAGAAAATGTGTGTTCTCCCGAAGCCGGACTGCAATCCCGAAAGCTGCCCGCGCGCCAAAGGACACTTCGACCGGATTAACGAAGCATTGTATGCTATGCTTTCTACTCTTGTAGAAAAGAATACCTTTGAACAGATTGAAGAGAACTCTTCCGCACCGGACGGTGAGACTCTCTCCGAAGGAACACCGACCGCCGGGGCTGCGTCCCTTACAACTGCACCGTACACCGACGCGGAAAGTACCGCCCTTCGAAAAGGCCTTCTCTTCTCGCGGGACATGATCCTTGAATATGCCGAGCGCTATCAGGTGTGTCCTTACGAGATGAGCCTCGATCTTGCGCTTTTCGCGGATGCGGTTATCTGTGACTATAACTATGCATTTGACCCGGAGGTCTATTTCCGCCGGTTCTTCGGCGGTGAAGTCCGCCGTAATTATACGATGCTGATTGACGAGGCGCATAACCTCGTGGAACGCGCGCGGGAGATGTACTCTGCCGAGCTGGTCAAGGAGGATTTCCTTGCGGCCAAGCCCGAAATGGCCTTCTACCCTCCCGCCGTCAAGGCGCTTAACGCGTGCAACCGCGCGCTTCTTACGATCAAGCAGACACATGAGCGCTTCTCCGTTTTGGAACTTCCGGACACCGTTCCGATGAATCTGATGCGCTTCTGTTCCGCAATTGACGAATTGGTTTCCGAAAGGCCGGCGAGCGTTCCCGAATTCACGACCGATCTGTATTTTACGGCGCGGCATTTTCTTGCCATGTATGAACAGGCGGACGACCATTATGAGTGTTACTGCGATTATCTTGACGATAACCGGTTCCTGCTCCGTTTACAGTGTATGGACCCTTCGAGGCCGCTTGACGAACGGCTGTCGCTCTGCCGCAGTTCCATCCTGTTCTCGGCGACACTGCTCCCGATCCGTTATTACAAAGATCAGCTATCGGGCGGGCCGGAGGATTACGCCGTCTATGCGGAATCGCCGTTTGATCCCGATAACCGTCTCGTTCTGATCGCGGACGATGTAAGCACCCGCTACAAGCGGCGTACCGCGGACGAGTTCCGCCGGATTGCCGACTATATCGCGGACTTCTGCGCCGCGAAACCAGGCAACTACATGGCGTTCTTCCCGTCCTACCGCTACCTTACGGAGATTGCGATGCTGTTAGAGGATCGTGAGGACATCCGTCTTCTTGTGCAGCAGAACGCGATGACCGAGCCGGAACGCGAAGAGTTTCTGTCCGCATTTTCCGAAGATAATGAAGGAACTCTTCTCGGACTGTGTGTCCTCGGCGGAATCTTCTCCGAGGGAATCGACCTGACCGCTGACCGGCTGATCGGAGCGATCATTGTCGGCCCCGGACTGCCGATGGTATGCAACGAACGTGAACTGTTCCGCATGTATTACGCGGAGCGCTGCGACGCGGGTTTCGAGTATGCTTACCAGTATCCCGGGATGAACAAGGTGCTGCAGGCCGCCGGGCGTGTAATCCGTACGACCGAGGACGTCGGCGCGATACTGCTTCTCGACGACCGCTTCCTGCAGTCCTCCTACCAAAGCCTCTTCCCGCGTGAGTGGGGCAACTGCCGTCGTGTCAGCCGAGACGATATGGCGGACGTACTGCGCGGTTTCTGGGACAGTAAGCGCTGATATGGCATAGCCTATATTCATTTCTATCGGATAGATTGCCGAAAATAGCCGTTTGTATCGTACGCCGTCCATGACGATTCATTGTATAATCAGAATATGATCTTCTGTTATACAAGGAGCTTCTAAATGGATAACAAATCATTCGGCCTCCGCCTCTCCGAACTGCGGACCAATAAAAACGTGTCTGCGCGGGAGATGAGCCTCCAGCTCGGTCAGAGTCCGGGCTACATAAACAGTATAGAAAACGCAGCCAGCCTGCCGTCCATGTCTTCGTTCTTCGCGATCTGTGATTATCTGCAGATCACACCGGAGGAATTCTTCTCCGTCGAAGACCGTACGCCGGACAAGACGCGGGAGCTTCTGATCGCCGCGCGTCACCTGCGGCGTGAAAGCTTAGAGCATCTGATTGCGCTTGTAAAGATAATGTCCTAAAAGACCGGGCCGGACAATGTCCGGCTCGTTTTGTGTCTTTCATAACAACACTATAATATTACATAATAAAACGGCATTCTGTTTCTGACAGACTGCCGTTTTCTTTCTCTTAAAATATCAATTCAATTATTAATGTATTTTTAATCTTCCCTAAAATACTCCTTCATCTTGACATGGTATTCTGAAAATGTCCAAAGGGACAGAGAAAACATCCAAAAAGGAGTAAACATCATGCGTAAACTTTATAAATCCAGAAGTGACAGAAGAATCTGCGGCGTTTGCGGAGGCATCGCCGAGTACCTCGGAATCGATTCCTTTATCGTTCGCCTTGTAACCGTACTGCTTGTGGCATTTGCCGGCATGAGCGTCTGGATCTACGTGATCGCGGCTCTTCTGATGTCGAGCGAGCCCGCTTACTACGACTGATCGGAAAACCTTTGTTCTTAAACGGGAATATGTAACTTTCCTTCCCCGCAGCGTACTTTTAAATGACGAACCATGCCGACCACCTCGCCGTCATTATGGACGTACTGTTTCCGGTCGGTAATCACCTCGAGTTCGTTACAGTCGAAGCTCACAACGTTCTTCACCTTCAGATGCGTGCCGCGCATGAGCCGCGGCAGAACAAACAGCACCTTGAGCGGTCTGATGTTGTGGGCAAATGTAACCGTGATCTTACCGTCGCACGGGTCGGCTTTCGGCGCCATCCTCAGGCCGCCGCCCTCATACTGGTGGTTCATCATGCAGACAAATATGACGTCGCTGTAGGAACGCGACATTCCTCCGTCCGCGATCAGCGTCATGCTGAATCTGGGATTGGCAAATACCTGCTTCACCGCAACGAAGAAGTAGGCCAGCTTGCCGAGTCCGAAGCGGTTTAAGCGTTTCTTCAGTTTGGACTCGTTTACCTCGACGCAGACCTTGGCGTCATATCCGATGCCGGAGCTGCCCGCAAAACACGTGCGGCCGCCCGGAAGCAGTTCCATCTCGCCGTAATCGTAGGCTTTGTCCTTTTTCGAATGAAGCACTTTTTCGAGTGCCTGCGAAAGGTCCGCGGGAAGACCGAGCCCTCTCGCGAGGTCATTGCCCGAACCTGCCGGCAGGTAGACAAAACGCAGATCCTCGCGCGGCTTTAATCCGTTGATCGCCTCGTAGGCGGTTCCGTCGCCGCCGGCCACCCAGATTGTCTGCGGTCCCGGTTCCGCGCTTAACTGTTCACACAATATCTTCGTCTCACCCGGCTCACGAACCGGGTAGATACGGTATTCTTCCCCGCGCTCTTTGAGCGCTTTTTCTATGACATCGGAGGCCTTGGCCTTACGCCCTGCTCTTGCCCCCGCATTCACGATCACATGAATCATTTTGCTACCCCCGAATACTTCCTCCGGCCCCGCTCGGAAAAACCATCCGAACGGAACCTTGCCGGAGCTTTTATTGCTTCTCCGCGGTCTTCTCCTCTTTCGCGATGTACATCGGTCTGCGCTTCACCTCAAGGTACATCTTTGAGAAATACTGCCCCAGAATACCGATCATCAGAAGCTGTATTCCGCCGAGGAACAGAATCACGGTGATCAGTGTCGGGAAACCGGAAACCGGATCTCCCCAGATCAGCGTCTTCACAACGAACCATAACGCCATCAGCATGGATATCCCGCAGCACAGTGCCCCAAGCACCGACGCTACGGCAAGCGGAATCGTGGAAAATGCGACGATTCCGTTCATCGAATATTTCACAAGCCCCCAAAACGTCCATTTGGATGAGCCGGCAGGACGCTCCACATTATGGTAAGGAATCCACAAAGTGCGGAATCCGACCCAGGTGAAGATGCCCTTTGTGAAACGATTGACCTCGGGCATCGAAAGAACGGCGTTCACCATTTGCCGCGTCATCATGCGGTAATCCGTCGCGCCCTCCGGAATGTCCACGCCGGAGATTCTCCTGTTGAGTCCGTAGAACCGGCGCGAAAACCACGAACGGATGCGCCTCTCGCCTTTTCGGTCCACGCGGCGCATCGCCACACTGTCATACTCTCCCGACAGAAGCGCGTTAAGCATATCCGAAAGGAATTCCGGCGGATGCTGCAGGTCGGCGTCCATCAATACCACGTAATCTCCGACGGCATGCTGCAGTCCCGCGTAGATTGCCGCTTCCTTTCCGAAGTTGCGGGAAAATGACACGTAGTTCACTCTCGGCTCACCCTCCGCGAAGCCGCGGATCAGCGAAAGCGTACCGTCAGACGAGCCGTCATCAACGAACAGAAACTCGCACGAAACACGGTCCGAAAGAAGTTCTGCATTTCTGCGGATTTCGTCATAAAACGCGGTCAGAACCGCCTCCTCGTTGTAGCACGGAACGACTATGGAAAGGATCTTCTCACCCATGTGATTCCTCCGAATTCGATATTACTTTCATCTTATCGAAAAAGCAAAACAATGTCAAGAAAAGGGAGCTGTGCGGCACGTCTTCCCGGCGCATGAAACGCTGCCGTGAAATGGAACTGCCGCGCGTCCGCTACAGCACCAGCCCGAGTACGAAAAGCGCAGCGGCGCACGCAGGGATTACGACGCAGAATCCGTACTTCGTGAAGCGTCCGAAGCTGTAATGCACGCCGGTCGTCTTCAGAATCGACATCCACATGATGCCCGCAAGCGCTCCGAGCGGAGTCAGGTACGCGCCGAGGTTCGAACCGATAATGGACGCGAAGACGGGGCCGAGTTCTCCGCTCTTCGGGATCAGTGTGGAGAACAGAACGCTCATCGGAATGTTGTTGATCAGGTTGGCGGCGATAACGGACGAGATGCCGTAAACCGCGATTGCGTTGCCCGAAGTCATATGCCCCGCAATCAGTTCCGAAATACCGGAACGGTTCAGCGCAAGTACAAGCGCGAACATCGAAAGAACAAACGGCACGAGCGGCCACGGAAGCCGCGCGATGCTTCGGCCGATCATCTTCGGCCGCCAGCCGCCGATCTTTGCGGCGATAATTGTTGTCACGATCAGGCATGAAGCCGCCCCGAGGGCGATCAGATACATCGGCAGATTCACATACGACGAGATGACCAGCAGCACCGTACATACGCCGAGGTGGGCACCGCCCAGGATTACCGCCGTCCGGTTCTTAAGCGCCGACTGTTCTACCGTTGTAGAAATATCATTTTTCAGCATCTTCCGGAACAGGAACCGAAGGACGAACCATACGGTCACGCCTGCTGCCAGCGTCGGCAGAACCATCACCTTCGCGTACGGAAGGAACCCGATTCCTGCGCTTGTCGCAAGATAAATATTGGTCGGATTGCCGATGATGAATACCATACTGAACGTATTGGCCGCGACGAACTCCGTTACAAGATAAGGGATCGGATCGATCTTCGCCGACTTGGCGAAATAACATATGAACGGGGTAAATGTGAGGACGACGATGTCATTTGACGTAAACACGGTAAGAAACGATACGGTCAGGTAGAGATACAGGAGAAGCTTCTTCTGACTGCCGCCCGCTCTTCGCAGTGTCACACCCGCGAGAAAACGGAACAGACCTGCCTCGTCGAGATATACCGAAAGAAACGTCATCGAAAAGAAAAGCAGGAGAATCTTGATCGGGTTTACCGAAGTGTCGGCCGTCAGTCCCGAGAAGTATTCGCGGACCGGTAACTGCCCTGAAACAAGAAGCACCAGGCAGCCGAGAAGAGCTACCGCCGGATAGGTATCATAACCTACCCCATGGTATTTGACCTGGGGCTTCCAAAGAATAAAGAATATCATGCAAAGGCAAGTCAGCCCGCATATCACTCCGGTTGCAATCATATCTCTTACTCCGTGTAAAAAGGCTGTCACCGCCGGAATTTCGACGGGCAACAGCCTTTTTCATTTATCGGTCAAGGCCGGTTCGGCCTGTTTTTACTGTTCTTCTTTTGCTTCCTCAGCTGCTGCGGCAACCTGCTCAACCGGCTCCGGAACAGCAGTTTCCTCGTCCTTGGCGCTCTTCAGAAGAAGGTTCGTTACGATACCGAGGATCAGTGCGCATGCAACCTTCGTGAGCGTTACATCACCGAAGGTAACGGTCAGACCGCCGACACCGGCAATCAGGATGACGGAAACAACGAAGAGGTTCTTATTCTTATTGAGGTCAACGCTCTGGATCATCTTAAGACCGGATACAGCGATGAAGCCGTACAGAGCCACACATACGCCGCCCATTACACAGCTCGGAATGGAAGCGAGGAATGCGGAGAACGGTCCGATGAAGCTGATCAGGATAGCAAGGATCGCGGTACAGAAGATCGTGATCGTGGAAGCATTTCCGGAGATAGCCACACAGCCGATGGACTCGCCGTAGGTCGTATTCGGGCAGCCGCCGAAGATTGCGCCTGCGAAGGAGCCGACACCGTCGCCGAGAAGGGTACGATGAAGACCCGGATCCTCGGTGAGGTCCTTTCCGATAATAGAGGAAAGGTTCTTATGGTCCGCGAGATGCTCGGCAAATACAACAAATGCAACCGGCACATACGCTACCAGAATGGTTAAGAAGTAGGAATCCGTGAAATCTCCGATTTCCTTAAAGCCTTTTACGAATGTGAAAGCCGGAACCTGGAAGATCTTCATGTTCTCGAAACCGGAGAAGTTGATGATCTGAAGCGCTTCATTACCGTTCGCGTTTCCGATCACGGTAAGGATTGCCGCAACAGCATATCCGCATAGGATACCGATAATAAACGGAATCATCTTGAGCATCTTCTTGCCGTAAACCGAGCAAAGCATCGTAATAATGAGGGTCAGAATACCGATTGTCATACAGAGGTACGGATCGGCGTTCTGAAGATCAACGATATTGTCTTTAATCGTCGGAACATCGTCGATCACTTCCACAATCATGGGAGTATCCGGATCAAGTCCCTCGTGGGTTACATTACCCTTGAACAGGTCGCCGATCGCGTTGCCGGCAAGGGAAAGTCCGATGATCGCAACGATGGGTCCGATAACGATTGCCGGCATGATCTTGTTGATCCACTTAACTCCGGCAAATTTAACAACAACTGCGATAATAACATATACAAGACCGGCGAGGAGGGCACCCATGATCATACCAAGGTAGCCGAGACCGACCGATACACCGCCGGCAAATGCCGCTGACATGGATCCGAGGAATGCGAAAGAGCTTCCGAGGAATACCGGGCTCTTAAACCTCGTAAAGAGCAGATACACAAGAGTACCGACGCCGGCACCGAACAGTGCCGCGGTAGCGCTCATGTCATGTCCGATAATCGCGGGAACCGCGATCGTAGCCGCCATAATCGCCAGTAACTGCTGGAATGCGAACGCAATCAGCTGGCCGAATTTCGGCTTGTCTTCGACTTGATAGATAAGGTTCATAACTACCTCCTCAATGATGTGTTTTTCAATGTCCGAGGGGCAAGGAAAATGCCGTGCTCTGTCACATTTTACCCCTTCCTTGTGATAATAGCACGGCACATTTCATTTGTAAACACTTTTTCATGAAAAACTACAAGATGTTGTATTATTCTATCGTTGTAGTACAACAAGATGTGGTTTTGTGTCAAAGTCATTGACTTTATCCAATCCGATTGACATCCTTTCGTACAGCATTTTCACCTGTTCCTGCCGCAGTCTTCCGGGCAATCTGTTTTCAGCCTTTCTTATCCTCACGGTCGAAGTGCAGCGCCGGGAAAGAGCGTTCCAGACGGCGTTTCGTATGAGACGGTTTGAAGGATGTATTCTCGTATCGGTTCCGAAGGTTCGCGAGTGTCTGCAGAAGTTTGTCCCGACGCTCCGCAACACTCTTTGAAAAGTCCTCACGGTTCTCGTCGAAGTTCTTCTTAAGCCGTTCGGTTTCGTAGGACAGACGTCCGAGGAATATCTCGCGGTTCTCGGCCATACTGAGCTGAAGAGCCTCTCTCTTCTCCACATACGCGTCGTGCGTCTCCTGCAGGAATTCCTTTCCTTCCTCGCTCTTCTTCATGACGTCAAGCGTGCTTTCATGGAGGTTCGAGCCAAGGAAATTCGCGATATCATCCATACAGTCGGATATGCCTTTTACGATACCGAGACGGATTTGCAGTTTGCGGATCTCGACTACCGTCACCCCCCAGTCGGCAAGGTAGATTGCGGCGCACACGCCGAGCCCGATTGCCATCGCTTTCTGCGGAACGGAATGATACAGTTTTTCGATAAGAGGATGCACGGCAACCATGGCACTCGTGCACGCGAGTCCCCAGATCAGCGAGAACCGAAGGCATATGTAGCCTTTCACATTGAACGGTTCCTTTGAGTAGTCCCACCATTTTTCGTGAAACACCTTCTCTAAAACCCAGCCGGTCAGAAACTCCAACACGGTCGCCAGCACAATGGATACGCCGAACAGGACAAATACGTTGTCGCGGAACGAATTCAAAAGGCATACCGCCCCCGTAAACCCGACGCCGTAAATCGTGCACACCGGTCCGTTCACGAATCCGCGGTTCGAGAAATCGCCGTACTTGGCCGTATGATAGATAACCTCGACACACCAGCCGAGAAACGAATAAACCGTCACATAAAACAAAAGTTCAAGGAAGTTCATCATTCATTCCCCCAATCAGGAAAACACTGCTCGCGGATTCCGCATCCGAACGGCACTTTCCCGCCCGTTTACGCGGGCAGACTCCGCATTCGAATATCACATTATCCTGCCCGGACACACGGGCGGATACCGTAAGATACCTCGTATCCCGCCCCTATACACAGGAGGACACTTCTTACCCAATACAGTATAGCACAGTTTTCGCGGATGTTAATACGTGTAAGGCTCAACAATGATAGAGGTTCCTGTTTCAGATAATCTCATGATATTTGGAAAACATATTCCATTTTCCGTGACGCGGATTCATCCTATAATGAAAATGTGAAAGACGATCAAGAATTAAAACAGGGTGCGCTGAAGCGCAGCCGGAAGGATGTTTTATGAAAACACTTTGGAAACTGACCCGCGAAGCGGCCCGTTACAAAGGGCTGTACGTCATCGCGATCCTGTCAACGTTTTCGCTGACGGTCATCAATCTCTCGGCACCGAAGGTGCTGTCCAAAATGACCGGCATCGTTGAAAAAGGCGTTGATGAAAACTCTCTCAAGACCATCCGCATGCTGGCTCTGATCCTGCTCGGACTTTACCTGCTGCGGGTACTCTTCCGTTTCTTAAGCAACTACCTTGCGCACCGCGCCGCTTGGTATCTCGTGGGCGATCTGAGAAGCCGTCTTTACGACAAATTACAGAGTCTCGACCTCTCGTTCTTCCACGACAAGCAGACCGGTGACCTGATGAGCCGCGTTGTTAATGACACGCGTGATTTCGAGCTGCTGTACGCGCACATGATCCCGGATATTATAACGAACTTCGTGACATTTGCCGGCGTGCTGATCATATTGCTTACCGTGAACTGGAAGCTTGCTCTTATCACCTGCTGCCCGATCCCGCTCATTCTGATCTCGGGCGTCATCTTCGCGAAGGTCGTTAGACCGTTCTTCCGCGCATCCCAGAAGACGATGGGTGAGCTCAACGCGCAGCTGCAGGACAGCCTGTCGGGGCTTCATGAGATTCAGGCGTTCGGCCAGGAACAGTACGAGGGCGAACGCGTGCGCCGCAAGAGTTTTGAGCAGGTGACCGCAATGCTCCGCGCGCTTAGGGCGAGCGCGATCTTCCATCCGTGTGTCGAACTGCTGTCGGCGCTCGGTACGGTTCTGGTTGTATTCTTCGGCGGATATCTTGCCTATAAGGGACAGCTGAGTGTGGCGGACATCGTCGCATTTGTCCTCTATCTCGGACTCTTCTACGCACCTGTGTCGGGTCTCGCGAACCTGCTGGAAAGCTTGCAGCAGTCGCTTGCCGGCGCGGAACGTGTAACCGTCATTCTCGACACGCCTTCCGCGATTACGGACGCGGACGATGCAAAGGATCTCGCCGAGGTGAAGGGCGCTGTCGAATTCGACCGCGTGAGCTTCGATTACGGCAACAACATCCCTGTTCTCAAAGATATTTCGTTCTCCTGTAAGCCCGGCATGATGGTCGCCCTGGTCGGCCCGACCGGTGTCGGAAAGACGACCGCGACGCAGCTGATCCCGCGGTTCTATGACCCGGTGGAAGGCCGCATTCTCGTTGACGGAAACGACATCCGCGAGGTGACTCTTGCGAGCCTCCGTCATAACATTTCGCCGGTACTGCAGGACACATTCCTCTTCAACGGTTCGATTGCCGAGAACATCGGCTATGCGCGGCCGACTGCCTCCCGTGAAGAAATCGAGGCTGCTGCCAAGGCCGCCTTTATCCACGAAGATATTCTCGCGATGCCCGACGGGTATGAAACCCAGGTCGGTGAACGCGGACTCCGTCTCTCCGGCGGTCAGAAGCAGCGTGTCGCGATTGCGAGAGCAATCCTTCGGAACTCTCCGATCATCATCCTCGACGAAGCTACCGCTTCCGTTGACGTGCAGACCGAGCGGCAGATTCAGGCTGCCATCAACCGTCTCGCCGGCAAGCGAACGATCATCGCGATCGCGCACCGTCTCTCGACCATACAGAACGCCGATCTGATCCTTGTGTTCCACGAAGGAGAGATTGTCGAGCGCGGTACCCACACCGAACTCATGGCTCACAAGGGCTTCTATTACGACATGCAGAAAGCCCAGGAAGTCGGAGTGCTGGTGGAGAGCTGAACCCGGGGACCTGATAAAGAATACTCTGTTGGTTTGAATCATACCTTTTGTTCCTGAATAAAAAATTACGGTGGTAATCATTCTTACTTGATTGCCACCGTTTTTTTCAACCGCAATTACATGCTTGTTTTCTTCAACCGACGGGTTTTTACTACGGAATTCTTCTTTAATCCTACCAACCGTAGTATATTTCAGTTCGTTTTATCTCAATTTTCGGTCTCCAAACCTTCCGTTAAGAATTGTTACTACTTTTTAAAACAATTCAAATAGAACCGTAGTAATTTCCGGACAGTAATATACCCCATGGCAGATAAGCGCAAGAATTCTTACTACAGGCTTTCATTCTTTTATTGAATTCCGTAGTAAAACAGCAGAAATCATGATAGATCAAGCGTATCCGGACACACTCTTTTACTACAGTACACCCCATTCTTGCTTGATTCCGTAGTAAAAATCCCGCAATGCTTGTTTTTTTGTACCGTAATGCCTGGTTATGCACGGCAAATCCTGTTTTTTTACACAGCAATACTTGTTTTTACACTCTAATCCCCCGCAAAAAAACTGCCGCACCAACCGGTGCGGCAGTCAGACTGAAGACAAACGCGGTTTTGGAAAACACCCAAAACCGCGTATCTTTTTATGCCATAAGAGTTTTTAGCTGC
>JAGADM010000018.1 GCA_017613595.1 Lachnospiraceae bacterium | reverse complement strand
GAAGGTGTGGTAAGATCGTTGATTGCAACGATTTCATAACCTTCTGCACCAAACATCTGTCTGAAAGCCAGACGACCGATACGGCCAAAACCATTGATAGCTACTTTTACTGCCATGATTTTGTTCCTCCTAAGAATTATTGAATGTATTTTTAAGATATCCTCTTAAAATCCACAACTATAATACTGAATGCGAGCGGAAAATTCAAGAGAAACTTTCGTAAAATCGCACTTCCGTCACATTTTCTGCATTTTCGTCAAAAAAACGTCCGAAAAGCGGTTTCCGCTATTCATTTTGCCGACCGTTTTTCGGGCATTTTCCGCTCTTCTGACGGACAGCGTCCGCAGGCCCGGCCTAGTAAATCTTTCCGAACCTCGTAAGCGGGAAAATACGATACACCGCGACACCAATCAGACACTCCCTCGGGAACGGTCCGTAAAAGCGGCTGTCCTTGCTGACCGGACGGTTGTCGCCGATCAGGAAGAACTCGTTATCCGCGAGGATCAGCGGGTCATCCTCGGTCCCGAGCTTACCGCGGTACGTCGTCGCGTAGGCGAACTGTTCGAGCAGTTCCACCTCGCCCGAGTACTGCCCGTTCTCGTAATGCTCATAAATATGGATCATGCCGTCGCGGTCCGCGTAGATGACCTCTCCGGGAAGCCCGATCACACGTTTTACGACGTGTCCTTTTCCGTCGGTTTTCGATGCGACAACAACCTCGTACCGTCCCGGATCACGCTGCCTTAACGTCAGCTTCGAAAGAAGCAGGATGTCCCCGTTATGAAGGGCCTCCTCCATCGAATCGCCGTCGATCTTAAGAGGCGTGATCAGAAAAGCCCGTACAAGGATTGCGAGCAACGCCGCGACAGCACAAATCAAAAGGGTGTCAACCGCGATCAACACCCTTTTCCTTCTGCTATTCTTCTGTTCCGTGCGGATCTGGTCCGCCATGGCGTCAAAACCGGACGTATCGCCTTCTTTATTCAAGCTGACGCTTGCTGTTTCCTCCGGCTGCCTCGTCGCATCGGAATCCGTCATCTTACTCTTCGTCCTTTTCTTCCTCGTCGGCATCCTCGTCGTCAGCGTCCTCAGCGTCCTCTGCGCTGTCGGACTCGCCGTCGAGCTCAGCGAGTTCTTCCATGCCGCTGAACTTGTTGTATTTTTCGTAAATCGGAAGGGTATCGTCCTCCACAGCCTCATCGGGAAGGATCTTAACCTTTCCTTCGTATACTTCCTGAACGGCAATCGAAAGAGGCTTGCTTACCTTCGGGTCAACAAGCGGCTTCGAACCGCGGATGATCTGGCGTGCGCGCTTTGCGGTCGCAAGCACGATGGAATAACGGCTGTTAACGAGCGGCTCCTCACCGGGCTCAACATCGCTGTTAACCACTCTCATTAAATCAGTATAAGACGGATGAATCATAATGCAAATCTCCTTTTTCTATTCGATATTCTGAATCTGTTCGCGGATCTTTTCGATCTCGGTCTTCAGATTGATTGCCGTATCGCTGACCTGAATGTCATTAGCCTTGGAGAGAATCGTATTGGCCTCACGGTTCATCTCCTGCGCGATGAAGTCGAGCTTACGTCCGACGTTCTGCGCTACATTCAGAGTCTCTTTCATATTTTTAATGTGGGCACGGAGTCTTACGGTCTCCTCGTCGGTGCAGATCTTATCGGCAAATACGACGAGTTCCGTTGCCAGCACGCTCTGGTCCACCTTCGTGTCGCCGAGCACTTCTTCAATCTTCGCAAGAAGCTTCGCGCGGTACTCTTCCTGGATTGCGGGCGAACGCTCCTCGATGAAGGAAACGCCCTCTAAAAGTCCGTCGAGCTTCTCGAAGATATCCTGCTTCAGATGCTCGCCTTCCGTGATACGCGTCTCGACGAACTTCTCGCAGGCGCCGGTTACGGCACGCTCCACAAGGCTCGCGAGCTTCTCCTCGTCGGCAAGCGACTCGTCGCTTGAGAATACATCGGGCATTCTCGCGATCGACGTCGCGGAAATGTCCGCGCTCAGTCCGAACTCTCCGGCCATATCCCGGATGTATCCGATGTAGGTCTTCGCAAGTTCCTTATTGTAACGGATTCCCGATACGCCTTCCTGCTCATCTTCGTAAGTCAGGAACACGTCGATCTTTCCGCGGTTCGCGTATTGTTTAATGATGTTCCGAATGGACGCCTCAAAGTAATTCAGCTTCTTCGGCATGCGGAGTCCGATCTCGCAGTAGCGGTGATTCACGGACTTCATCTCCACGGAAATCTTCTTTCCGTCTTCGGATATTTCATACCGGCCGAAGCCTGTCATGCTTTTTAACACAGGACTTCCTCTTTCCGCGTATAACACATTATGCCGTTTGGGCACAGTAATACACCATTGTCATATTATAGGGGCATCTTCGGCAGATGTCAACAGCAAATCAAATTCCGCCTTGCCGTCCCGATGCCTGTTACTGCAGGAATATCTTGCTTACGCGCATCGAAATGTCGCAGACAAGCTCGTAGTTGAAGCGGCCGGAAACCCCGGCAACCTCCTCCGCCGAAAGGAATGCGTCGCCGTCACGGCCGAACAGCGTTACGATATCCTCGGGTGCTACGTCCGGGATGTCGCTCACGTCAACCATCATCTGATCCATGCATACGCGTCCGAGGATCGGCGCGGATTTGCCGTGGATCAGTACTCTTCCCTTTCCGGAAAGCGAACGCGGATAACCGTCGCCGTAACCTACCGAAACGGTCGCAATCTTACGCTCGCGGTCCGTTACATACGTCGCGCCGTAGCTGATGCCACAGCCCGCCGGCAGCGTCTTCACATGGATTACATGCGCCTTCCACTCCATTACGGGCTTCAGGTCCATGCTTTCCTTATTCACTTCATCACTCGGCAGAAGGCCGTAGGTGATAATGCCGCTTCGTACCATATCATAGCCGGCTTCCGGAATGTCCATGATCGCCGCGCTGTTTGAAACATGACGGATCAGTATGTTCACGCCGCGCTTTTCAAGCATTTCGGAAAAGCAGTCGAAATGCGTGATCTGGGCTTTCGTGTAGCATTTGTCGGTCTCATCGGCCTTCGAAAAATGGGTAAACATGCCTTCGATCACGATGCCGGGAAGCTCCGCTATCTTCTTCACCGCGTCGGCGTCGCCCTCAGTCGGCTGGAAGCCGATACGGCCCATGCCGGTGTCGACCGCGATATGGATCTTCGCCTTTGTCCCTAAAAGAAGCGCGATCTCCGACAGCTTCTCGGCCGCGTCCACGGTATAAACCGTCGGCGTAATGTTGTAAGCAAGCAGCTCGCCGTACTCCTTCGGCGAGGTGTATCCGAGGATCAGGATTGGCTTATGAACGCCGCCTTCCCGAAGTTCCACCGCCTCGCTTAAGCAGGCAACCGCGAAATAATCAACGATATCCTCCACCGCACGGCTCACTCTCACGGCGCCGTGCCCGTACGCGTCGGTCTTCACGACCGCGAGCAGCTTCCGCGAACCGATACGCTTCTTCGATTCCGTAAGATTGTGCCGTACCGCCGAAAGGTCGATCGTCACAAAACTCCGATAATACTTCTCCATAAAAACCTCCTCATGCCGTCCCGTCTCCCTGCGGAACGGATGCTCCTCTATCTTATACTCCGTCTTCGGAAAATGCAATCACTCAATGCTCTTCATCGACTCCGCCATATTGATCTTCTCTAACCTTCTGATCATCACGAGATCAACAAGCACCGCGAAGACAAATGTGTAGATCATGCTCACAACGAAACTTCCCGTTCCGACGTGATTGTTGAACGCAACCATGTCAACCTGGATCTGCGACATGACAAACTTATGTAAAAGAATGCCGAGCGGTATTCCCGCAATCGCGCCTGCCGCCGTAAGAAGCATGTTCTCGCGGAATACGTACATCGCGGTTTCGGTTCCGTAGAAGCCGAGCACCTTGATGGTCGCGATCTCCCGGAGACGCTCCGTAATATTGATGTTCGTCAGGTTATATAAGACGATAAATGCGAGCGCCGCGGCGCACACAATAACGAGTATGACAATGTAATCAAGGCTCGAAAGCATCTTCTCGATCCGGTCGCGGAACTCGCGGTTGACATTGACCGTCATTACCGAATCGGCCGCCAGCAGCTTTCCGCCGGTCTCGTATACGTCCGTTCCTTCCTTGGCTCTCGCGAAGCAGCAGTCGAACACGGGCTTTGTTCCGGTGCCTTCCGTATAGGTTTCCGCGTTCATATAGATGAGGTCGCCGACATAGTTGCGGAATACGCCCGAAACACGCACGGTAAACTCCTTGCCGTCGTCCTTCCGGCAGCGGAGCGTGTCGCCTTTGCCGACGCCGAGCTGGCCCGCCATTTTCCCGCTTAATACGCACTCGCCGTCACCCGGGAACGCGATGTTCTTTCCGCTCTCGGTCGCCAGCGTAACGAACCTCGCGCACTCCTGCTCGTTCATCGGAACGACAAGATTCGCGGTCTTCGTCTTTGAGCCGGACTGCAGCGTGATTGTATTGTAGCAGACAAATGTCATCTCGGAAAGGATCCTGCCGTCGGTCTCCTGCTCGAAACCGACACGGCTCTTCCCGGGTGCGAGACGCACCAGATAATCATAGTGTTCAATCTCCTCGTACTGCGCTTTCGGAACGGTAACGATCGAATCGCGGATGCCGTGTCCCGTAATGAGAAGCGCCGTACAGCCGGCGATACCGATAACCATCATCAGAAAACGCCTGCGGTAACGGACAACGTTACGAAGCGACACCTTATGAAGAAACGGAAGCCTTTTCCAGAGAAACGTAATCCGCTCAAAGAAAATCCGCTTGCCGTTCTTCGGCGCGCGCGGACGGATCAGCTCCGCCGGTACCGCGCGAAGCTCTCTCGCGATGCCCCAGAGTGTTACGCCGACCGAACACAGGATGGAAACGGTCAATGTGATCGCAAACAGCGTCGGATCAAATACATATACAAGGTCATCCGTGAAGCCGTACATGATCGCGTATACCTTCCAGATGACCGTCGGGAAGATATAACATCCGCTGAAGAAACCGATCAGACAGCCCGCGACCGCGGCGGTTCCGGAATAGATCACATATTTCATCGCGATCTGCGAAGCGGAATAACCGAGCGCCTTCAGAACGCCCATCTGCGTCCGCTGCTCTTCCACCATGCGGCTCATCGTCGTCATAACGACAAGTACCGCGACGAGAATGAAGAACACGGGAAATACGCGTGCGATTCCCTTTACGATATTCGCGTCATTTTCAAAACATACATATCCGACATTGGATGTACGGTCCAGAAGATACGTCGTACATTCCATCTCCGGAAGGTTAGCCTCATAATCGAAATCCGCAGGCACCTGCATGCCGTGCGAAGCGTACTCTTCGGCAACCGCTTTACGGAACGCTTCCATCACCGCAGGACGGAGTCCTTCCTTTCTCGCTTCGGCCATCGCCTGAAGGCACTGCTCCATCTTCGGCGTTTCGCGTTCAATCCTCTTTTTATAGGCATCGCTGTAGATGCGTCCGCCGCTCTCGGTCGTGCAGTAAAGCGACGTGTAAGCGGGCATATTATAGGCTTCCGGAAGCAGCATCGCGTAATAGCCTACCGAACCCGAAAGAAGCGGCGTCGTGCCGCGCTCGTAATTTAGATACAGCGGCGAATGGGCTAACCCGACAATCGTAAACTCGCGCTCCCGGAACTGCGAAAAGGTTTCCTCCGTATTGATATCCGAAAGGACGATCTTCTTACCGATCATATCTTCGGAGAAGCTTCTTGCCTCAAGCAAAACTTCGGAAGCATTCTGCGGCATGCGTCCGCTGATAAGGTCCGGCTTGTTGACTTCCTGCGAAATCGAATGAAACGCCGTTACAACGGGAATCCCGGAGCCCGAAAGCGGTTCCGTTACCGCATCCGCGCGGTACTCTCCGTAAGCCGCCTTCACGCCATCGGTACTCTGAAGCATCATGAGTTCGTTATCGGTAAATCCGAGCGTCGAAATGAACCGGAAATCATGGAAATCGAGAGCCTTAAGATACCCGTCGGTCTCCTCGATCATATCCTCGGTCGTAATCTTCAACCCGGCGAAGAAACCGACGCCGAGCGCGATGATCGCCGCGATCGCGAAGAACCGTCCGAGGCTTTGCCGGATTTCCCGAAAAGTTGTCTTTCTTAATCCGCGCGTCATAGCCTACCACTCAATCTCCGAAACCGGAACAACGGTCTCATTCTTATACTGCGCCTTGATGCTTCCGCTTCCGACTTCAATGACTCGGTCGGCCATCGCCGTAAGCGCCTGGTTATGCGTGATGATCACGACGGTCATGCCGGTCTTTCTCGCGGTATCCTGTAAGATTGTCAGCACCTGCTTGCCGGTCTTATAGTCAAGCGCGCCGGTCGGCTCATCGCAGAGAAGCAGCTTCGGATTTTTCGCAAGCGCTCTCGCGATTGCCACACGCTGCTGCTCGCCGCCCGAAAGCTGCGCAGGGAAGTTGCCTGCCCGGTCCGCAAGACCGACCATGCCGAGCACCTCTTCCGCATCCATCGAATCGCGGCAGATCTGCGCCGCGAGTTCCACATTTTCCACTGCCGTCAGGTTCTGCACGAGGTTATAGAACTGAAAGACAAATCCGATGTCATACCGCCGGTAAGTCGTCAATTGCTTCCGGTCATAAGAGGAAATCTCGGCTCCGTCCAAAAACACCTTGCCCGCGGTAAGCGAGTCCATTCCGCCGAGAATGTTGAGGATTGTCGTCTTGCCGGCGCCCGAGGCACCGACGATGACGCAGACTTCCCCCTTCTCAATCGTAAACGATACATCCGTCAGCGCGTGAATTGTCACATCGCCCATCTTATAGTCCTTATCGACGTGGGCAAATTCCACAAAGCTCATATTATCCTCTTTATATCTTCCCATATTCCAAGCCGGAATGTTATTTATAGTACTGTTCAAACGTACGGAACTGACCGATCAGATACTGCCGGTAGTCACGCTCCTTCACGCCGTTTGTCTGTCTTGCAACAAAGCCCTCGAGCTTGTCGAGGTATTCCTTCTCGGAGATCGTGCCTTCGGCAACGCCCGTAAGGCCTTTCTCCCAGCTTGCCGTAAGTTCGGCATTGAGGAGCGAACGGATCGACGCGCCGACAATCTCGTATACCATCTCGCCGACACGCATCGGTGTTACAATCTGCGTCTTCTTATTAAGGTTCAGGTAACCGATCTTCACAAGCTTGTTTAAAATCTCGGCACGGGTCGCGCTCGTACCGATACCGCTTCCTTTGATCTGGGCGCGAAGCTCTTCGTCTTCGATCAGCTGTCCCGCATTTTCCATCGCTAGGATCAGAGAACCGGAATTGTACCGTTTCGGAGGCTTTGTCTCGCCTTCCTTGATCTCGGTCGAGCGGATCGGAAGCTCCATGCCCTTCTTCAGGGCGTTAATCTTTTCGAACATGGACGCATCAAGAATCTCTTCCTTAGCCTCTTCGGGAGCGGCATCCTCGCTGTCCTTCTGCGCGTCGTCCTGCCCTTCCTGTCCTTCGGTCTTCTTCGGCTTCTTTGCGGTATCGTCGGTATCCTGTCCGCCGTACAGCGCAAGATATCCGGGATCGCTGAGGATTTTCAGATTCGAGAAGAACTTCTCTGTTCCGACTTTAAGTACGACCGCGATCTTCTTATACTCCGCAGGCGGATAGAATATGGCAAGGAATCTTCTTACGATACGGTCATATACGCCCTTCGCGGTTGCCGAAAGCGACGGAAGCGCCTCCAGTCCCTGTCCGGTCGGAATGATCGCATAGTGGTCGGTGATCTTCTTATCGTCGGTATATTTCGTTTTGGCGATCTTCTCGTATAAACCGAAGCCCTGCACATCCTTTACGTACTGCAGGTAATCCGGATTCTTCGCAAGACCTCCGAGGTTCTTCGTAATCTCCTTCGCAACCGCTGTCGAAAGCACTCGCGCGTCGGTACGGGGATACGTAACAAGCTTCTTCTCATACAGTTCCTGCACGATGTTGAGCGTCTGGTCGGGACTGATCTTAAACCGTCTCGCGCACTCGTTCTGCAGTTCGGCGAGGTTGAATAAAAGAGGCGGATTCTTCTTCTCGGTCTTCTTCTCTAAAGAATCGATCAAAGCGGTATCGCCGCTTTCCTTCATTTCCGCGATGCAGCGCTCGGCGTCCTCCCGCTTCTTAAAGCCGTTCTCCTTGTAAAGAAGGGGCGATTCGAAGTACTTCGTTCCTTCGACCGCACGCCATTCACCTTCGATCACGGCATCGTCAGCGCCGAATGTGCCTACGATCCGGTAGAAAGGCGTCTTCACGAAGCTCCGGATCTCACGCTCCCTGCGGACAACCATTCCGAGTACGCATGTCATAACGCGTCCGACGGAGATCGCGCCGCGCTTCTGCGCGTTCAGGTAATTCTGCACGGTACCGCCGTATTTGATGGTCAGCACACGCGAGAAATTGATGCCCATCAGATAGTCTTCCTTTGCCCGCAGATACGCGGCATCGGAAAGATTGTTATATTCGGACAAAGGCTTCGCCTCACGGATGCCGCGGAGGATTTCCTCCTCGGTCTGCGAGTCGATCCAGACACGGCGCTTGTCCTTTGTATCCGGCACCTTTGCCATCCGGTCCACCAGACGGTAGATATACTCTCCTTCCCGTCCCGAGTCGGTGCAGACGTAGATGCGTTCCACATCCTTCCGGTTGAGAAGTTCCTTGACGGTATCAAACTGTTTCTTAACATTGCCGATGACCTCGTATTTCCAGTCCTTCGGCAGGAACGGAAGCGTTTCCGCCTTCCATTGTTTTAATGCCGGATCGTACACTTCCGGATAGCTCATTGTAACGAGATGACCTACACACCAGGTCACGACGCTTCCTTCACTTTCCAGATAGCCGTCCTTCCGGCTGAAATTCTCATGCAGCGCTTTGGCAAATTCCTGCGCTACGCTCGGTTTCTCCGCAATATACAGTTGTTTCATGTACGGATAATCTCCTTCCCCCGGTCTCCGCCGCGCTTCTTCGCGACTCCCGGCATAGCGCACACATACATGGTTATCTTACCACAAATACCATATTTCTTGCAACGGTAACAGCAAAAAAGGAGCGTTTAGAGACCGGAAAAGCTCCGGATGCAGGCCGCAAAAAAGGACCGGATAAAACCGGTCCTTTGCATATCATTTGAGTTGAACTTCCGAGCCGTAACGAACCGCAGACCGCTCATCCGGAAAGCCTGTCCCCGATTACTCGTACAGCGGGTACTTGTCGGTAAGAGACTTAACGATTGCGGCAGCCTTAGCCTTGTTGGCCTCGTCGCCGGGCGTCTTAACAACAAGCGCAATTGCCTCTGCGATCTTGTCCATATCCTCTTTGTTCATGCCGCGGGACGTTACCGCAGCCGTTCCGAGACGGATACCGCTCGTTACGAACGGGGATGCCGGATCGTTCGGGATCGTGTTCTTGTTGCAGGTGATATGTACTTCGTCAAGAAGCTTCTCGGCTTCCTTACCGGTGATGTTCATGTTGATCAGATCAACAAGCATCAGATGGTTATCGGTACCGTCGGAAACAATCTTGAAGCCGCGGCTCTGAAGGCCCTTGCAGAGAGCCTGCGCGTTCTTGATGATGTTGCCTGCGTACTCCTTGAAGGACGGCTCAAGGGCTTCCTTGAAGCAAACCGCCTTAGCGGCGATCACGTGCATCAGAGGACCTCCCTGGATTCCCGGGAATACGGCCTTGTTGAACTTATGCTCATCGGCAAATGCCTGCGAGCTGAGGATCATACCGCCTCTCGGTCCGCGAAGCGTCTTATGAGTCGTCGTCGTAACAACGTGTGCGTACGGGATCGGGCTCTCATGATAACCGCCGGCAACAAGGCCTGCGATGTGAGCCATATCCACCATGAGGTAAGCGCCTACCGAATCGGCGATTTCACGGAAACGCTTGAAATCAATCTTTCTTGCATAAGCGCTGGCGCCGGCAATGATCAACTTCGGCTGACATTCCTTCGCGATGCGCTCTACTTCGTCATAATCGATGAAGCCGTTGTCATTTACCCCGTAAGGAACGATGTTGAAGTACGTTCCGGAGAAGTTAACCGGGCTTCCGTGTGTCAGATGTCCGCCGTGAGCGAGGTTCATACCCATTACGGTATCGCCGGGCTTCAAAAGGGCGAACTGAACAGCCATGTTGGCCTGTGCGCCGGAATGAGGCTGTACGTTTACATACTCGCAGCCGAACAGTTTCTTAGCGCGCTCGATCGCAAGGTTCTCGGCAATATCCACGAATTCGCATCCGCCGTAGTAACGGTGTGCGGGATATCCCTCCGCATATTTATTCGTCAGAACGCTTCCCATAGCAGCCATAACAGCCTTGCTGACAAGGTTCTCGGACGCAATCAGCTCAATATTGTTTCTCTGTCTTCCCAACTCCAGGGTAATGCTTTCCGCAAGCTCCGGATCAACCGTCTTCACGTCGTCAAATGAATACATACCAAACCTCTCTTCGATCGTATTTCCGTACCTATCCTTATCGGATAACCGGGCGGATTTCCGCATAAAGAAAAACGCCCCGCGCACGCCGTTATCATATTAGCACAGCGGGAAGGAAAATGGAACACCCAATATTTTTTTTATGATATTGCACAATTCCCCGTGAATTGATACAATCATTTTATCAATTATTCTGAGGTGAACGTGATGAAACGAACCGATTATCTGTCCTGGGACCAGTATTTCATGGGAATCGCCCTTCTTTCCGCGCAGCGGAGCAAAGACCCCAACACGAGTGTCGGAGCATGTATCGTAAGCCCCGAGAACCGCATCCTTTCCGTCGGCTACAACGGCATGCCGAAGGGCTGCTCCGATGACGAGTATCCCTGGGACCGCGAAGGCGACGAGCTTGACACCAAGTACTTCTATGTATGCCACGCGGAGCTGAACGCCATCCTCAACTACACGGGTTCCGATATTAAAGGCGCCCGCGTTTACACGACGCTCTTCCCCTGTAACGAATGCGCCAAGGCACTCATCCAGGCAGGCGTTACCGAAGTCATCTATTACTGCGACAAATACGACGGTACCAAGGCCAACATTGCCGCGAAGCGCATGTTCACTTCGGCCGGCGTCACCTATCGTCCTCTGTCCCCGTCAGGCAAGGACATCGTGCTTCCGCTGTAATCCGTTTCTGAATTCCGAAAGGCCGCCCGGCGCGGTTATAAGGTGTCTCATTTTCCGGCCCCTTGTAACGCACCCGGCGGTCTTTTTATTTCTTGTGAATTATATCCAAAAGATTGCATAGGATAACACAAAAATATCACAGATTAGCAACTTGTTTTTTTACGCCTCATTTTGTTATAATCAACCCTGTTAGTATAAAGAGACTTATATATCAAGGTAACAGAAAGGCGTATTTTTATGCTTGTATTGCAGAATATCACAAAGGATTATCCCGTCGGTGACGAGACCGTACACGCTCTTAAGGGCGTCAGTCTTTCGTTCCGCGAGAGCGAATTTGTCGCGGTACTCGGTCCGTCCGGCTGCGGCAAGACAACGCTTCTCAATATCATCGGCGGACTCGACCGCTACAACGACGGCGATCTTATCATCAACGGCCGTTCCACAAAGGAATACAGCGCCAAGGATTGGGACGCATACCGTAACCACAGCATCGGATTTGTCTTCCAGTCCTACAACCTGATACCGCACCAGACGGTTTTAAAGAACGTTGAACTTGCTCTCACGCTCTCCGGCGTATCGAAGAGCGAGCGCAGAAAGCGTGCCGTCGAGGTTCTCGAGAAAGTCGGCCTCGGCGACCAGCTCAACAAGAAGCCGAACCAGATGTCCGGCGGACAGATGCAGCGTGTCGCGATCGCGCGTGCCATGGTCAACAACCCCGACATTCTTCTTGCCGATGAACCGACCGGCGCACTCGATACTGAGACGAGTATCCAGATCATGGAGCTTCTGAAGGAAATTTCAAAGACCAGGCTCGTCATCATGGTAACACATAACCCCGATCTTGCCGACCAGTACGCAACGCGTATCGTAAAGCTTTTAGACGGAAAGATCACCGGCGATTCGATGCCGGTAACCGAAACCGTCGACGAAGAAGCCGGAAAGAAGGCCGACCGCACTTCGATGTCCTTCTTCACCGCCCTCTCGCTTTCCCTTACGAACCTGATGACCAAGAAGGCAAGAACGTTCCTCACCGCATTTGCCGGCAGCATCGGTATCATCGGAATCGCGCTGATCCTGTCCTTAAGTAACGGCGTGCAGGAATACATCAACCGTGTACAGGAGGAAACGCTTTCCACCTATCCGCTCACGATCCAGCAGCAGACGGCCGATACGTCCGCGCTTCTCTCCGCTCTTTTAGGCGTGCGGAACACCGAACCCGAGGAGCACGAAGATGGCCGCATCTACTCGAGCAACGCGATGGGCGAGATGATGAACGCCCTCCTTTCCGAGATCAAGATTAACGACCTCGAGAGTTTTAAGAGCTTCTTGGAGTCCAATGACGAAATCCAGGACCTCGTTACCGATATCAAATATACCTACACGTGCGAGCCGAATATTTACATGTCGGATGTTTCGAACGGCGTGATCCAGCTGAATCCGAGCACCATCATGAATGCCATGTATTCCGCGATGGGCGCTTCCGAGAGCACCGTTTCCGAATTCAGCTCGATGTCCTCTATGTACGGCTCTTCCGCTACGATGAGCGTATTCACCGAAATGCTCGACAACGAAGACCTTATGCATTCCCAGTATAATCTGATCGCAGGCAAATGGCCCGCGGAATGGAACGAAGTGCTTCTGATTGTTGATGAGCATAACGAGATCAGCGACTTTGCCCTTTACTCGATCGGTCTGAAGGACCCGAACGAAGTCGAAGGCAAGATCCGCCGCATGCTTCTCGGCGAGAAGCTTGTCAGCGAGAAGATCTCCTTTTCCTATGACGATCTGCTTTCGCTTACCTTCCGTCTTGTGCTTCCTTCGGATTATTACGTATACAACTCCCTGACGCGCCAGTGGGAAAGCAAACGCGACGACGAAGCCTTTATGAAGGAACTGCTCTTCAATCCCGAAAAGAGCGCCGAGATCCGCGTTGTCGGCATTGTACGTCCCGACGAGGAAGCGGTTGCGACTTCCGCGAACGGCGCAATCGGTTTCACGAAAAAGCTGACCGAATACATCGTTACCGAAAGCGCGAAGAGAGAGATCGTCAAGCAGCAGATTGCCGCTCCCGACACCGATGTCTTCACCGGAATTCCTTTTGAAAAGGCAAAGGAACTGACTCCCGAAGAAATCCGCGCGGAGTTCATCGCAAGCCTTGATCTGATGTCCGAGACCGAACTTGCGCAGACCGATATGATGTTCAAAATGATGATCGAGAGCGACGATACCGGCGCATTTGACCAGTTGAAGCAGGCTATGGCCGCCGGTCAGGAGATCTCCGTTAAGGATATCATCAATTACATGCCCGATGAATTGCTGACGCAGCTCAGCAAGGCTTCCGCGCAGAAGACGACCAAGAACACTTACGATACGAATATGATGCTTCTCGGCTATGCCCGTATGGAAAGTCCCTTCATGATCAGCATCTATCCGAAGGACTTTAAAGCCAAGGACCGCATCACCGAGATCATTGCCGAATACAACGGCTCCGTGCCCGAGGAAAAGCAGATTGAATACACCGATTTCATTGCTCTTCTGATGTCGAGCGTCAGCACGATCATCAACGCGATCACCTACATTCTGATCGCATTTGTTGCCATCTCGCTCGTTGTATCCTCGATCATGATCGGTATCATCACCTACATCTCCGTTCTCGAGCGTACCAAGGAAATCGGTATCCTCCGCTCGATCGGTGCAAGCAAGCGTGATATCAGCCGCGTATTCAATGCCGAGACGATGATCATCGGATTTGTCTCGGGTGCGCTCGGCATACTGGTTACCGTGCTTCTCAATATCCCGATCAATATCATTATTCACCACTTCGTGGATATCAGCAGACTTTCGAGACTGCCGATTCTCGGTGCGGTTATCCTGATCGTCATCAGCATCTGTCTGACGCTGATCGCCGGTCTGATTCCGTCGAGAATCGCCGCGAAGAAGGACCCCGTTACCGCGCTTCGGTCCGAATAAGCCGTTATTTAAGGGGCTTCCGCCGGAGGCCCCTTTTCTTATCTTTGGAGGTTGTATGAAGAAAATTGTCATCGGAATGCTTGCCCATGTAGACGCCGGGAAGACGACACTGTCGGAAGCCCTGCTCTTCCATGCGGGCGTACTGCGCCGTATGGGCCGGGTTGACCGCCGCGACACATTCTTCGACACGCGTGCCACCGAGCGCGAACGCGGAATCACAATCTTCTCAAAGCAGGCCGTACTGCCTTTTGCGGACTGCTCCTTTACGCTTCTCGATACGCCCGGACACGTTGATTTCTCGCCCGAAACCGAGCGGACCATGTCCGTACTCGACTATGCCGTTCTGGTGATCAGCGGCGCGGACGGCGTGCAGAATCATACCGAAACGCTTTGGAACCTGCTCTCCCATTACCGGATCCCGACCGTTCTTTTTGTCAATAAAATGGACCAGCCCGGTACCGATGAGCAGACTCTTCTTGCTTCTTTGAAGAAGAAACTGTCCGATTCGATTGTCAATATGACGCATCCCGATGACGAGGATCTGAGTCTGTTAAGTGAGGAAATGCTGCAGGAATACCTTGAAAACGGGACGGTGCAGCGGTCGCATTTTCCTTCGCTGATCCGCGAGCGACGCATGTTCCCGTGTTTCTTCGGCTCGGCCTTGAGGGATTCCGGCGTGGACATTTTTTTAGAGGCACTGAAGGAACTGACTTTGATGCCCGAAACGCAGGAAGCGTTCGGCGCGAGAGTTTATAAGATTACTTATGATTCCGACAACACAAGACTTACGCATATGAAGATCACGGGCGGTACGCTTTCCGCGAAGGAAACGATCGAGGAAGCCGGCAAAGCCGACCGCATCCGCATCTATTCGGGCGAAAAGTTCACCGTTGTTCCGACCGTTTCCGCAGGCGATCTGTGTGCCGTTACGGGCCTTACGGACAGCCGCGCAGGCGACGTATACGGCTCCGCGAAGGACAGCGCGGCAACCGTCCTCGAACCGGTTCTCTCGTATCGTCTCCGTCCGAAGAATATGGATTCCGTCAAACTCCTGCCTCTGATCCGTAGGCTTGAAGAGGAAGATCCTTCCCTGCACGTACTGTGGGAGGAAGCGGTCAAGGAAATCCACATCCAGGTTATGGGAACCGTTCAGCTTGAGATTCTTACGCGCGAGCTTCATGACCGTTTCGGCGCGGAAGTCGCATTTGACACCGGAAGCATTGTCTACCGCGAGACGATTGCCGATACCGTTGAGGGCGTCGGTCATTTCGAACCGCTCCGCCACTACGCGGAAGTACACCTTGTACTCTCTCCGCTCCCTGCGGGCAGCGGGTTAACGTTTCAGACGGCACTCAGCGAGGACCTTCTGTCCGGCAACTGGCAGCGCCTGATCCTTACGCATCTGGCCGAAAAGCGCCACCGCGGCGTATTGACCGGCTCTTTCTTAACCGACGTCAGCATCACGCTTGTCGCCGGCAAAGCCCACCCAAAGCATACCGAGGGCGGCGACTTCCGCCAGGCCACTTACCGTGCCGTCCGTCAGGGCCTCATGCAGGCGGAAAATGTGCTTCTGGAGCCCTTCTATTCCTTCCGCATCACTTTGCCCGAGGAATCGATCGGACGCGTGATGCACGAGCTTGATACGATGTATGCTTCGTTCCACCGTGAAGACGACACCGCGGACGGGGAAGCAGTATTATGCGGCTCCGCTCCGGTTTCCGCGTTCCGCGATTTCCCGGCGGAACTGCCTGCCTTTACGAAAGGACGCGGCCGGATTACATGGCAGGTGGACGGCTACCGCCCCTGTCATAACGCTGACGAAGTCATTGCGGCGATGCATTACGATCCGGAAGCCGATCTTCGAAATCCGTCCGGCTCGGTATTCTGCACGCACGGCTCGGGCTACCCTGTTGCCTGGTATGAAGTGCCGCAGCATATGCATCTGCCTTTCGTGTTACGGCCGGAAGGCATTGAGGAGGAAACGGTCAACTTCTCCGCTCCGGACGTCCGTTCCCGCATGGAAGCGATGGACCTCGCGCTCGGCACCGAAGAGATTGACCGGATCATTCAAAGGTCCGGCCACGCCAATGAGCGCGCCGATAAGAAAATGCCCGTAAAGAAGCCCGCTCCGAAGCCTTATCGAGGCACCGAAACGAAACATTTGAACGGGCCGGAATGGGTGCTTGTGGACGGCTATAATATTATTCACGCCTGGCCGGAACTTGCCGAACTCGCGAATGTAAACCTCGACTCCGCGCGCGGAAAGCTGCTCGACCAATTATCGAACTACGCCGCTTTCAGGGGCTGCGAGCTGATTGCCGTCTTCGATGCCTATCGTCTTATCGGACATGCAGAGGAATATTTCGATTATCACAACATCCATGTGGTATTTACCAAAGAAGCCGAAACCGCCGACCGCTATATCGAACGCTTTACGCATCAGCACGCAGGCGACTACCGGATCCGCGTCGCAACCTCGGACGGTATGGAACAGATCATTATCCGCGGCGCCGGAAGCCTCGTGGTCTCGGCGCGTGAATTTCTTGCGGAAGTTAATGCCGCCGAACAGGATATCCTCGAGCACATTTGACATTCAACCGGAGCAGGGTGCATCATGCTATTATTGTAAAGTCGCGGATATCATATATGATATCGACCCCGATACATTGCCTGCATTAATTGGGACAGCGGTCAAACTGGTAGCAACCGAATTACCAAAATTGTACTGCACTATCGTGCACCTATTGTTACTTAAAGTCCGGTTTGATATGTATTTATCTCCGTCTGAAGTCTCACGAATCGTTTTGAATTCGGCTATACCTCCACTTGGAATATAGGAATACTCTATTGTCATCGTAAGAGTCTGTCCGTTATTACTAGGAGCAACAAATTTCGTGTAACGGCACGAAAGCTTTGGCAGTGAGATAGAAATCGGCGACGAATACGGATACGATTGAACAGTATTTGCATTTCCTTCATTCCACCTATAGTTTCCTGTGCTTGGCACTCCTGAGTAAAAATAACTCGGAGCGTAGTTGAATGAAGCACAATTGGAAAAAGCATATGACAAATTATAATTATAATACGATAAACCGGAATTAATAGCTGTAAGAGGAATAAACGATGATGAGTATTCGCTTAATATTTTTTTGATTCTTGTATATCCACCTAATTGTTGCTGAATATACAACGGGAGCACGCACGCCCCTTAATGCCTCAGATTAGTATTTCCACCACTTGTAAAAAATGTAACTGTTTCATAAGGGGTAGAAGTGAATTGATTCACACGGTCGCTAGCTATAGCCGCATAATCCGTTTTATAGGCAATTCCTGCCCAACTAGCAAACGATTCATGCATCCATTGTCTTTCTGATGTATCATACATAATACCATATCGATAAAGAATTGCGTGCATATATTCATGTGCTATCACACCATAATCAGCATACGGATAGCCCGGTAACCCACCATTGTTAGCAATACTCGTTGCAGTTGAAATAGATATATTAATGTATGACCCATCAGTTCCATATAGTGGAGTCTGTCCAGCATACGCACTCGTATTCACTAGATACACATTATAGAAAGACGTATTTGAATCATAATAAGGCCTAAGGAACCCCCATGAGTAATAAAACTTGGAATCAACGCTGTCAAAGACAGATGCCACTGCACTAGCCACTAGTGATGAAACTTGTGCAGAATCATAATACACTCTAAAATGACCACTACTTGATGTCACATAGTTTTCAGTTCGAGAAATGTCGGGTTCGAAGCTACGCATAGCCGCTTCCATAAGCATACAATCCTGGTGCTCTGCCTCCTTAGACTCTAGAAAACTACGAATCTTCCAATACAATTCCGTTCCATCTATCATGCTCGGGTCTAATGTATCTCTCCACAATACCGAAGAGCATATCTACTCAATTCACTTATGTATTCATATTGCGAGATAAAACCATTTTGATAAAGGAATTCTGCCTTTTCATAATCATTGGAATAATAATAACTTGAATCCCTTGTAAATAGATATGCCTTTCCTTGTAAACTAACCATGAAATCTTCAGAATAATCTATTTGTTTATTATCTGTGTTAATTGATGACAATGAAACGGCATTATAACTCTTCTGTATATGCGCATCCGAAAAAACACGATTACCTTGTACATCTTCAACTATCGGAACAATAACTCCACCTTCACTACCTCCTTGGACAGAAGAAATCTCTGCTAAAGCAATCTGATAATGATGCGTCTCGGGGAAAAAGAATCGAGTATGAACATCAACCCCATACCCTACTGGTAACGTTTCCAGATTTACTGAGAGTGAAAAACAAGAGCTCGGCCTTTCAAAGTAAACACTCCCATAACAATCAGGATATACGCAGAACTCATAGCTTTCTGAGTACTCCACATAACCACTTACCTCATCTTCGTACACAACCTCCGAGGAGTATACTCTGATTTCTATGCCGGAAGGATCCACATCCCCATTAAGGCAACAAATATTCAGGTGGAAGATACTTGAACTATAATCATTCAGTGCTCTAGAGCACGCCATACTATCCATTATTGGATTATTAGATATCAGCGCGATGCATATAAGGAATACTATTATTCTTCTCATTCTTCTTTCCATTCGTTCCAGTGTTTTATAGAATTCTAATCATTTAATCATGTTTGCCTTACATTCAATCAGGGAGTATTTCTCTACTACCATCTGAGTAGTCGTTCCACTCATTATATGCTTCAAAAAAATCGATAACATCTTGGATACTCATTCCGTCGGAAAACCCTTTCTTCGGAAGTTTTTTTTCCCTCTCCGTTGGTTTGCGCTGTTCAAGATCTATAGTGCTATTGACCATGTCAAGATAGTTGTTCAAAATCCAAATGGAGTGAAATGCATAACTATTCTCAAGGCTAACGCTTTCGGAAATCTGCACCACGCCGCAATCAATCCGCAAAAACTCAGCATTTGCATTCTCGTCGCAAACAGAAAAAAACTTAGGCTGATCATCAATTGTCTTCCGTATCACACATATCATCACAGAGTCATGTGATATTAATTCATTAGCAGATTCTTTCGGGATGTAGACTTCACTAATATCGTATAGTGAATCATAAACTTGCCTTCCAGTAATGTCATCATAGATATACTCATTGTGTGGATGATTCGTATATCTGACATTACACTTAACTTTCGTATAATCAATATAAACCAAACGGTTTTGGACTTCTTCTAAAAGTCTTATTGTTTCCGTCGATGGAATAAGATTATCTAAAACCATATATGTTTTGTATATCTCACCGGCCGCCAGGACAGGGTCACCGACGTTCTCTGTATTTACAAGGGAATCATTCAACACTTGTTCCGTGATACCAACAGAAACTGTAAGACCTAAAGAATTGTCACTTCTCTTACCGGAAGAACTTTTTGCCTTTCGTGTCGTTTGATAAATTAATATGCAACCGCATATCACAAATACCAACGTTGATGAGATGATCACATAGGTAAGTCTGTTTCTTTTATTCCCGTGTTCTTTCACGTAGTACATTCACCTCCGTAACTCTTTCTGCTACAAGTATAGCAGAAATCATCCCGCTAATCTACCACCATAACCTGTTGTAAAGGATTCTTTTACTCGTTCATAAACGAGCACAAATGTCTTCTTCAATAAAAAATCAGTACCGCCGGCTCAGCTGGTGGCACTGATATAAACTTTAAGCACTAGAAAAGAAATCTAAAATTCCCACTCATCCCGGTTTCTCAGCTGCCTTCCGCCCCTTCCGTTGTACCGGAGCCTTCGGAAGAATTGCCGTCACCGGATTCTCCTTCCTCCCCGCCCGAACCGTGGGGCATCACGACCTTGTTGACCGGAGCATCGGTAACGGCTACCTTCTTGCCGTTCCGTGCCGTCTTCACATCGGCCTTAAACTGTTCCCAGTTGGCTTCATTGATAAAGAACAGCGGACAGGAAACCTGGTTCTTATCGTAGTGACGGAACACTTTCTTCTCGGTAAGCTTATATTCCTTACAGAGCTGTGCCACCAGCTTGCAAAGGCTTGTATAGGTTGCGGCGCTCATCGATCCGTCTTCGCCCGTGATACAGTATTCAATCGACAACGAGTGGAATTTGACGGTTCCCGCTATCGCAAGCGCTATCTCATCGGTCGGAATGCACTGGTAAATCGTGCCGTCCAGATCGACGATAAAGTGCATGCTCTGACGCTCGTTATCGTTCTTCTTCGTCTTCAGACTCTCATAATAATCACGCTGTGCCTGCGCGGTCTTTCCGACCGTATTATTCGAATGGATGATGATCTCATCGATCGAATCGAGCTTCTCTCCGCATCTTGCATACCGGCTTATCGAAAGCAGGCTCTGCTTGACCGGAACGTCTCCTGCCTTTTCAATGATTCCGCCGCCTCTGTGATGGAATATGGCGGTTACCAGCTTTACTAACACGATCAGTACAAGAATTGCAATCAGGCAAAAGCATGCAAGAGCAGCATATTTCTGAATCAGCTTCTTTCTGCGGCGTCTGCGGCGCCACTCTGCCTTACTCATTACCATAAACGGTATCCCCCTGAATCAAACGGTTCGTAACCGTTCTTAAAGCATGCCGGATTCCGAAGAATCCGGCATGACTCCTCTTTATTACTCGTCCACACTGTAGTTCGGAGCTTCCTTCGTGATGTGGATATCATGAGGATGGCTCTCCTTGAGGGATGCAGCGGAAATCTTAACAAAACGGGATTCGCTGCGAAGCGTTGCGAGGTCCTTCGCACCGCAGTAGCCCATACCGGAACGAAGTCCGCCGAGCAGCTGGAATACGGTATCCTCAACAAGTCCCTTGTAAGCAACACGGCCTTCTACGCCTTCCGGAACAAGCTTCTTCGCATTGGTCTGGAAATAGCGGTCCTTGCTGCCGTTCTCCATAGCGGCGATGGAACCCATGCCGCGGTATACTTTGTATTTACGTCCCTGATACAGTTCGTAGTCTCCGGGGCTCTCCTCGCATCCTGCGAAAATGGAACCCATCATGCAGACGCTGGCGCCTGCGGCAAGAGCCTTCGTGATGTCTCCGGAGTACTTGATACCGCCGTCGCCGATGATCGGGATATCGTACTTCTTAGCGGTCTCATAAGAATCCATAATGGCGGAAATCTGCGGAACACCGATACCGGCAACGATACGGGTCGTACAGATGGAACCGGGACCGATACCTACCTTAACGCAGTCAGCGCCGGCCTTGATCAGAGCCTCACAGGCCTCGCCGGTCGCTACGTTTCCGGCGATAATCTGAAGGTTCGGGAATGCTTCGCGGATCATCTTCACAACACGGATAACGTTTGCGGAATGACCGTGCGCGGAGTCAACGACAACCGCGTCAACCTTTGCCTTAACAAGAGCGTCTACACGCTCAAGCACATTTGCCGTTACACCGACACCTGCTGCGCAGAGAAGTCTGCCCATGGAGTCCTTTGCGGCAAGCGGATATTTGATTGCCTTTTCAATATCCTTAATCGTGATGAGACCCTTCAGATTGCCCTCGTTGTCGACAATCGGAAGTTTCTCCTTACGGGCTGCGGCAAGAATCTTCTTCGCTTCTTCAAGCGTAACGCCTTCCTTACCGGTGATGAGGCCCTCGCTCGTCATGGACTCGCTAATCTTCTTCGAGAAATCGGTTTCAAACTTCAGGTCACGGTTTGTGATGATACCGACAAGCTTGCGGCCTTCGGTGATCGGAACACCGCTGATGCGGTATTTGCCCATCAATTCATTCGCGTCCTGGAGCGTATGATTCGGAGAAAGGGAAAATGGATCGCTGATAACGCCGTTCTCGGAACGTTTAACCTTGTCAACCTCCTCTGCCTGTGCCTCGATTGACATATTCTTGTGGATAACGCCGATACCTCCCTGTCTGGCCATTGCAATTGCCATCCGGTGTTCGGTTACGGTATCCATTCCGGCACTCATCAAAGGAATGTTGAGTGTGATGGAATTGGTCAGTCTGGTAGTGATGTCTACCTCATTCGGAATCACATCGGAATAAGACGGTACCAAGAGTACGTCATCAAATGTAATTCCGTCGCCGATAATTTTCGCCATATATGCTTCCTCCTTTTATTGTAATCAATCCTTGTCCGCCTTCTTAACAGGCGTATATTCCACCTTCCTGGGGGATTTCTTCTTCATGTAGGTCAGGAAATTGTCGTCAGGCTCGAAGAGAATCTTCTCCTGCCCTTTCTCCGCCTTCAGAAAGATTGCATAAACATTGCCTTCGGGATTCTGCGAAGTATAATCCGCAGCCTTCAGATTCAGATGCTTATACCCGTCCAGAGAATGGGAATCGACAGGCGCGACAATCTCAATCTTATCCATGTCAAAGCGTCTCAGATGCTTACGCGTGGAGCCGCTGTACATAACATCGATATCAATCTGCCCGTCAACAAAAATATATTCGAATTCCTTGCGGAATTTCGGCCACATACTGAGCGAAAAGAAGAATGCTCCGATCAGAAGCGCAAATCCGAGGATCTGCAGTACGCCGCTTAACAGCAGTGCGATCATCGCGCTGACCAGAACCGCGAGCACGAGAAGGGATTTCATGAAAATCTCTCCGACCGTTCCGCCTTTCCGCTTTACAACACATTCGGTGTAATTACTCTCTCCTACCATACTTCTCCTTCCCGGTCACCCGGCAGTCAGCAAAGGCTTTACAGCCTATTATTTTTTCTTGGCTTCCTCTACAAATATGCCGTTCGTCTTCTGGATCGCGCGGATCAGCGCGTCCTTTGAATTCTTCCAGTCCGCATCGGCGTTCCGGTAGTCGAATTTGTCCGTGAACCACTCGAGTTCATCGCGTACGCGCTTGAAGTTCTCCACGGTAAGCCGGCTCATAACCGACACGAATTCATCGAGGTATTTGGAACTTAACGACTTCGGCGCAAGGCGGTGCAGCTCACCGTAATGCTTTAAGCAGAAGCCCTTGGCGCGGGCAAATTTGTCACGGAACACGCTGTCATTCTCGTAAAGGTAGAAAATCGTCGCCAGATACCGCTCATACGAATGCGCCATACGGTCGCACACGTAACAGGACGTCTGCTGTCCTTCGGTGTACTCGAACACGGGGTCCGATTCCGCTTTGCCGAACAGCGGCGCCTTCTTCACCTTTGTCTGCGAAAGCTTCTCGAGCGTCTTCAGCTGCTTATCCATGTAGGTAAGCATCATCAGACCGAGACCGAGACGGTTCTGGTTCTTATAAAGAAGCGGCAGGTGATTTCCGCAGAAGCCGACCTTGTCGGTCTCCATCCGGACATCGTCTTCCATGTAGCTTGCGCCCATGACGAAATCGATGGCGTCGCTCTGCAGCTTGTTGTACATAAAGCAGACCGGACACTCGCAATCCGCGTCAAATGCGTCGTTTACGGGTATGGAATACAGCTGTTCTTTCATGCGTACCGCTCCTTTCAAAGAGAATGGCAGAAAATACTATTGCGGCTTATATCCGCTCTTCATCGAGCAGATACGGTTGAATACGAGCTTCTCGGGACTCGAATCCTTGCAGTCCACGCAGAAATATCCGCTTCTTAAGAACTGGAACGTGTCGAACGCTTTCGCGCCGGCAGCCGAAGGCTCAAGGAAGCTCTCGCGGATCACGAGCGAGTTCGGGTTTACGTTAACCTTACCGGTCTCCTCGTCGTATACGCCCTTTTCCTCATCCACAAGGTTCTCGTAGAGGCGCACCGTTGCCGAAACCGCCGTCTTGGCATATACCCAGTGAATCGTTCCCTTGACCTTGCGGTCCTCACATTCGCCGCCCTTGGTTGCGGGGTCGTATGTACAGCGAACGCACGTTATATTGCCGTCCGCATCGGTGTCGAAACCTACGCAGCGTACGAAGTAAGCGCCCATCAGACGTACTTCATTGCCCGGGAACAGGCGGAAATACTTCTTCGGGGGCTCCGCCATGAAGTCTTCTCTCTCAATGTAGAGTTCCCTGCCGAACGGAACCTTACGGCTTCCGAGTTCCTCATTCTCGGGGTTATTCGAAACCGTAACCTCTTCGGTAACATCCTCGGGATAGTTATCAATTACCAGTCTGATCGGATCGACAACCGCCATGATACGCGGTTTCTTCAGCTTAAGGTCCTCACGGATGCAGTACTCAAGCATCGCGTAATCCGATACGGAATTGCTCTTCGAAACGCCGCTCAGCTCCATGAACAGCTTGAGCGATTCCGGCGTGAACCCGCGGCGGCGGAGCGCTGCAATCGTCACAAGACGGGGATCATCCCAGCCGTCCACCGTGCCGTCTTCCACCAGTTTCTTAATGTACCGCTTACCGGTAACGACATTCTTCAGATACATCTTGGCAAATTCGATCTGCTTCGGGGTATCCTCAGGCGTTTTCTTATAGCCGCACTCAATCATAACCCAGTCATACAGCGGGCGGTGATCCTCAAATTCCAGCGTACAGATGGAATGCGTGATTCCCTCCACGGCATCCTCGATCGGATGAGCAAAGTCATACATCGGGTAAATACACCACTGATCACCGGTGTTGTGATGCGTCATACGAGCCACACGGTAGATAACCGGGTCACGCATGTTGATGTTCGGCGAAGCCATATCGATCTTCGCGCGGAGTACCTTTGAACCGTCTTCGTATTTGCCGTTCTTCATGTCTTCGAAAAGGGCAAGGTTCTCTTCGATACTGCGGTTGCGGTACGGGCTGTCCTTACCGGGCTCGGTAAGCGTTCCGCGGTACTCGCGGATCTCGTCCGCGGAAAGGTCGCAGACAAATGCCTTGCCTTTCCTGATGAGTCTTACGGCAGCCTCATACATTTCGCCGAAATAGTTGCTTGCAAAAAACAAACGGTCCTCAAACTCCGCACCGAGCCAGCGCACATCCGCGGAAATCGACTCCACGAACTCCGTCTTCTCCTTGGTCGGATTCGTATCATCAAAACGCAGATTGAACTTGCCACCGTACTTCTTTGCAAGACCGCAATTTAACAAAATGGATTTCGCGTGCCCGATGTGCAGATAGCCGTTCGGCTCCGGAGGGAACCGGGTAATGACAGTGCTGCAGCGGCCTTCCGCCAAATCCTTCTCAATGATCATCTCTATAAAGTTTTTGGATACGCTTTCCTCAGTATTCTCTTCGCTCAAAACGTTCCGAATCTCGTTCATAAACGGCCTCCCGGATCGGTGTTTCCACCAAATAGAAATATTTAACCAATTCTATCACAATTGTCTCGGAAATGGAATAGCCATTTTGCATAAAATACGGAAAATGAATCCTCAAAAAATCGACATTCCCGCGTCCTCTTCCGATGTATCAAAAAAGCGGGGACACGATGTCCCCGCACTTAATCAATGACCGCCCTGCTGCATCTGATCTTCGTTCTCATACATGTTCTTCTTCGCGGAATACGGATTCACGCGCTTGCCGTTCTTCTTGCCGGACGGCTGCGACTCCGTCGTCTTTCCGTCGTATTTGTCCATGAGCTGCTGCGTCTCGAGGTCGCCGAAGGTCTCAAGAGGCGTATTCAGGATTTCCTGCTTGCGCTCCTCTTCCTTACGCTTCTCTTCTTTCTTCGCGGTCCATACGGCAATACCGATCAAAGTAAGGATCAGCAAAACAAATCCGATGATTGCGACAAGGGACACAACCTTAACGACCGAGAGAACCGAAGCAAGACCTGCCTTCGCGTCCGCTCTGTCACCGAAGAAGTAAATCAGGCAGAATACGATCAACCCTGCCGCAGCCAGGGAGATTCCGCCTCCGTTTCCTCCCGCACCGCCGGCTCCGCCGCCTGCTCTTCCTGCTCCGCCTCTTCCGTACATGTTCCTTCTCCTTTCTCCCTTTCGGGAACCGTCACAATCCTAACGGTATTTCCGATAAATGTGAAAATAAAAATCTTCTCTTGCTGCCTTCGAAGTTATATTTTTGAGCTGCTTGTAAAGCGCCTTATTACCGCGGATGAAATCGATGATCTCGGGGTTGTAGCGCGTTCCCTTGAGTTCTTCGAATTCCGCGAAGACACGGTCGAAATCACGGCCCTTCAGATAGTTCCGCCCGTACACATCGGTCGCCGCATCCATCGAATCACTGATCGTCAGAATGTCGGTGAGAATCCGGTACCGGGACGCGTGATTATCATAATCCGCGGGGTACCCGGACCTGCCGTCATAGCTCTTATGATGGCCGAGCACGATGTCGCCGTACTGCGCTAAGATCGGGCTACGTTTTACAATCTCATAGCTCCACTGCGAATGCTTCTTGATCAGTTCAAACTCCAGTGAGGAGATGGAACGGATCTGCGTGTTGATGATGGTTGCGATGCGGATCTTCCCGATGTCATGCACGCGTGCGGCATTGTATAAAAACAGTGCCAGGTCTTCCTTCCGCGCATGCACTTCCTCTGGTTTATCAACGCCGAGCACATCATAAAAGAGTTCCGGTCTCTCGTCCGTCAGCGGATCGAGTATCGCCTGTGTCAGCTTTGCCGCCATAATGGAATGGATCAGCGTCGCCAGTTGGCGGTTCATCATTAATGTGTCGATAAATTCGATTGCCATCGCCTCGTTATCGATGAACTCGATAACATCGTACAGAAGGTGGAACAGGCAGTAATCCATGTTCTCCCGTCCCGCACACTCTCTGGGGATGGTTTCGATATAACTTTTGATTTCATAAAGAATGCCGGCGGTCTGCTGCCGTTTCTGCGCATCGGTCCGTTTCGAGGAAGCCGCAACCATCTGTAATAGCGGTCTCGTCAGAAGACATATCGCGAAGAACCGTGACACGCTCTTATAATCATACCAGCTGCTGGAAGCGAAATTCACCTTCTTGCGAAGCGATTTCGTATACGGATACAGCAGGTCGAAACAGGCATCGGCGGTCATTCTTCCCGAATAAAACGCGTAGACGACGCTTGCCATGAACAGTTTCGGATTTCTCCCGGCCGCAGGAAGCGAACACTGATGCTCCAGTTCTTTCTCCAGGATCCGGGAAAGAGAATTCTTACGTTTCTGCGGAACACCGTCCCAATGAAGTGCCTGCAGCAGTATCACATGCAGTGCAAGACAGTCGTGCAGATAAGCCGTGAATTCCTTATAGAAACCGGCTGGCAGGATGTCCTTGTACTTCTCCACTCCCGCCAGTTCGTTGTAACATTTTACAATCTGTTCGGTATCGGGCTCAAGCATCTTGCATTCCCGGTCAAACAGGCTGAAACCCGTCTCGAGAATGGATGTAACCTCCCGAAGAAACAGCTCGTCAACCGGCTGCGCCTCCCGGATCGCACGGATATCGGAAAGACCGGCCATAACCTGCCTTGCTTCCGCAAGCGAATGCTCGCTGAACGGTCCGTCAACCGAAATATAGGCATTATTGGCAAATGCGTACCGGCACATCCGTTCCGAAAAGCCATCGCCGCGCTTCGCGTAACGCTTCATCAGCATCCGCAAAACGGAGGATTCCATTACCTCATCGAACAGGGCTCTGTCAAAGTACAGCATCGCACCGTCGCGGAGGGCATCCGCTTCAGCGTCATCGGTCTCCCGTTCCCCCGAGGTATAAGGCCGGATCATCTCGTTGATGTTCTTCTCCACAACGGAATGCGAAACTCGGATCAGATTGGATTTACGAACCAGATGCTCCGTCCAGATCTGCTTATCGTCTGAAGAAAGCAAACGCTGCTCCTCCATATCAATTTCATTGATTCTGGCCAGATAATCGTTATAAAAATCGATAATGGATTGCGGCACCCGGTTCACCTCCTTCTTTTCGGAATCAGTTGCCTCCCATAACGGCACGCATCCTGTTGGCTGCCTCGCGGGCCGTGTTGTAATTGATATAGCCGACGTACAGTTTCATTCCCTGATAGGAATAGCAGTACTCGTATCCGCCGCTTGTGGTAACCGAATACGTTTCAACCGTCCATGACGCACCGTCGTCAAGCTGCATACGGACAAGACTCAGAAGCTGGTCATTCGACAAATTAGTCTGCACATTTCCGGAAATCGTATCCATGATTTTATCATATTTCTTAAGAATTGCCGGGGTCTGCAGTTTATTGATGATACCCTTGATGACTTCCATCTGGTTCTTTCCGCGCTGCTGGTCTCCCGCTGCGAAAGCCTTACGTTCACGGGCAAATGCGAGCGCGCTCTTTCCGTTCAGATGGTTCACTCCGGCACCGAACGAATAGTTCCCGTCGGTTGTCGTAAAGGAATACGCGGAATAAACGTCTATTCCTCCGAGGAGGCTGACAAAACGCTGGACACTCGAGAAGTTTACACGGACATAATAATCGAGCTTAATACCGTAAATATTCTGCAGTGTGTTCATGGAAGCCCGTACGCCGTAAATTCCGGCGTGCGTCAGCTTATCGTAGTTATTGCCGGTTACACCCGGAATGCGGACATAGGCATCACGCGGGATTGTTACCAGTAATATCTTCTTGGTCTTCGGATTGACCGTCATAACGATGTTAACATCGCTTCGGCTTCTGTTCGAAATGCTGCCGGAAGTATCAATACCGCTGATATAAACCGTGAAATACTCTTCGGTAACGTTCTTATCGTCGTTGCGGTCCGGAAGCGGTGCTTCCGTAGGCGTCGGCTTAGGCGTCACCGGCGGTTTCGTCGGTCCCTGCGGAGTCGGTGTTACCGGCGGTTTCGTCGGAACATCGGTCGGTGTAGGCTCATCGCTCGGCGTAACCTCGTCCGTCGGGGTTACTTCATCGGTAGGTGTGACTTCATCCGTGGGCGTCACTTCGCCGGTCGGATCAACACCGGGCGTACCCGTTCCTTCCGGTCCGCCTTCTCCCGGTCCGGGTTCTCCGCCGGTCGGATCCGGCATCGGGGTCGGCGTCAGGTTCGAACGCTCAATCTCCGTATCAAAGGTCAGCTCGCCGAGAATCTTATAATGTCCGGCAAAGCCTTCCACATATTCTTCCAACATCGGTACGAATGCCGAGTCCGCGATCATGGCTCGAATCTCGCCCTTCAGAAGCGCTTCCGCGAGATCGTTATAGTATTCAAACTCGCGAAGCGTCAGCTTCAGATTGTAGGTACGGGCAATGTAATCGTACGCGGCAACCGAGTTGGCGTAATCCTGCGCCTTCTGGACGCCGTAGGTATATCCGTTCGTATCACTGATGACTTTTGCGGAGTCCTCCGCACGAACGATAACCGCAACACCTTCAATATGGATCGTCTCGGTCGCTTCCTGTCCGGTAATCTTATCGATGGTCTTCCGTGCGGGACGCAGGTACGCAAGTGCCAATATGCAGCCAACAATCCACAGAATGGCCCAGATCACGCCGAACGTGACACTGTTCCGCGTCTTCCGGATGATAAGCGCATATACGCTCACCGCAAGGACGACAACGAAGAACGCTCCGAGTTCGATCATAATCCTTTTCGGAAAGACCGGAAATCTGATCAGTTCATAAAAGACGAGGCCCATAGCGATTGCCTGCAGCGCCAGGAATACGATTCCCGTGATGCGTCCGGCTTTACCGACTCTCTTACGGCCTGCCTTCTTTCTTGTACTCATTGGTAATATATGCTCCTTAAAATGCAATTATCAAAACGTAATCTTTGACAAATACTATTATACCACCGAATACGCAACGCATCAAGTGAAACAAATGTGAAGAACCCGATGCGGCATATAAAAAAGCAGGAGGCTTTTCGTCTCCTGCTTTCCGGCATTTTTACTGCTGTTTCTTAACAACTTCCACGACTTTGCCGCTCTTGAAGATGCTCTCCGAAGGGATCACGCCGCGGACCGAAGAGGTCGGGTAAACGTTCGAATGGCTTCCGATCACGGTTCCCGGATTCAGTACGCTGTTGCATCCGACTTCAACGAAGTCGCCGAGCATCGCACCGAACTTCTTAAGTCCTGTCTCGATGTTGCCCTCCGCCGATTTAACGACAACAAGTGTCTTATCGCTCTTTACGTTAGACGTTAACGAACCGGCTCCCATATGGGATTTGTATCCGAGAACGGAATCGCCGACATAATTGTAATGCGGAACCTGTACGCCGTCCGAAATGATAACGTTCTTCAGCTCCACGGAGTTGCCGACTACACAGCCGTCTCCTACGAGAGCGCTGCCGCGGATAAATGCGCAGTGTCTTACTTCGGTATTTTCACCGATGATGCACGGGGCGCCGATGTATGCGGAAGGAAATACCTTCGCGCTCTTCGCGATCCATACGCCCTCCTCGGGATGATCGTATTTCTCGGGATCGAGCGATGCGCCGATCGTAAGAATGATTTCCTTGATCTTCGGAAGAATCTCCCACGGATAGGTTACCTGCGAAAGCCACGGCCACGCAAGCGTATGTCCGGGCTCGTAAAGGTCAGCGACCTTCATCTGAATATTGCCCATAGAATCCTCTCTTTCTTTCCGCGGTACAGAGCCTTTCCGCGGACAGCCTTTCCGGCTTCTTATCTGACTTTCAAAAGATGCCCCGACTTGCGGATGGCATCGATGATCTTGTCTACTTCCGCATTGCACTCCTCGTAGGTGCCTGCCTCGGACATGACACGGAGCACTTCCTCGGTGCCGCTCGCACGAAGAAGCACACGGCCGTTGTCGCCGAGAGAAGCCGTGCACGCCTCAACCTGAAGCGTAACGGCGGGATCGTTCATTGTTCCCTGCTTATCATCGACTTCCACATTCTTCAGTACCTGCGGATAAAGCGGAACCTCCGCCGCAAGCGCGGAAAGCGGAAGCTGCGTATCGATCAGAACCATCATAACCATGATCGCGGTCAGGATACCGTCACCGGTACGCGCATACTTACGGAAAATAACATGTCCGGAGTTCTCGCCGCCGATCATGTGATCCTTTTCCTTCATGTTCTCATAAACATAACGGTCGCCGACCTTGGTCTTCTCATAGTCGATGCCGATGCGGTCAAGCGCCTTGTAAAGACCGAAGTTCGACATGATCGTCGTAACAACGGTATTGCTCGGCAGCTGGCCGATTTTCTTCATGTACTTCGCGCAGATATACATGATCTGGTCGCCGTCGACAACGTTTCCGTTCTCGTCTACGGCAAGACAGCGGTCCGCATCGCCGTCGAAGGCAAATCCTACGTCCACACCCTTCTCCTTCACATACTCGCAAAGGCCTTTGATGTGTGTCGAACCGCAGTTCTCGTTTACGTTAATACCGTCAGGCTCGTTGTTGATGACGTAAGTCTTCGCTCCGAGCGCGTCGAATACGGATCTCGCGATCATCCAGGAACTTCCGTTAGCGCAGTCAAGTGCAACCTTGCGGTTCTCGAAAGACTTCGTCGCAACATTGGTCAGATAACCGATGTAACGGTTACGTCCGGTGTAATAGTCAACCGTGCAGCCGATGTCGGCTCCGGTAGCGAATGCGGGCTCGTCGCACAGGCCGTCCAGATACTGCTCAACGAGATCCTGAACCTCGTCCTCCATCTTCTCGCCGTCGCCGTTCATTAATTTGATTCCGTTATCCATGAACGGATTGTGGCTGGCGCTGATCATAATGCCGCAGTCGAAATGATCCGTTCTCGTGATGTACGAAACGCACGGAGTCGTCGTAACGTGAAGCAGATAGGCGTCGGCACCCGATGCGGTAATGCCTGCCGCAAGCGCATTCTCATACATGTAGGAAGATCTTCTCGTATCTTTGCCGATTACGATCTTGGCATGATGATCCTTGCTGTAATATGCGCCGAGAAAGCGCCCGATCTTAAATGCATGCTCTGCAGTCAGAACTACGCCCGAACGGCCGCGGAAGCCGTCGGTTCCGAAATATTTACCCATATAGATCCTTTCCGGGCCGAAGCCCTCTCTTATCCGTTATAGCACGCCTCGTCACATACGAGGATAACGTCATCGTGAAGATTCAGGAAGGAAGCCGGGCAGGAAGTCGTTACGGTTCCCTTGAGCATCTGCATAACCGCGTCATGCTTGTTCTTTCCGTTCGCGAGAATGATAATCTTCTTCGCGGAAAGAATGGTTCCCATGCCCATTGTAAGGGCGTGTGTCGGAACATCCGCAGCGCTTGCGAAGAAACGCGCGTTGGCATCGATCGTGTCTTCGGTAAGGCTCGTTACGTGCGTTACGGGAACAAGCTCCGTATCGGGCTCGTTGAATGCGATGTGACCGTTACGGCCGATACCGAGCACCTGAATGTCCGCTCCGCCGAGGGAACGAACGTAAGCCTCATAGCGGGCAGCCTCGGCATTGCCGTCGGGAGCCGCACCGTTCGGAACGTTGGTCTTCGCCTTGTCGATATTGACATGGTCGAACAGGTTCTTATTCATGAAATAGCGATAGCTCTGATCGTTCTCAGGGCTGATCGGATAATACTCATCGAGGTTAACGGTGGTGATGCCGGAGAAATCGATTTCTCCTTTACGGTTCATCTCCACAAGCTTTGCGTACATGCCTTCCGGTGTGGAACCGGTAGCAAGGCCGAGTACGCCGTTCGGCTTTGCCTTAATTACCGCGGCAACGATCTCCGCGGACTTTGCGGATACTTCATCATAGTTTTTGCAAACAATTACTTCCATAGTGTTATTCCTTTCAAGGAGATTCGGATCCGTCCGTTTCCGTATACGGAAACAACATAACAATCCGCTAAAATTTTACCGCAAAGCAGCCCTCATTTCAAGAAAAAATTATTCTGTTACTGTTCCTCGCCTCCGGCTGCATCGTCCGCCTGCGGTACGGCATCGGCAGACTCATCCGCAGCCGTTACGCCCTCGCCGGACACGTCCGCTGAGGTCTTCTCCGGGTCCGCTTCCTCTCCGGGCTTTTCTTCCGAAACCGGTCTCTCCTCCGAAACTTTTCCGGCTTCCTTCATCCGCGGATCCGCTCCGCCGGGGCGGCGTCTTCTGCGTTTTTTCAGAATCGTTTTCGTAAGGATCCATCCCATTACGGCAAATACGATCACAACCCCGATGATCAGGAAAAACTTCAAGATTCCGTTACCGACCTTCTTCGGCAAAGGCTCCGGTTCCGGCTCGGGTGTCGGGCCCGGAACAGGGGTAGGCGTCGGAATCGGCGTGGGTGTCGGAGTCGGTGTCGGTTCCACCGCGATGATAACCTGCCCCGTCGGATTTCCGATCGTATCCTTTATGACACTCTTCGGCGAGATCAGATCCTCGGATATCTCTTCGCCCGCGATCAGTTTGGCAAGAACCGCTGAGGAATTCTTTTCCTCACACACATAAAACCTGGGGTCCTTTACATTTGCCCGGAATACGATGGCTTCGTTTTTCGCCACCTGAACGCCGGAATACAAGACTCCGTTCCGGTCTTTACCGTAGATGCGGTCATAAACCGAGCAGAACAGTTCCGCCTTAACCTTCTTTCCGGGCGTAATCTGAATGTAATAGGTCTCGCCTTCCCGGTACGCGAACAGGAATTCCTTGCCGATCCCGTAGGATGCGCCGACATGCGCGGTTTCATCGACCTCCGCCTTGCTTCCGTCTCCGGAAGCAACCTTCTTACCGGACGCGTCATATACGGCTACACTGCCGCCTGTGTCAAGCGTAAGATACTCATAGCAGTCCTTACAGTTTAACAGCACTGTGCCGTCGCCGATCACGTCAATCCAAGCCATACACAGTTCCGGAGCATGCGCGACACCGAGATTGACTACGGAATCGCCGTCATCCTTCTGCTGCCTGCGGTCAACGAAATCCGAAACGATCGGCTTGACAAAGTTAATCATCGCGTTGCTGCCGGTATCCTCCCCGAGCACAAGCGAGCGCGCCGCGTTTTGAAGGAACTGCACGTACAATGCCGGAGTTCCGACAAAGTCCGTAATCTTTTTGAGTGCGCGGTCTAAAAGCACTGCCTGACCGCCTTCGTTAAAGAGAAGGTAGGTGTCCACTCCGGCGTATTCGCAGAACAGCTCCCTGACCTTCGGAGCAAGCTCATAATAGTTTTCACTGTTCAAGACCGAAGGCAGGAAGAACGAAACGCCGTAACGACGGTAATCCCACCCGGACGGAGCCACTTTCGTAACTGGATCAATCTCATTTACGAAAGAGAAAATGTTCTTATAAAGAGCCTGCTCGTCTCCCGGTTTCGCATCCCTTGATACCTGCGGGGATTCAAAGCAGAACGCATAGATATTCTCGGGCTTTACCGGACCGAGTTCTCCTTTGTCCGCAAGATTGTCGAGGTTATACGCGGTCATATTGGTAACCGCCGCGCCGCGGGAAAAGCCCGAGATCCAGACGGAAACCTTCTTATCCGAAGGCATATCATGGATATACCCTGAAAGCGCATCGGTAACAGTCTGCGCGGCATCCGTGAAGCCTTTATGGTATATGCCCGAACCGAGCGTAAAGTTGCTTGCCCACTCTTTTTTGTAATTGCCTCCGCGGATTACGACCACGATCACCGATTCCGTTTCGCTGATCTGCCGTTCGCCGAAGGCATAACCGATCGTATCCGCGCCGGGTTTTACGTAACAGACGGTATCGTCGGTGTATTTGACGCCGAGCTGATCAAAAACCGGAAGGAGTCTCGTCGGCTGCGCGTCATCTCCGATCCCGACGCCCGCAAGCGCCATACGGATGGACATTGCCGCAAGATCCATGTTGAGTTCGTATGAAGAACACGAAAAGAAACTGTCCCGATACGAAAAACTGCATATCTTCTCGCTCTTATCGCCGTCAACACCCGATGTCGTATACGGAAAAGAGCCCTCGATCTCCTCCGCGAATGCCGTCGTGTTTACGGCAAGAAGCATGCATACCGCCAAAGCGGCAACCAGCCAGATTCTGATCCTTCGAAACATACTCATACCTTTCTCCTTCCCGCAATACCTTTTCCGATGATTGAAAACACAAACTTTGTTTTCAAAAAAGGGCATGAAAACATGCCCTTTTCCTTTCTTATACTTCCGAATAAGCTACTTTCTTCTCCTGCAGAAATTCCCGGATGGCTCCCGCACTGATGCACTCCGTATACGTTACCGGCGTGCCGTCGACGATCTCGGTGCTCGTACCGGTCACCATACCCATCAGAACGCCGTCACGGTTCACGACCGGAGCGCCGCAGAATCCGCTTCCGCAGAGACCGGACAGGACAAATCCCTTCACCCTGCCTTCTTCGCTGAATGTCCGGATGACCATACCGTCCGCGGGAACCTGTACCGGCATATGCTCGCCCGTAACGGTCCACTGGATATCGTCCCTCTCCGGGAAGAAATCATAATCGTCAAACCCGGTAACCGGATAGCCGAGCCTGCAGACACTCATGCCCGGACGCGGTTTATCCATTACGGAAAATGTGCAGTTTCCGCTGTACTTCATGCCACCGCTGCCCTGCAGCCGTATGATTGCCAGATCATGAACCGGGTGCATGTCAATGCTCAGACGTTCAATCTTCTCATAGCAGTCTCCGAAGCTGTAGCGGAGCTGGATCGTCGTCTCGCCCTTCAGGTAATCAAACCTCCGCTCCATCCGGTTCGTCTCGATCCGGAGGCTTCGATCGGAAGGAAGCGAAAACAGTTCTTTCCGGAAAGTCTCATACCGGGCGTTGATCCGTCCGGCGCGCATGATCTCCTCGGCAATATGCCGGCAGGTCACCGCGGCGCCGTCGCGGTTCACGAAGAACATGGTCGCCGTCTGGGGAATCACCTCATCCGACTTGTAAATTCTGGCGATTGTCTTGACCGGACGGACATAACCGCCGGCCTTTTCCATCGCGTCTGCAAACATAAAAATCCTCCCCGAAAGCGCGCCTTAGCGGTCAATTGCTCTCGTCCAGTACGCCTGATTGTAAATATCGGTCAGGCGGTACATAATCTTCACTTTGTAATCCTTCAGCACGATATCGCTGACGGTCATATTCTCGGTCGCGATCAGCGGATCGCCGAGATAATAGGTGTCAAGATATTTCTGATCGTAGGAATAGTAATCGCAGATAAACTCGATCTTGCTGCCCGCTTCGATCGTCTCCGAACCCTTGGCAACGGTATCGGTCTCGCCGTCCTTATAAACAGCGGTCACACCGGATATGCTTCCGACTCCGTTCTCGTCAAATACGATCTGGATCTCGGAACGTACGCCGTCGATAAATGCGGGAACATAGCCGAAGTAGTATTCTTTGCCGTCCGCTTCGGTCGTGTCGGTATGGTAGTAGGCAACAACATGGTTGTTGATCGCAACCCAGGTCTTCTCCACGTCCGCGATCAGATTGCCGTCCTTATCATAGGAAAGGACGTTGTCAAGACCGAGGTCGATATAGCCTGCGCCGTCATCCACGAACATATTCTTATCGGCGCTGTGTACGAGTGCCCAGTTCTCTTCAGTGAGGGAAAGGACATAATCGTCGCCGGCCTTCTTAAACGTCAGGTCGCCGGTCAGCATATGGCCGGATACATATTCCGCCATCGCGTCGGTATCCTGATCCTTCATGTAATCGATGTTGTCGTCGGAAAGGCCGTCAATCTGAATGCTGCGGCCGCCGCCGAGGAAACCGCCGATCAGGGACGAAAGAACATCTCCGCCGCCACCGCCGCCGATCAGGGAACTTCCGAGATCAAACAGGGAACCCATCGGAGAGGAAGTGCCGCCCGCGGAAATCTGACCGGACGTCTCAAGCGCGGCAAACTGACGGATGCAGTTCGCGTACTCGGAATCCATACCGATCTGGTTATAGGTTCTGACTGCCGTATCCACGTTAGAGGTCTTCTGATACGGGAAGTAGATGGATACGCCGTATGCGTTGGTCATATTGGAGGAAGTACGGTTGTACTTGACCGCGCTCTTGATTGCGTTGGCAAGCGCCGTTCCTTCCTTGGTCTTCATGTTGAGCGCAAGGTTCGTCAGGTCAACCTGGTCGATCTTGGTGCTCTGCGCGAACTCTCTCGTATCGGCACGCGCATTCGATACTTCTTCATAATCCTTGTTCTGCAGCTTACCGCTGACGGATTTCGCGAAGTCGGTCAGCTTGCTCGGAACCGTATAGGAGAATTCCGCAAGGTCAACAAGCGAAAGCGTCGTCTTCTGGCCGCGGCACTTGGACGCACACGTCGTTACGAAATCGTCGATAATCGTCTTTCCGAGCGTCGTGGTAGGCGTCGAAGTGTTGCTTCCGAGCTGTGTCAGCCAGTTCGTATAGTACCAGCCGATACCGGGCTCGGTCTCTTCGGAGGCGATCAGGTAGTCGCCGTAATTGTCAAGCATCAGCGCGGTCTCCGCCGTAGCCATCAGGCAGGCATCGAAACCGATAATGTCAAATGTTACACCGCCCTGCTTCAGAGCGCTGTTGATTCCGGCAAGGTTCATCGAGCCGGACTTCGAGTTCTTCTCATCATAGCCGTATCCGCTTACCGATCCGCCGCCGTGATCCCAGAGGATCAGGAAGTTTCTGCTGGCCGGATACTTGCTCGAACAGTACTTTATGAAATCGGAAAGGTTGGTCGGGTCGGTCATGGCCTTCTTGCCGTAACTGCTCTCAAGACACTCAAGCTTTCCGTTTCTTACACGATAGATCTGGTTCACGGTGTTGCTGATACCGGATGTCTTCCATTTGCTGCAGCCGCCCGTCATAACGATGATCTGCACGTTGTCGCCGTATTTGGCGTTCGCCATCTCGGCAAGGTCATTGCTCGCCATACCGTACTTGGACTCAAGGTCGGTACCGCACATGTAGATCATGATGGTAACGGTATCCTGTCCGTTACCTTTGAGAACCGTACGCTTGTCACGCGCGCCTTTTACAACCTGCTGGTTTACGGGCTGTGTCGGAGCGGGTGCTTCCTGTGTGATCACGGTCTGATTATCATCGCCCGAATCACCGGTATCACCGGTGCCGCCTCCGAGAAGGCCTCCGAGCAGATTGCCGAAGCCGCCCTTCGACCCGAGGATCAGCATGATAATGATCAGAATAATGGAGCCGCCGCCCGCAGCACGCTTCACATTGCTGCCGCTGCCGCCCGTGGAAGCCGGACGGAATCCGCTTCCGCCGCCGGATTCAGAACCGTGTCCCTGTCCTACGGGACCGGTACCGAGACCGTCTCCTCTCTTATGTACATCACCGCCTGTGCCGGTTACATTCTTCCGTCTTCCGGAAGGTCTGTTATCATTCATATTTTACCTCCTGCGGCCGGATGCCGCTGACTGTCGAAAACAGTCGGCATAAAAACCGATATTAAAATTATACTACGAAACAATCTTCGATTCAACAGTTTATATTTTCCGTGCCGGAACACACTGCGGAAAATGTCAGGAACACACCGTATTTCCCGAAAGATAAAGAGAGAATCGTCCGAAAACGATTCTCTCCTTCCGCATTCACACACACAAATGAATGATAATTTACTTTTTATTCTTCTGCAGGAAATCCGGAATCTTGATTCCGCTGCTCGGAGCTTCCTTCGGCTCGGGCTTTGTATAAGCCGGAGCTGCCTCAGCTGCCGGAGAAGATACGAACACCGGCTTGGGTGTCGAAACAACCGGGCTCGGAGCGGGCTGTGCGGGAGCCGCAGGCTGAGCCACGGGCTTCGCTACCGACGATGTCGTACGGTTGTTCATGAAGCCGAATCCGGTATAACCCGGAGCTGCCGCGGTGGCCTTCTTCTGGGAATTGCCGCCGTAGTAGTTGCTTCTTGCGGAAGCGGACTGGCTGCTTCCCTTGCTTGCGCTCTCATCAAGGCCGGTCGCGATAACCGTGATACGGCACTGGTCGGGAGCGGTCTCATCATACATTGCACCGAAGATGATGTTGGCGTCCTCGCCGCAGAGTTCCTGTACGTAAGTAGCTGCTTCGTTAACTTCAATAAGGCTTACGGCACCTGCAATCTGAAGGATTACATGGCTTGCGCCCTCAATGTTGGTTTCAAGAAGCGGGGATGTGGTAGCCTGCTTAACGGCTTCCATACACTTGTCATCACCGGTACCGTAGCCGATACCGATATGAGCGATACCCTTATCCTTCATTACGGTCTGAACATCCGCGAAGTCAAGGTTGATCAGCGCGGTATCATTAATCAGATCGGTGATACCCTGAACACCCTGCTGCAGAACCTCGTCAGCCTTACGAAGCGCTTCCGGCATGGTCGTTCGGCGATCCACGATTTCCAGAAGACGGTCGTTCGGGATAACGATCAAAGTGTCTACATGCTGACGGAGACGCTCAATACCCGCAATGGCGTTGGACATACGCTGCTTTGCTTCGAAACGGAAAGGCTTCGTAACGATACCTACCGTAAGAACACCGAGTTCCTTGGCGATCTGCGCTACAACGGGAGCCGCACCGGTACCGGTACCGCCGCCCATACCGCAGGTGACAAATACCATATCGGCACCCTTGATCATCTGGGTAAGTTCTTCTTTACTTTCCTCCGCTGCCTTCTCTCCTACGTCCGGCTGGGAACCTGCACCAAGACCCTTGGTCAGCTTCTCACCGATCTGGATATTGACCGGAGCTTTACAATTCTTCAAATGCTGACGGTCCGTATTAACACATACGAACTCAACGCACTGGATTCCTTCTTCGATCATCCGGTTAACCGCATTGTTACCGGCACCGCCGACACCGATTACGATAATTCTTGCACCGGCTTCCTTCTCATCACCTTTAATCTCAAGCAAGGGTATGTCCTCCTTCAAACTTTATATATGGTTTTAAAACTTCAAACTTTCACTAATTAAAAAAATCTACTATAAATATATTACGAATTTGCATGAGATGCAAGTAGAATTTTGAAAATACTTGTTTTTTTTTGCGTTTTTTCTACAACTGACTTCTCATTTCCAATTTATTCTACAACATATCATTCTATAACAGTAGCAATTACATTATCCTCGCTTGTCTCGACATTTTCCATGTGAAAATGGAACTTCCTTTCGTCACCCTTGATACTGTCGAGAATTCCGGGTATCATTCCGATCTGGATATCATAGGCATCTCTCGTTCCGAGGTCGAACCGGTTGCCGTCACAGATCAGGTAGATTTCGTTCTCTTCTCCGAAATGGATCTCGCTTGCTTCGACCTTGTGCTTCTGCAACTGACGGACGAGATTCATGACCACTCTCGCGAGGTCGCTCCGCTGTGTCTCGAATACCTGATAAAGGGTGACCTTCGTATATTTGAGTCCGGTGATGACCGGAAGGTTCTCCACATTTTCCTTCTTCGTCGATACGATCACGCCGTCCGAATCGAAATAAAGGTAGTTCCCCATTTCGAGGATACAGCCGACCGGCATCTTCTCATACGCGCGGATCTCGACCGATTTCTTACCGGTCACCTTGACGGTGATCTTCTCGAGAAACGGCAGTGTGTCCGCCTTGTTGTATTTGTAGTACAGTTTCAGAAAAGGCGTGTACTGCTCGTACCATTTGTCGAGTGTGTGTTCCCTGATCTCCTCTTCCGTGTACCGTCCGCTCATACCGATAACCGTTACGGTGACATCGGTCTTGCGGTCGATCTTATAGTTCTTGCGGAACCATAAGAGAAAGCTCACGACAAGGATCACCGCAAGCGCTGTGATCAGCAGAACCTTCAGAAGAAGGGTTGTCCTTTTTTCCAGTTTGACGATCTTCGGCATATCAATCTCCCGAAAGACAATAATGTATCCGAGCCCATGAAACCCACGGACTCGGAATGTGATTACTTACTTAACGGCACCGTAAGCTCCGGCACGGCGTCATAATCGATTTTCGAGGAGACATTAAGCACAAGGCCCATCTCCATCATAAGGAATACGAGGGAACTTCCGCCGTAACTGATGAACGGAAGCGGAATACCCGTCGAAGGGATCAGGTTGGTTACCACGGCGATGTTCAAAACCGCCTGCAGCGCAATCTGGGTAAATACGCCGACCGCGATCAGCGAACCGAACAGGTCGGGTGCGTTGGCCGCGATCTTAAAGATCCGGACAAGCAGGATGATATAAATCGCGATCAGGAACAGTCCGCCTACCACACCGAGTTCTTCCACGATACACGAGAAGATCATGTCGGTATGAACTTCCGGAATATATCCGAGTTTCTGGATGCTGTTGCCGAGTCCCTTTCCGAACCAGCCGCCGCTTGCGATCGCGTACAGTCCCTGCAGGATCTGATATCCGCCGGGGGCGTTTTCAATATCCCGCCACACCTGGACACGTGCCGCGCGGTAGCCTTCGAGTTTGATAAAGATGATCGCTGCGAGAACAACGATGAAAAATGCGATAATGAAATACCACGTCTTGCGGCTTGATACGAAAGGAACGACAAATACGATGCCGGCCATGATCAAAGCGGTTGTCAGGTTCTCGATCGCCACAAGAACGATCAGCGGACCGGTGAAGACCAGAACACGGATAAATCCGGTCATCCGGTCGAGACGCTTCGGCGAAACATATACGATGTAAGCCACAAGCAGTATGATCAGCACTTTCGATATTTCGGAAGGCTGGAGTTTGAAAAATTTGCCGAGCGACAGCCAGCGGTTGGAACCGTTCGTTCCGTCACCCTTGAACAGTACGAATGCCTGCAGCGCGAAGCATGCGGCAAAACCGATCAGAAGAAGGTTTATCCGGAAGCCTCCGATGCCGAACCGGGCGATATACAGGCGGTAATCGACCTTCGATACAAGAAGCATCAGGACCAGTCCGAGGATTGCGTATTTTGCCTGGTTCTTAACGAACAGCGTCGCGTTGCTGTAGTATTTGGTTGCGTTATAGGCACTGATGCTGTAGATCATGACAAGACCGAATCCGATCAAAAAGAGAATCAGAAACAAGAGGGTATAGTCAAAGTAGTTCTTCGGCTGCACTCTCTTCTTCTCGGCGCTCTTTCCGCCGTCTTCTTTTTTCAGGATTCTGTTCAGGGTCGAATCGTTATCCACTGTGTCATCCTCACAACATCATAGTTTCAAAGTTTAATCGGGGAGTCTCCGTACAAGCGTCTTAAAGATCTCTCCGCGCTCTTCGTAGTTCTTGAACATTCCCCAGCTTGCGCAGCACGGCGAAAGCAGTACGGCATCACCGGGAACCGCATGCTCGTAGGAATAATGAACCGCTTCCTCCATCGAATTCACACGCACGATGTTTAAAAAGCCCATGCGCCTCGCGGTCTGTTCGATCTTGTCGGCCGTCTGTCCCATCAGGATAAGCGTCTTAACCTTTCCCGGGAATTCAGCGATCCATTCTTCGTAGGAAGAGCCTTTATCATAACCGCCGCCGATCAGAAGCGTCGGTCTCGTCATGGCGCGGACCGCCTGGATTGAAGCATCGGGGTTCGTGCCTTTGGAATCATTATAATACATAACGCCGTGTTTGGTGGCGGTATATTCGATACGGTGCTCAACGGCTACGAAATTCCGAAGTGCTTCGCGGATCAGATCCATCGGAACCTTCATCGAGATACCGGCCGCGATCGCAGCCATCGCGTTCTCGTAATTGTGCTTTCCGATGATATTCATCTCGTGCACGTTGATGACGATTTCCTCTTTCATGCCGTCATTATATACGATATTGTCGCCGGACACATAGAGACCTCTGCGGAGTACCCGCGTGCTGCTGAACCAGAAGATCTTTGTGTGAAGCTTTTCGGATTCCGTGCGGAGACGCTCGTCCTCATAATTGAGGATACATACCTCACCGGGGGTCTGGTTCCGTGCGATGTTAAATTTGGCGTCCGTGTATGCCTCCATAGTATGGTGACGGTTCAGGTGGTCGGGCGTGATGTTCAGGATCATGCTGACACACGGATGAAATTCTTCAATCGACTCGAGCTGGAAACTGCTCATTTCGGCAACGGTTACACTATCGTCAGTCATCTGCTTCGCGAAATCGGTATAAGGCGTACCGATGTTTCCGACAACGAAAACCTTCTCGAAATACAGCTTCATGATCTCGCCGGTCAGCGCCGTTGTCGTCGTCTTTCCGTTCGTTCCGGTAACGGCGATCAGACGGCCCTTGGCGAAACGGTATGCAAGCTCCACCTCGCCCCAGATCGGGATGCCCTTATCACGCATCCGGTTGATGAAGTCAAGGTCGGAAGGAACGCCGGGGCTTATGATGACAAGCTCGGTCTCCTCTTCGAGTTCCTTCGGAAATTCCCCCGTGACGATCTGTCCGTGAAAACCGCTTCCGAGTTTCTCGCGGAGTGCCGCCGTGTCAAGCTGTGCGTTTCCGTCATATACCGTGATCGAAGCGTTCTCCTCCGTGAGAAGACGGCAGGCGGACACACCGCTCTTTCCCGCTCCGATAATAACCGTTTTCTTATTCTCGAGTTTCATATGTTTTCTCCTGTTCCGCCTTGCGTTTTTTCCTATATACGGCGGCCTTCCGCCGTGTCCGAAACCTATGTTATTTTCCTATATCCGGCGTGCTTTCCGCCGTAAATCCGTGTTCTTACGGTCACTCGGTCTTCTTCTCGATATCCGCGCTGTGCTCGTCCTGCGCGTCTTCTACAATATTAATGCCGTAATCGATCTCGCCTTCCGACGGATACAGCCCGAGGTGCGGAAGGATTTCCTTCAGAATGCTGCTCGTCAGCGTCGTTGCGGGACGGCTGGAGTTGTACAGCGTATCGGAATTTACTTCGTCGATAACCACATAAATGACAACCTGCGGATTGTCTGCGGGAACGCTGCCGATAAAGGATACGACGTATTTGTTATCGGTTACGACTTCCTGACGGACACCCTGCTGCGCCGTACCGGTCTTGCCGCCGACAAGGTATCCCTTAACCTGCGCGGGCGTTGCGGTACCGGCTCTTACGGTTTCATAGGTTGCCTTGCGCATGAATTCGGTCGTTGTCTTCGATACGGTCCGTGCCGAAATCGTATTTTTCGCTTCGTAAACGGTCGCGCCGCTTGCGTTCACGATCTTCTTGACTACATGAGGCGTGTAATAATATCCGCCGTTGATGATTGAGCTGTATGCAGCGGCCATCTGGATCATCGTTACGTTGAAGCCCTGGCCGAAACTGCTTGTCGCGAGCTCAACCTGGTTCAGATTCAGCTTGTCGACAACGATACCCTTTTCCTCGCCGGGAAGGTCGATACCGGTTTTAAAGCCGAAGCCGAAACGGTCCTGATAGGTACGGAATGTTGTTCTTCCGATCTTGTCGGAAATGTCCATCATCGCCATGTTGCAGGAACGCATCAGTGACTGTTCAAGCGTCAGTTTCTCATGGCGGGCGTTGCAGTGGATCTTGTAGTTGTCAAGTTCGGCAACACCGCCGCAGTAATAGGTGCTCTCCGGTGTGGCAATGCCCTCTTCGAGCGCCGCCGCAACGGTAATACACTTAAAGGTCGAACCGGGCTCAAACGTATAGCTGATGCAGAAGTTCTTCCACATCTCGTTGAGTTTTGTAACCTTTTCCTCTTCGCTCATCGCCGCGAGTTCCTCGGCGGAAACAAAGCCTCTCAGGTCACGCGGGTTATTGAGGTCATAGCCCTCGTTACTCGCCATCGCGTAGATTTCGCCGTTGTTCGGATTCATGACGATGACACCGATATTCTTACAGCCCATTTCTTCGTTGAACTGCTTGATGTTCTTTTCAACGGCGGTCTGTACGGCAACATCGATCGTCGAGTAGATCGTGGCGCCGTCCTCCGCCGGCCATGTCTTCTTGATCAGATTCAGTTCGGCATCATAATAGCCGCTCTCACGTCCCGACTTACCGGTCAGATATTTGTCATACTCGTATTCGATGCCGGCACCGGTCGAGTGGTCGCTGTTGACAAATCCGACGATGTGGGAAGCTAAGCTTCCGTAAGGATATTCGCGGGTAAAGATAGTCTCGAACCATACGCCCTTTACGAGCTTGTGATTCTCTTCCTGGAGTCTTTTAAACTCGCGGACCATGTCATAGGAGCAGCCCTGCTTTAAGATGATGTAGGCGCTCTTCGGGTTCTTCTTTAAAATATCGCGGACTTCCGAAGCCGAGACATCGTCAAATGCCTTCGTAATTGCTTCGACCGTCGGGTCGACATACATGCCGTTGTTCGCGTTTACAACGCTCGGATCGAGAATGACATTATAGGTAACGACGTTCTTCGCGAGCACGGCGCCGTTACGGTCCATGATTCGCCCGCGCTCATACGGGATATTCGTATTGACATAACTCTGGTGGCTCAGCACGGCATTCGTGTAGTCTACGCCGTGGCGCTGTTTCAGATAAATGATACGGAGCACGAGAACCATGAACAATACAAAAACAACGCAAAATACAAGCATGAACTTTGCTTGCATTTTGCGTGTGAAAATCTTCTTTTTCTTATGGTTACGGTCTGCGGCCGTTCTTCCTTCCGTTCTTGCAGCCATAATCAATCCCCTTTATTGAACTTGTCCGATTATTTCATCAGACGGCGCAGCACCTCGGTAACCGCATCCACGTCTCCCTCGTCAGCTGCTTCGGGAACGTCGGCGAACTGTCTTACATAGCCCTCACCGGCGCTCTTGAACTCAACAACCTGGTTGTTGTTCGGGTATACCATGTGGAGCTCGCCGACCGCGATCCGGTATACTTCGTTCAGGTTGATGTCATCTGCGATATCGAACAGCAGAGAGTCATTCTCTCCGCGGATAGCTTCGTATTCCTTCGTAAGCGCTGTGATTTCCTTGTCCATCTCGGTCGACTGCGCGTTAACCGACAGGAAACGTACGGTCATAAAGCCGAGGAACGCAAGGAACATGCCCGCAACAACAAGCGAGAAAAGGTCCATGCTTCTGCGGAAACCGACGAGCGGTCTCTTATCGATTTCTTTTCTCGGTTTAGCCTGCTGCTCGGTTCTCTGATCCGGCATTTCCTCCGGACGAACTGCTAACTTACGTGCGGCGCTACCGTCAATATATGCTTGCTTTCTCAATCTGTCAACACTGTTTTTATAATCTTTCTTCTCGTATGCTGCCATGACGCCGCCTCCTTAGTATTTTTCGAATATTCTGAGCTTCGCGCTCTTGGATCTCGTGTTCTCCGCGAGCTCCTCTTCGCTCGGAATAATGGGGTGTTTCGTGAGTATTTTCCCGGCCGGCTTTCTGCCGCAGACGCAGACAGGAAGGCCGGGCGGGCAAATGCAAGGGTTCTCCGCCTTTTTAAAGGCGTTCTTCACAATACGGTCTTCTAATGAATGGAAGGTAATGATACAAAGCCTCCCCCCGGGTGCGAGTCTTTCGATCATTCCCGCAAGGGAATCCGAAAGAACCTGAAGTTCCCGGTTCAGTTCAATCCGGATTGCCTGAAAGGTTCTCTTCGCCGGATGTCCGCCTGTCATGCGGATCTTGGCCGGAATGGACTGTTTGATTATCTCCGCGAGCTCTCCGGTCGTTTCAATCGGCCGTTTCGCCCGTTCCAGTACGATGTGTTTCGCGATGTTCTTCGCAAAAGAATCTTCGCCGTAGTCTCTGATGATGTGAAAAAGTTCGGTCTCGGTATATCCGTTCACGATATCCGCGGCGGTTTTCTCCATCCGGTCGTCCATCCGCATGTCAAGCGGCGCGTCCGCCATGTAGGAGAATCCCCTCTCCGCCGTATCGAGCTGATACGAAGAAACACCGAGATCCAGTAATATTCCGTTCACCTGCCCGATTCCCAGACGGTCGAGAACCGCAGGTATGTTTTCGTAATTGTCACGGACGATGGTAACTCTTTCCTTATACGGTTCCAGTCTCTCCGCCGCTGCCTCTATGGCGTCTCCATCCTGGTCGATCCCGATGAGGCGCCCCGTTGTCAGCTTAGATGCAATGACCGAGGAATGTCCCGCTCCCCCTAATGTACCATCCACATAGATTCCTTCCGGCTTAACCGCAATCCCTTCGATTGTTTCGGAGAGCATTACGGAATAGTGTTTGAACTCTCCCATAACGACTCCTTAGAAGGTTACGCCGAATTCACCGAGCTTCTCGGCGGCAGATTCAATCGAGAACTCATCGATGCTGTCATTCTGCGCATCAAAACGTTCCTTGCTCCACAGCTCGACTTTATCGATCATGCCGACAAGAACGACTTCCTTATCAATACCCGCCTTCTCGCGAAGTGCTCCGGGTACGAGCGTTCGGCCCTGCTTATCGATATCGCACTGTGCAGCGTTCGCCATGAAATACCGTTTGGTCTGGCGGATTTCCTTCGTTCCGGGAAGTTTTTCAAGCTGTTCCGTAAACTTGTCCCATCCGTCATCCGAGAAAATATACAGACAGCCGTCCAGTCCGAGCGTCACAATAAAAGAATCCCCAAGACCCTCACGGATCTTGGAGGGAACGATAATGCGCCCCTTCGCGTCGATTGTGTGCTCATATTTTCCGGCCAGTCTGTTCATCTCACACCACTTTGTATCATTTCTGTGGAAAATCCATCCATTTTGCTCCACAACTTTACTATACAGACCTCGAAATCAAAATGCAAGAGTTTTTTTTACATTTTCTTTAAATTTTGTTCGATTTTTCGCGGAAAATGAAAAAAGAGCCGCTGCTTTTTCAAGCAACAGCTCTTGGCAAATGTGTTTTTTCGATTGTGCGATTCCGAAACCGCCCTCTGCGGGCGTTCCGATTTACGCCTCCGCGGGCGTCTCCGCCTTCGTCTTACGGTACTTTACGAAGCCGATCGCGTAAAGCGTGATTCCGAGGCACACGAGCACCGCGCTCAGCGCCTGGGAAACCGGGATTGAAGTATTGAACAGGAACAGCTGGTCGGTCCGCAGGCCTTCGATCCAGAACCGTCCGAGACCGTATCCGATCAGGTACATATAGAAAATCTCTCCGTGGAACTTCTTATGCTTCGTATAGATCAGAAGTCCGATCAGAAGCGCCAGATTCCAGAGCGACTCGTAAAGGAACGTCGGATGCACCTGGATATACGTAGCAGTCTTCGTCACCACCGTATTCGCACGGATTTCCATGACGTTCTCAAGCGCCTTCGCCTTGCCGGCGAACAGGTTCTCAACGTATTCCGTCGAAGCCGCCGGATTAAAGCAGTACGCCGTATCCTTCACGTCGACCTGCATGGCAAAAAGGCTGTCGGTATAGGTACCGAAGCACTCGCGGTTTACGAAGTTGCCCCAGCGGCCGATCACCTGGCCGGTCAGCAGACCTACGATCGCGGTATCAAGGAACTGCTTCGGGTTCAGCTTTTTAATTTTGGAAAATACGATCGCGGTCGTTACGCCGCCGATCACGCCGCCGTAAATGGCAAGGCCGCCGCTGCGGATGTCGAACACCGAAAGCGGTTTCTCGGAAAAAGCGCTCCAGTTGAACGCGACATAGTAAATGCGCGCGCAGATGACGCTGATGATAATGGCGATGATCGTGAAATCAAGGTATTTCTCGCTGTCCTGACCGGTCCGTTTCGCGGTCTGCTCCGCAACAAGATACCCGAACATCATGCCGAGTCCGATGATGATACCGTACAAAGCGATACGGAAATCGAATACATTGAAACCGTCCGGAACATTTTTCAGATAAAGTCCGAGGTGCGGAAAATTGATATCCGTGGCACCGAAATTGAACAATGCGTTCATACTGCTCCCCCTTTACACATTGAAACGGAAAAGGATAACGTCTCCGTCCTTAACGACATATTCCTTTCCCTCGGAACGGACAAGTCCTTTCTCCTTTGCCTGCAGCATGCCGCCGCAGCTTACAAGGTCGTCGTAGGCAACAACCTCTGCGCGGATAAAGCCGCGCTCAAAGTCGGTATGGATCTTACCGGCTGCCTGCGGAGCCTTCATGCCGTTCGTGATCGTCCAGGCCCTTGTCTCATCCGGACCGGTCGTTAAGAAGCTGATCAGTCCGAGCAGATGATAGCTTGCGCGGATCAGTTTCTCAAGCCCCGCTTCCTTAAGTCCCATCTCTTCGAGGAATTCCTTACGTTCATCCTCCTCGAGTTCGGACATTTCCTCCTCAAGGCGTGCGCATACCGCGAAGACTTCCGAGCCTTCCTTTTCGGCAAATGCGCGTACTTTCTTTACATATTCGTTGTCGGCGCCGTCGTTCGCGATATCGTCATCGCTTACATTTGCCGCGTAGATAACGGGCTTACGGGTAAGAAGCGAATAGCCGCGAAGCCATCCGGCCTCATCCTCGTCGTCGGTCACGTAGGCGCTTGCCTTCGTTCCGTTCTCGAGAAGCTCCTTCAGCTTCTTGCACATCTCGTATTCCTTCGCCTGCGCCTTATCGTAGCTTGCGCTCTTCGCGACTCTCGCGATTCTTCTCTCGATTGTCTCAAGGTCGGCGAAAATCAGCTCAAGGTTGATGGTCTCAATATCGCGGATCGGATCGATGCTTCCGTCCACGTGGATGATGTTGGAGTCATCAAAGCAGCGCACGACGTGCACGATGGCGTCCGTCTCACGGATATGGGAAAGGAACTGGTTTCCGAGACCCTCACCCTTCGACGCTCCCTTAACGAGACCTGCGATATCGACAAATTCCACAACGGCCGGGATGGTGCGCTTCGACTGGTACATCTCCGTCAATACGCCGAGCCGCTCATCCGGCACGGTTACCACGCCGACGTTCGGGTCGATCGTGCAGAACGGATAGTTGGCCGATTCCGCTCCCGCCTTTGTAAGGCAATTGAAAAGTGTGCTCTTCCCGACATTGGGAAGTCCGACGATACCTAATTTCATAAAACTTAAAATCCTCCGATAGTATTTCCTTTAAAGCGCCCGGCAAAGCATCGGATGCTTTATATATTCAGCATCCTCCACTCGTTTCCGGAACGCTTCTTTTTCAGCGTCCGAGAAGAATCTTCTGAAACGCTTTTACATTTGCCGTAATATCGCCGCGGAATACGGCGCTTCCGGCTACGATCGTGTCGGCGCCGGCCTCGAGTACTTCCGCAACGTTGGTAAGGGTAATGCCGCCGTCAACTTCAAGAAGCGGCTTCTTCTTACTCTTATTGATCAAGGCGCGAAGCTCGCGCAGACGGTCCATCGTTTCGGGGATGAACTTCTGTCCGCCGAAACCGGGTTCCACCGACATCATCAGAATGAGGTCGACATCTTCAATATACTCCGCAAGCACGCTCACCGGCGTCTTCGGCTTAATGGTGATTCCGACCTTCTTTCCGGTCTCGCGGATTGCCGCAAGCGTTGCCGGAATATCCTTGCACGCCTCGTAATGTACGTTGATGAGGTCCGCGCCTGCGTCCGCGAACGTCTTCACATAGCGGATCGGGTCTTCAATCATCAGATGCACATCTAAGAAAAGGTCGGTCTTCTTACGGATGCTCTCAAGTACCGGAATTCCGAAACTGATGCTCGGTACAAACATTCCGTCCATGACGTCAAAATGCAGAAACTCCGCTCCGCCTTCCTTCACCATGGCAATCTGTTCCCCGAGGATGTTGAAATCCGCCGCCAGAATGGACGGGGACAATCGATTGTATCGTTTCATCTTCATTGTACTCTCCGGTTTCTTACCATTTTCTCCTGCCCGCCAGTTCATCATAAAGCAGCAGGTAGTTTTCATACCGTTCCTTCGCGATATCGCCCTTTTCGACCGCTTCCTTTACCGCGCATCCCGGCTCCTTACGGTGCACGCAGTCCGGAAAACGGCACTGTTCCTCGTAAGCCTTGAACTCCGGGTATAAATACCGCAGTTCCTCCGCTTCGATCTCCGGCAGAAACAGCGAACTGAAACCCGGCGTGTCGCATAGATAGGTCTCACGCGTCACGTAATTGAGCTGGGCGTGCCGCGTCGTATTCTTTCCGCGGCGGATCCGCTCGCTCAGTTCTCCGGTCTCCATCGCGGCTTCCGGCTGGGCAAAATTCATGATCGTCGACTTGCCGACACCCGAAGGCCCCGCAAGCACGGTCGTCTTTCCCAAAAGCTCCGCGTAGACGTCGTCCATCGTCGCGGGATTATTGGCCTGCGCGAACAGTACCCTGGCGCCGCTCTTTTCGTAAATCTTACGAAAATGCGACAGTTCGTCGCCGTCCGCCTGGTCGGTCTTATTGAAGCAGATGACAACGGGCAGGTCCTCCTTTGCCATCAGAAGCAGGAACCGGTCCAGCAGATTCAGGTGCGGCTCAGGCTCCTTTACGGCAAATACGACCATTGCCTGATCGACATTGGCGACCGCCGGGCGGATCAGCGCGTTCCTTCTCGGAAGCACCTCCGTCAGATTGCCGGTCCGTTCCTTCGGATCAAGAACCGTCAGTTTCACGTTGTCGCCGATCAGCGGTTTAATGTCGTTATATCGTAAAATGCCCTTGGCCCGGCATGTCACCGGACCAAGGTCTTCCACATACACTTCGTAGAGTCCTCCGACTCCCTTCATTATCTTACCGATACATTCTTCCATAGTTTCCTATTTCGCATCAGTTCGTATCCTGTCCGTCGTTGTTCTCTCCGGTATTGTTGTTCTCATCCTGGGTCGGAACCGGTGAAGGCGACGGGGTCGGCGTAGGCGTATTGGTCGGGGTCGGGGTCGGCTCCGGTCCCTTACTGATAAAGAGCGTTACCGTTGAACCCTTCTTCACTTCCACACCTGCGGCGGGCAGCTGGTTATAAACCGTTCCCGCTTCATAATCCGAGTATTCTTCCTTGAGTTCGTATTTGAGTCCGAGACCCGTAATACTCTTCTCGGCATTGGCAACCGTGCTGCCGAACGTATCCGGAACCGTGATCATCTCCGGTCCGATACTGTAGTAAATCGTAATCGTACGTCCGCGCTCGGTCTTGGTACCCTCGGCGGGTTCGGTACGGATAACGATTCCCTCATCGAGATCGCTTGCTTCCGGAATGGTGATCACTTCAAGGTTTCCTTCGAGAATCTTCTTGGCATTCTCAAGGTCGCGTCCCTTTACCTTCGGGATAGTGAAATCACCGCGGCCGATACTGTAATACAAAGTTACGGTATCACCCACGGACAGCACCGCATCCTGCATCGGTTCGTGTCTGGTAACGGTGTCCGCGGCGTATTTTTCGGTCGGAGAAGACTCCGGCTCGATCTTAATGTTCAGGTTCATTCCGAGGGAGATCAGCTTCTGCTGTGCCGCCTGTCTCGTCTGTCCGACAAGGTTCGGCATTGCTTCGGTCTTCGCGGCCATTGTCGGCGTAGGCGTCGACGTAACCGTCTTCTTCGGCTTTAACGTCTGACCGGAATTGCTCTTACTGAAGATACCGGTCATCTTATTGACCGCAAGGATTACAACAACGGCGATCGCAACCATGAAAATGATGCTTGCAACAAGTCCGACCTTCTCCCAGATGTTGCCGACGTTGTCGATGTCGTCATCTTCCTCGTCGTCATCCACTCTGCGTCTGCTGAGAACAGCCGCAGCCTTCATCGGATCCTCGTCCTCATCATCACCGTCGCCGTCCTCATCGAAAAATGCGGAACGTGCGCCGCTCTTGATCTGTCTTACTTCGGAATCGGACAGCTGTTTCGTCGGAGCATCCGGCGTAACAAGCGGTGCGATCATAACATACTGGCCGTCGGGATTGGCAAGAGCCGCCTTCAGGTCGGTGATCAGCTCGGCTGCCGTCGCGTAACGGCGTTCCGGCTTCTTGCTCATACATTTGCGGACGATCTTCTCCACGGCAGGAGTCACGTTCGGATTCAGCTCCACAAGCGGAGTTGCGGACTCGCTGATGTGCGCGAGCGCTACCGAAACGTTATTGTCTCCCGCGTACGGAACGCGTCCCGCAAGCATCTCGTACATCGTGATACCGAGTGAATAGATATCGCTTCTCTCATCGCTGTAGCCGCGCGCCTGCTCAGGGGAAAGGTAATGTACGGAACCGGCCGCGCACTCCTGGATCGTATTGGTTGTCGTTGCCGCCTTCGCGATACCGAAGTCCGCAACCTTTACCTTGCCCTCGCGGGACAGGATGATGTTCTGCGGCTTGATATCCCGATGGATAACATGCTTTGCGTGAGCGGCCTCAAGACCCTGCGCGATCTGGATCGCGATGCCGACCGCTTCCTTGATCTCGAGCTGGCCCTTCTTCTCAATGTAGCGCTTTAAGGTAATACCCTCAACAAGCTCCATTACGATGAAGTGCAGGTCACCCTCGTCTCCTACGTCGTACACGCTGACCACGTTCGGATGGGTCAGACCCGCGCAGGACTCCGCCTCGCCGCGGAAACGGCTTACGAAGGAGTTGTCGCTGCTGTACTCCGGTTTCAGAAACTTGATCGCTACCATACGGTTCAGGCGGTGGCATTTGGCCTTGTATACGTCGGCCATGCCTCCCGTACCGATCTTTTCAATGATTTCGTAGCGGTCACCGATTAACATACCTGGTGTAATTATCATACCGATCTGTCGTCCTTTCTCTTTCTTGTCCCGAAGGCGGATCCTTCATACGGAAAATGCCCCGGAACCTTCGCACCTCCGCCGGCCCCACCGGCGCGGATGCTTCCTTCTTACGTCAAATCTTCATCAGAATCAGCGTAATGTTGTCTTTTCCCCCGTTTTCATTGGCCATGAAGACCATTTTGTCAGCGATATCCTGAACATCCTCATATTCGCTGACGAGCTTCAGAAGTTCGCCTTCCTCCACCATCTCCCATAAGCCGTCCGAGCAAAGGAGAACATAATCTCCCCTTTTCACTTTATATTTATAGAAGTCCGGGCTGGCCACGGACCTCGTGCTCAGCGCACGCAGTACGACATTCTTCTGCGGATGGAACCTTGCCTCCTCCTTCTTCAGTTCCCCGTTCCGAACCATCTCGGCCACAAGAGAATGATCCTGTGTGATCTGGTTGATCGTGTCGTTTACGATATAGAGGCGGCTGTCGCCGATGTTGGCGATCAGCAGGTAGCCGTCGTCCTGGAGCGTGGCAGCGACAAATGTCGTGCCCATTCCGTCGTACTCCCGCTGCGTCTTCGCTTTGGCGATCAGTTCCTCATTGGTTGTCTTCAGCGCGTTCTCCATAACGGAGATCGGTGTACGGTCCTTGCTCTCCCGTACAAGCGTTACGAAACGGTCTACGGAGAACCTTGCGGCGTAATCGCCGGCGTTGTGTCCGCCCATGCCGTCTGCGACGATGTACAGATTCTGCATGATCCCGACAGGCTCGTCAGAGCAGAAATAATAGTCCTGATTCATGCTGCGCTTGTTCCCCACATTGGTTACGGCTACTGCCTTCATCCCTTTGCTTCCTCCTCATAATGCCTGCGAAGCTGTCCGCAGGCGGCATTAATATCAGAGCCCATTTCCCTTCTAATAGTAACATTTATGCCGGCTTTTTCAAGTTTTTTCTGAAAAGTCTGCACATTTGGCCCCTCCGG
>JAGADM010000168.1 GCA_017613595.1 Lachnospiraceae bacterium | reverse complement strand
TAAGCAGTCCGTAATGCGCGCACTGACTTCCGCATTTGCAGGACGTAAGCAGAGAAAGAGAGAGATGCGTGTTCTCTGGATCGCTCGTATCAACGCGGCATGCAGAATGAACGGACTTTCCTACAGCAAGTTCATGTACGGTCTGAAGCTTGCTGAGGTTACCATCAACCGCAAGATGCTTTCCGACCTTGCAATCAACGACGCACAGGGCTTCGCAAAGCTCTGCGAGACTGCAAAGGCTAAGCTTGCATAAATTGAATTGGAATGACGAAAGGCAGTTTTTCGATGCAAATCGGAAACTGCCTTTTTTTCGTGACAAATCCGAACCGCTGTGATACAATATCTTTGTATGTTTAACAAAGGGTGAAATGGGATTTGTCACCGCATTTTTGAGGAAAGGAGAGCTCTCATGAAAGAGAAAATCGGAAAGATTTCACGCGGCATTATCGAGTATGAACTTCCGCGTATCATTCTGTCCAAAGAGAAGCTTGTCCTTTCGGCGGAGATGTGGCGCAGACAGACGGGCCGGATCGGTATCACCAACAGTACCAGCGTTACGATGAAGGGTATCGTATGCTCCGATAACCGTGTTCTCGAGATTACCACACCGCAGTTCGTCGGCGTTAACAATACCGTGGAATATGTTGTCCGCGGCGAGTATCTTCTGAACTGTGAAGAACTGAACGGAGAGATCACGTTCATCACCGACTGCGGAGAGATTTCGCTTCCGTACAAGATTACGGTCAGCGAGCCTTCCCTCGTATCCTCCGAGGGTTCCATTTCCGATATGAACCAGTTCGTGTCTCTTGCCCGTTATCATTGGGATGAGGCACTCCGCTTATATAATGATCCCGCGTTCCTTCCGTTCCTGCAGTATCATGAACCGAAGAGCGTATTCCTTCTGGAACTGCTCCGTAAGAGTCACGCGAGCGACCGTGCGATGGAGGAATTCCTTGTCGCCACAGGTAAGAAGATGGGTGTCGTGTTGCAGGCCGACCGCGACCGTATGGAATACACAATCAGCGGCGCGCCCGTATCCGGACGCATTGAGCTTACGAAGAGTACCTGGGGATATGTCAACGCGAGAATCACTTCGTCCGCGGAATTCCTTGTTGTGGACCGTGAACAGATCACAACCGAAAGTTTCCGGGACAACCGGTGCGATATTACATTTTCCGTAATCGCCGAGAAACTCGGTTACGGCAGCAGTACCGCAACAATCGCGATCGAGGCGCAGAACCAGCAGATTCGCGTTACGGTTTCCTGTGACAAGATGATTCCCGATCCCGAACCGATGCTCCGCCGCCATGAGCGGAAGGAAGCGTTCAGCAAACTTTGCGAGAACTTCCTTGCTTTCCGCATGAATCATATTTCGGTCGGACGGTATGTCGCCGAGGCCGAGAACCTTGTTTCGCAGTTAGAGGCGTCCGGCGCGCAGCCGGAGATCATGCTCCGTCTGTACCGCGTTCATCTGGACCGCCTTGCCGGGCGGGAAAGTGCTGCCAACGCGAGACTCCGTGCGATCACCGATGCGGAGTGGAAGGGCAACGGCACGTATGTTAAGGCGCTGTATCTGTACCTGAGCACGGAACTCCCGTCCTCCAATAAGGGCGACTTGATGGAACAGTTATATATCCTCTGCAGCGAGGAGGATGCGCGTTTTGTTCCGGGACTGCTGCTTCTGGAACTCGATTCCCGCTACGCGAAGAACCGTCGGCTGAAACTTGACGAACTGCGCGGCATGTACGATGACGGAAACCGTTCGCCGTTCCTTTTCGTGAGCGCTGCGGCGCTGGTGAACGAGGAGCCGTCTCTGCTGCATGAGCCGGGTATGTTCGAAGTGCAGACGATCGCATTTGCCGTAAGACACCGCTACCTTGAGAGAGAGGCCGCGCTGCAGTTCTCGTATCTTGCGGAACGGCTTAAGGAGTATCGCGATCTTTATTATCTTGTACTGACCGGAATCTATAAACAGTTCCAGCTGAAGGAAGCGCTTTCCGCGCTCTGCCAGATGCTGATCCGGGCGAAGAAGAAAGATCCGGTGTATGCCGTATGGTACCGGAAGGGTGTGGAAGAACAGCTTCGTATCCCGGAACTGTACGAGTACTATATGTACACGAAGAACAGCGACCTCGAGGAGGTTCTCGAGCCGGCTGTCCTTACCTATTTCGCTTATAACAGCAAGCTTCATGACAAGCGTCTTTCCTACCTGTATGCGAACATCGTGACGCACAAGGAAAGCAACCGTGACGCTTATGACATTTATAAGAATAAGATTTCCGAATATGCCCTTGCGGCGATGCGGGAGCGGAAGAACGACCCGTTCTTAACAATCCTGTACAACGAGTGCATGAACGATGAGCAGCTTCGGAAGGAATTCCTGAACGGACTCGAGGGCATCGCGTTCCGCCATGAGATCCGCTGCTCGGCACCGGGCATCCGTTATGTGTGCGTTGCGCATCGCGAGTTCGACGAAGAGGTTATCGTTCCGTTCGTCGGCGGCGTGGCACAGGTGGATGTCTATACCGAACACGCAGTGATCGTGCTGATGGATGAAAAGCATAACCGCTATCTGCACGGCATCCCGTACGAAGACCGCAAACTGATGAACGCGGAGGACTGCTTCCAAGAAGCGTTCCAGATGAACCCCGGAAGCGATAAGATTCTTCTCGCGCTTGCCGAAAAGGCGCTAAAGGAGAAGAAGACCGACGCGTACTCGATCGAACTTCGTAAGAAGGCTTCCCGGATTCCGGGACTCCGTTCCGTTTTCTCGGACGAGTTGAACCGGACGCTGATCCTCAATTTCAGCGAGAGTCTTGAGGACTCGAGACTGGAAGCAATGTTTGAAGCGCTGAACTGGTCATTTGTCCCCGATAAGCAGCGGAGCCGCATGATCGGTATGCTGATCCAGCGGAACGCCCATAAGAAGGCGCTCGAGCTGATGCAGACGTACGGATACCGCACCGTGGATATCAAATATCTCGAGCGGTTCTGCGCGGAGGTTCCGCAGGAACTGCTTGCGGACAATATCGTATTCCTGACCGATATGATGTACTACGTATTCCGTCAGGGACGCAGAAGCCCGCGTCTGTTTACGGTTCTTCTCGAGAATTACCAGGGACGTACCGTGGACCTTTATACGTTGTGGCAGGAAGCGACCGACCGCCAAATCGATACCGAGAAGATGGATGAGCGCCTGCTTGCGCAGATTCTCTTCACGGAAGCGTATCTGCCGTACGGCGACGCGGTATTCCGCAAATACTATAACCCGATGGGCAACCGTCAGCTGTGCAAGGCGTACATGACCTATGTTGCCTATAAATATCTTCTGTTTGATACGCCGATTTCCGAGGAGACGGTCGGTATCATGAAGAAGGATACGAACCTTGATGAATATGATATCTGTATTCTTGCTTTGCTGAAGCTCTGTGCTGAGGCCGAGGATCTCTCGACCGAGGACCGCGACTTCGCGGAATACTGGCTGACCAGAATGGAGAGCCGCGGCAAAGTGCTTCCGGAATTCTTACGGCTGTGCAAGTATTTCGCTCTGCCGGAGAGTTTGGAGGACAAGCGCCTGATTGAATACCGCACTAACCCGAAGCACCGCGTGACGCTGCATTATTCCTACCGCGTGGCAGGAAAGCGCCAGCAGCGGGACGTTCCGATGCGCGATATCTGCTACGGAATCTTCGTGAAGGAACTGGTATTGTTCTACGGCGAAACGATAGAATACATCATTACGGACGAGTCCGATGAGGAAAATGTGATTTCCGAGAAGACGACGTTAGTCGGCACGCTCGATAAGAACAATGAATCCACAAGCCGTTTCGCGCAGATCAACCGGATCATTGCTTCCGAGAAGGAAGGCGACCGCGATAAGGCATTGGCGCTGCTCGACCGTTATATCAAAGATGAGTTTGCTATTTCCCAGCTGTTCCGTGAGATTACGGAATAGTTTTCAGAAGTCTGAAGGCTTTTGCGCAAGCGGCGGCCGGAGGGCGGTAACGCACATTATTTGGGACTGGAGGAAGGTATCATGCCGGATACAAAACCGATTGTCATAGGATTTGACTTATCCCCGGAAACAACCCAGATTGCCGTGAGCAGGGACGGTGAAGAGCCGGAATCCGTCAGCGTTTCGTCTGCGGGCGGACAGTACCTGATCCCGACGGCGCTGTGCGTGCGGAATGACAGCGGGGACTGGCTTTTCGGTGAGGAAGCGGTCCGCTGCAAGAACCGTAATGCGGGCTTTTTCATTGACAATCTGATCAAAAAAGCGGAAGAGGACGAAAGCGTCTACATTCATGATACGGAATATACGCCGCAGAATCTGTTTGAGCGGTTCTTCCGGAAGATCATGACGGTGCTCCGCCAGAAGTATCAGAACGACCCGATCGATAAGGTTGTCATTTCCATGCGTGACCCGAGCGACAAGATGATTCAGATTATCGAGGCAGCGATGGAAACGACAGGCGTACGGCATGAAAGCATCCGTGTGCGGAGCCATCTGCAGAGCTTCATGTTTTATGCCGTACGGCAGAAGAAGGAACTCTGGGTCAACGATGTCGGCCTGTTCGATTTCAACGAGAACGGACTGATGTACACACAGCTTTCGACAGCCAAAAAGGTTGCCCCGATCACGGTAACGGCCCAGATTAAGGACCTCAGCAATCTCCTTGACGAGAACATGCTGGAGACGATGCCCGACAACCAGCTGGCATACTGCTTCCGTACCATTACCGATAAGGTGCTGTACCGCCAGATTCTGTCAACGGTATACGTAACGGGAAAGGGATTTGAGAGCAACTGGTCCGATGATGTTTTAAAGGCGCTCTGTTCCGGACGCCGCGTGTTCAAGGGAATGAACCTCTACGCCAAAGGAGCCGCTTATTTCGGACTGTATGAGAATGATGAAGAGATGAGGGACTTTTTGTTCCTCACCGAAGATATGATTCGTTCAACCATCGCGATCCGCATGTTTAAGGACAATCAGATCGCGGATTATCCGATGGTCCGCGCCGGCACACGCTGGAGCGAGGTTAACGCGAAGACGGTCGGTATTCTCGATGATACCGAGGAAGTTTACTTCTCCATCTATCACACCGTAAAGAAGGATTCGAAGCATGTGGTGGTAAGCCTGAAGAATCTCCACGGCCGCGAGAATAAGACAACCCGTGTTTCGATCGGAATACGGTGTCTGGACCGCGAGACGGCGGTAATCACCGTGAAGGATCTCGGATTCGGACAGTTCTACCCGAACACATACCGGGTATGGGAGAAGATTGTGGAAATCTGACGCTTGGGGCGTCGTATTTGCCGGCATAAGCCGGACAGGGTGAATCCGTGAATTGACACGGGACAGCCCGCAGATTTATGGGAAAGGAGGCACAGACTATGGGAAGATTGATCTTCTGTATCGGAAACAAAGCAAAAGAACCGTATTTCTTCCAGTCCACCGGGACCAAGGTTTACACGATGGAAGAGCTGTGCTATTACCTCTACCATAACATCGAAACGTTGGAGGAAGACCTTTCGGAACGACAGCTGGTACCGTGGATCCGCAACGAGCTCGGCATGGGCGAACGCGCGGATTTCCTGCAGCAGCTGATGGACCGGAATGCGGGCATTAAGGATCTGGTCGTTTCCATCTTCTGCAGTACCGACTACTATACGGAAGAGGAGATCAACAAGCTGATCGCGGAGATCGACAGTTACTTCGACATGCTGCCGATTGAGCGTAAGAAGAGACATGCCGACGCGTTCCTTCGTTACGGCAAGACGCGCGAAGCAATGCTTGAATACCGGAATCTTCTGGATGACCGCGATTTCATATACGTACCCGACGAGGATCAGGCTAAGGCATACCACAATATGGCCGTACTGCTTGCCAAGAACGGTATGTTCAAGAACGCCGCGAAGTATTTCCTGATCGCGTACCAGAAAGGCGCCATGAAGGAAAGCCTGTGCCAGTATCTGTATGCTTTGAAAATCGGCGGCATGGAGCAGGAATTCAACGCCGCGCTGATGAAGTATTCAGATGAGACTGAGGTCATGCGGATCCTCGAGAACCAGTTCTATTTTCTGGAGGAGAACCGCGAGTATTCGCCCGAGTATATCAATGTACTCCGCCTGATGGAACTGAAGGACCGCGAAGAGACCGCGGATGACGAGGACGGAGGCTTCTGGTGGCTGTTTGAAGAGACCGTCAGCCGTCTGAAGAAGAATTATCGGGATGCTTGATTCCGAAGGAAAATGTAAAGGAAATATCATGTCGAGGTGGCAGCCGGAAAGAGGATGCCACCTCATGAATTTGTTATAAGGATTATTGAGGTTAGTGTTTTGAGTAAGTTAATAGGTGACAGAAAATTTTATAAAAAGGTTTTAACCGTGGCGGTGCCGATCATGATTCAGAACGGCATCTCCAATTTCGTAAGTCTGCTGGACAATATCATGATCGGAAGCATCGGAACGGAGTCGATGTCCGGCGTTTCCATCGTAAACCAGCTGATGTTCGTATTGTACCTCGCTTTGTTCGGAGCGCTTGCGGGCCCCGGCATCTATGCCGCGCAGTTTTACGGCAAAGGAGACCATGAGGGCGTCCGTTATTCCTTCCGTTATAAGATGATAATCAGCATGTTTCTGGTTGCGGTCGGCATAGCCGTACTCTATCTCTGCAACCACTCGCTGATGAGCCTTTATCTGCATGACAGCGCGGATTCCGTGCAGTCACCGGAGCTGGTACTTCAATACGGCAAGGAATACCTGTTCATCATGCTGATCGGACTTGTTCCGTTCGGCATAGAGGAGGTTTACGCAAGTACGCTTCGTGAATGCGGTGAGACACGTATCCCGATGGCAGCAGGCCTCGCGGCGGTTGTCGTTAATCTGGGACTGAACTATGTTCTCATATTCGGTAAGCTCGGCGCGCCGAGACTCGGTGTAGCGGGCGCCGCTTACGCAACGGTGATCAGCCGTTTCGTACAGGCTGCGATCGTCATTATCTGGACGCATACCCATACCGAACGGATGAAGTTCGCGTCCGGACTGTATAAATTTCCGCGGTTTGCAAGAAATCTGTTCCGAAAGAATCAAGAGGACAGCGATGCCGTAATGTGTGAGCCGCCTTTGATCCCCGCAAAGCTTGCCGGACAGATTACGGCAAAGGGCATGCCGCTCATGTTCAACGAGATTCTCTGGTCGTGCGGTATGGCGGTACTGAACCAGTGCTATTCGAGACGCGGACTGGACGCGGTTGCGGGACTCAACATTTCGAGTACGATCACGAACCTGTTCAACGTCGTATTTATCGCCATGGGTAGCGCCGTCGCGATCATGGTCGGACAGCTGCTCGGGGCCGGAAAGCTGCAGGAGGCAAAGGAAACCGACACAAGGCTCATCGCATTTTCCGTTGTGTCGAGCGCGGTTCTCGGCGGTATTTTATTCCTGCTTGCTCCGCTGTTCCCGATGCTTTACAATACGACGGACAATGTGCGGACGTTGGCGAGCGGATTCATTCAGATCGGAGCGGTCTGCATGCCGATCTTCGCGTTCATGCACGCGACCTATTTTACGCTTCGTACGGGCGGAAAGACTTTCATTACGTTCCTGTTTGACAGCGTATTCCTGTGGTGCATCGCCGTGCCTTTCGCACTCATTCTGTGCTCCTATACGAACCTTCCGGTGATTGAGCTTTATCTGTTCGTACAGATGGTTGACCTTATAAAGTGCCTGATCGGCTTCATTCTCGTGAAGAAGGGCGTCTGGGTGCAGAACCTGGTGCGCGAGGTCTAGCCGATACGAACGGAAGGCCCGCATTCGCGGATACCCGTTCCGCGAAACAAGTACTTGACAAATCCCCCGCCGATGGGGTAAAGTATGTCCATAATTGATTCACACAAAGGCTGAGATGAAGAGGAGTACGTTTCAACCGACCGCCAGAGAGACCGGTTCAAGGCTGAAAGACCGGTTCGGAAACGGAGGGACGG
>JAGADM010000167.1 GCA_017613595.1 Lachnospiraceae bacterium | reverse complement strand
TGCGACATATCGACAAATTCAAGAATCTGCGTCTTATACCCGCACGCCGTGATCAGATCCGCCCGGATGGCGTCGGTCAGAAGCGCCGCCGTCCTCTCTTTCACGATTCCGTATCTGGTAAGGACGGAAAGTTCGTCCGTCTTCATCTGTTTATTCAGTTCATGCTGGCAGCACGGAACGGAAAGAATCAGCGAGGCTTTCTGCTTTACGGCAAATGCCAAAGCATAATCCGTCGCGGTGTCGCACGCATGCAGCGTGACAACCATATCGACAGGCGTGTCGGAAACGAAATCCTTCACGTCGCCCGCCTGAAAATGCAGGTTCTCATAACCGTAGCGCTCAGCCGCGCGGTTACAGTTCTCGATAACGTCCTTCTTCAGATCAAGGCCGGTAATCCGCACCTCCCGCTTCTTTATTTCCGTGAAATAGTAATAAAGAATGAATGTGAGGTATGATTTGCCGCAGCCGAAATCAATAATATGGATCGGGCGGCCGGTCGGAAGCGCGTCAAATCCGTCATCCACCATTTCCGCGAAACGGTTGATCTGGCGGAACTTGTCCTGCATGGAGGCAACAACCTTGCCCTCCTTCGTGAAGATGCCCATATCCGTAAGCGCCGGAAGCGGCGAGCCCTCGGGAATCAGATACTTTTTCTTCCGGTTGTGGGAAAGCTGCTGTTCCTTTGCCGGAGCCGCCTCCTTATGTTTCGTAACGAATACTTTGCCGCCCTTAGAGACCTTATACTCCGCATTTACCGTCTCGCCCTGCGCGTCGATCGTCAGATTCATCTGGCGCATGTGCGCTCCGAACAGCTTAACCGCTTCTTCGGCTGCCTCCGCCGGCGTCAGGTTCTTATGAAACACCTGCGTTTCGGTATAACTCTCCTGCTGAAAGCCTTTGTCCTTTCGGACAAATACGACTCTTTTGTAAGGTTCGTCCTTGCCGGCGGGGTTACTGCATATAAGCCGTTTCAGCCCGCCGAGAAAGTATTCGCGAATTTCGTCCGTATAATCATTCATTTTGTTCTACTCCAGTAGAATAATATCTCTTCCGACGTGTTTTGGAGAAGAATAGGAATACTCCTCCGAGGATTATAATCGCATAAAGCGTTCCGAAAACCGCTCTGGCAGCCGCCGGAACCGATGCGTCCCAAAGTGCCGCAAATCCAAGTGACAGAACTATAAGAAGCGGCAGCAGGATCGAACCGAGAACAAGTTTCCAAAGACCGCTGTCCAGATTCTCCTCATAGCTGCGGACCGAACCGGGTGTAAAGCATTCACGGTCCGGAACAATCCGGTAATGCCCGTCGAGGCACACAAGGGAGAATCCGGCCTGCCCCTCTGTTCCCGCCGTTATGGTTCCTTCAAAAACAGCACGGAACGGCGAAGGCATTTCGATTCCGTACCGGATCTTCTGCCCGAACACTGAGGAGTAATACGTTTTCAGCAGTTCCGCTTTCCCGGGGCGTCCGCTGACAGAGTCCTGCACAACGGAAACCTTTACCGTCTGTCCGTCTGCAGCCTGCACGGTATTCCGTTCCGCACCGTCCAGATACGTCCGGACCGATGTTCCGATCGGACAATGAACTTTTACCTGAATCTCACCCATTTTCAACACCCTGCTTCTTCGACAATTCTAAAATGATTATATCGGTTTCATTTCCGTACTGCAACGGAATAATGAAAAAACGAGTTCAGCAAAGCCAAACTCGAATCCGTATGAATCATATGTTACTGCAAAATTGCCGGCGGCCGGGGTCGAACCGGTACAAGTATCACTACTCGCAGGATTTTAAGTCCTGTGCGTCTGCCAATTCCGCCACGCCGGCAAATGTCATGAGGTGTCAGTCGCGAAGCAACTGACGGAGTCCTTATGATCCTTGTCCTTCCTTCCCTAGAGAAAAGGAAATGGGGCCTATAGGGCTCGAACCTATGACCCTCTGCTTGTAAGGCAGATGCTCTCCCAGCTGAGCTAAGACCCCATGATCATAAATATATGATTGACAAGACTTATTGTACCACAAACTCGATAAGAGTCAAGTACAAATACTAAGCCGTTTCAAGCTTAGTAACGACCCGAATGGGGCTCGAACCCATGACCTCCGCCGTGACAGGGCGGCGCTCTAACCAACTGAGCCACCGGGCCATATGAAATTGTATTATTCCTCGAACGAGAATGGACCCTCGGGGACTCGAACCCAGGACCGACCGGTTATGAGCCGGTTGCTCTAACCGACTGAGCTAAGGGTCCAAATAGCCGATGATCGGACTCGAACCGATAACCTGCTGATTACAAGTCAGCTGCTCTGCCAATTGAGCCACATCGGCACTTGTCATGAGGAGGGGCCCACGAAGTGGGAAGAGTCCTGATGACCTTTTGTCATGAGGTGGCAGTTGCAAAGCAACTGACGGAGTCCTGATGACCTACGCGCCGTACATCGGCAAAGCCGAATTGTTAATGTGCGGTGCTGCTCCGAATGACTCCAAGGGGATTTGAACCCCTGTTACCGCCGTGAAAGGGCGATGTCTTAACCGCTTGACCATGGAGCCGAACATGATTGATTATAAATGGAAAATGTGCAAAAGTCAATAGCAAGTTTCTCATTTTCCGAAAATGAAACTGCCTGCCGTTACTGCCCGAAAAGCGTGTCTACGTACCATTTGTATTCCTGCCATACCGGGTACGCGGAAAGCTCGCCGAGCGCCTTCAGAATCTCGCTGTAGTACCAGCCGTGAAGCCTCTTATCCTTCATGTTGAACTGGTTCCACACCTCGTCTCCGATCACCATGTAGTTCTGGTAGGTGGCGCGTAGGTTCGACAGCTTATCGGCAAGTGTGATCATCTTGACCGCGATGTCGGTAGTCGTGCGAAGATGCTCTATCGTCTCCTCTTTGCGGATCTTCCAGGTCTCCGACTTCGGCAGATCCGGACGCTTGTCCTCCGATTCGCTCGCAACCAGTTCCGCGACGCGCGGCCCGAAGAAGTTCCGGATTGTCTCAATGGAAACGCCGGCATCTTCCGCCACATCGTGAAGCACCGCAGCGGCAAGCACATCATCGTCGAGCGTCATGGTCGACACGATTGCCGCGACTTCCATCGGATGCACGATGTACGGCGAACCGGTCCCCTTTCTCGTGTATCCGCTGTGGGCATCTACTGCAAATTCAATGGCATGATTGAAATTACTCATCAGCACACTCCCGTTATTGCCGGGGCATCACTGCCCCGGCCTGTCATCAGTACTCGTCCTCTTCGGAATTCCCGCAGCCTTCCGCAGGATCAACGGTTTCCTAGAAAAGCTTCTTGAGGGATCCAAGGGCGCCGGCAGCGCTGTCAATCTTAATCTTAGCCTTTACGCCGTCTACGATCTTATCGATGGCTTCCGCGGGAACCTTGTCTCCGGCAACCTTCTTTACGGTATCAACGGGATCCTTCTGAAAAGCCTTCGTAAGGTCTCCGTCCTTTGTGATCTTCTCAACCGCGTCTTTCACCATTGCTGCAATATCCATCGTAACATCCTCCTTTACAGTTCCTCTTGCCGGAACCTATTGTGCATTTGATTATACCATAGATTTTCGCAAAGTGAAACGAAAAAGGAGCGGAATACGAAAAAATCTCCCGCCTGCTGACGGGAGACTCTCTTTTGCATTTGTTTTCGATTATTTGACCGACAGGGAACCGAGGATTGTCTTAGCCTCTTCGCTGTCAAACCGGAAGCCGCACGATGAAACACGTACCGGCTTTTCATTTACAACGGCATACAGTTCGAAACCGTACCCGCCCCAGCCGTCACTGTACTGGAAACCGGTCCAGTCGATGCCGCCGTAGGTACCGGCCACATCTTCCTGCTCGTTGGTATACGTGTTCTTGTTGTACTCGTAATGCTGCTTTGCCATCTCTTCGCTCTCACGCTTGAAATCAAAGAATACGAGTGTTGACTTCATTACGGAGCAGTAACGGGTATCTTCCTCATCAAAAACGTCGCCCTTACGGAACGTCCAGTCCGCAGGCACGCCTACCGTGAAGTCTCCCCATGTCTCAGTGGAAGCAATCGTGAGAACATCCGCCTCTTCGGTCGGTTCCTCCGTCGGCTCCTCCGTCACTTCCGTTTTCGCAGGCTTCTTGCTGCTGTAATCGTCATCATCGTCATCATCTCCGCATGCGGTCAGACACATACATACGCTGAGCGCAAGCAAGAGAAACAGTAACATCTTCTTCATTGTCATCCTCCTTGATAAACCGCTTCATAACGAAAGCAATTATATCCCGGAAAATGCAAATGTCAAGAGCCTGTTACGGAAAGAACAGTTTTCTGAGAAACGCACGATACTCCGGATTATCCGAAGTGTGTTCGGGATTAATATAACTCGAAATCGGATTACTAAACGGTTCAACGGCAATCATGTCCTTAGGCAGATTATACGACGCCAGAATCTTCTTCATTGTTTTCACTGTCGTTCCCTGGCGAAGTCCCATCTGAAGCAAATCCTCATACTTCATCGCATTCCTGTCGGTTCCCGGCATCAACCCGCAGCAATACGCATTTGCTCCCATCTCCCAGACGAAAACCGTGAGTCCGTTCTCCGCGGGAAAATTGTAATAATCGGCTTCAGTCAAACGCACCGGTTTCATGATCTCCAGCTGCTTCTCCGGTTCATTTGTTTTGGTTTTCATGACATGTTTTACTCCGATAAAAAGTGTTAACCCCAATAGTAGTATTCCCAACATGGCGATAAGTATTTTCTTGGGTTTTCGATATTCATCCTTTCTCATTATGTTCTTCACCCGTCCTTTAATCGAGCCATTGGTAAACCTATTTATAAGCATTTCTTTGGAGAGTCTCCTGTCCGCGATTGTCACAAGCGCCTCGGCATAGTCTTTTCTTTCGTTCCAATCATAATTTGCCGTCACTTCATCATCGCAACTCATTTCCATGTCCCGTAGGAACAAGAAAAATGCCATCCAGATCAGAGGATGTATCCAATATATTGTAACCAGTATTGTAGCCAATGCCATCCAAAAAGTATCCCCATGCCGTATATGGCACTTCTCATGAGTAATGACTTTTGTTTTTAGCGGTTTCTCTAAGAAAGACGGTATGAAAACCTTCGGCTTAAGGAGCCCTAACACAAACGGAACACCAATGGCGTCACACAGATAATAATCTTCCTCTTCAAGACATATTTTCAATCTTCGTCTTAAAAGAATCGCTGACAAAAGGTGAAAGCCAAGGAGGCATATCGTTCCGATTACCCAAATATACGGAATAACTGCATTTAGTACTCCCGAGATATTCTGAAACCTTGCCCCATCGAAATACGCTGTTTTCGTTTCCGTTGATTTCTTTTCAAAATCTATCGTCGCAATCGGATCACTCTCTTTCAGTTTTTCAACCGAGCCGACGCTTTCCACATATGAGACTTCGTTGTCCCTATAATCCGGAACAAGAATCGTCTTTCCGATTGAATATGGAATGATAAGACGAATTGCCACGCATCCCCAAATTAAACACATAATACGGTTGCATCTTTTCCTTGAAACCGCACGAATCAACATAACAACAACAGCTAAGACAGATGCAAAAATCCCATTGTAAAAGATAAACGTAAAGATATCTTTCAGCATATCCATCTTCCTCCGCACTAAAGACACAATTACCGATCTTCGATAATTCTCTTAATCTCAGCAATCTCCTTCTCGGATAGTTTATGCTGCTTAACAAATCCGGAAATAAACATGGGAAGCGATCCGCCGTATGCGTTATTAATCAACTGATCCGCTCTCCGCATATTGTACTCTTCCTTAGACACCAAAACCGTAATTATACCATTTTCGTCTCGTGCGAACAGTTTTTTGTCACACAATTTGCTGATTACCGTGTGGGTGGTCGTTCTTTTCCAATTTAGTCTTTCAAGGGCAAGCTTAACTAAATCAGAACTGGAAACAGGCGCATGCTCCCATATAATTTCCGCAAAACGACCTTCAACCACCCCAAGTTCCATCCCATTATTCAAAACTATTCCTCCCGACTTCCAAGTATTGTGCAATTCCCTCCGAACACTTTTTCTACTCAGGTATCTATCATCAGACTATTATTACTAGTCTATATTGAGACTATCACAAATAGTCTTTCATGTCAACAACTATTTCCTCCTATACAGCTTCGCCGGGCGGTGTCCCGCGCCCTGCGTATACTCGTCGGTTTCGACAACGTAGTCGCTGACTTTCCGGCGGAAGTTGGCCGGCAGGATCTGGATGTTCATTATGGTCTCCTGTACTTTCTGAAGCGCGGTCAGCGTGAACCGCTCCGGCAGGAAATCGAAAAGCGTCTCGTAGTTCCGGGCGCCCTCTCGAAGTGCCGTAAGCGCCGTAGCGATGATTCCGGCGTGGTCAAATGCGAGCCCTCCGCTCTCCTCAACGAGATAGTTCGTCCGGCCGAACCGGCTCGACTCTTCACGAAGTACCGCGTGCAGTTCCGTTCCGCCGTATTCAAGGGAAAGGATGTTCTTTCCGTCCGCGTCGCGGTCAAACCGGATGTCGAACCACTGCGCATCCGACGCATCATCGCCGCCGACCTGCCTCACCGCGTCTTCACTGATGATGGAGGCAAATGCCTGCGAGATTACCCAGCCTCGCGGATCCCGTCCTGGATCACTGAACACGCCGACCGGCATGAGGGAGACGGGAGTAACGTTGGCTTCCTCGGTTATCTCGCGGAAGGCACACTCCTCAACCGTTTCATTCGGTTTCAAAAAACCGCCGGGAAGCGCCCAGCAATCCTGAAACGGATGCACCGCGCGCTTCACAAGGAGGATGGAAAGCTTGTTGGCTGAGTCCATCTTGTAGTTCTCATTTTCCTCCGAACGGATCATAAATGCCACGATGTCGGCCGTCACCGAAGGACGGGCATATTTCCCGATATCGTATTGTGAAAGATAGTCTTTCTCCGATTGCTTCTTCTTAGTACTTCCTTTTCCTGCGGATCCGGTTTTCGTCATGGCAATTCGCTCCTACTCTTCT
>JAGADM010000166.1 GCA_017613595.1 Lachnospiraceae bacterium | reverse complement strand
CTTAAGGTCCTGACTCAAAGATACTTTCTGCATGAAACAATCCTCCTAAAAACTCATTGTGTGTGTGAAACCACTGCCGCATCCATTATAGCGAATAGTGTTTTCGTTATCAAGAAGAAACCTCTGCGGTTTCCGCTTTTCCGTTTAAGCGTTCACGGCGAACGCCGGCTGATCGTCAGGCGGCAGGTTCTTAAGGAACCGGATGACGAAAGGCAGCGCGATGACAAATGTGATGATATCCGACACGGGCTGCGCCGTCTGGATACCGAGAAGCCCGTAACAGTGTTCCGAAAACCACAGAACCGGGATCAGGATCACGCCGCTTCGGAGTCCCGAAAGGAATGATGCGACACGGTTTGCGCCGATGCTCTGGAACAGCATGTTGGCAAATACGCTGAGCGGCTGGAATATGAGCGCCCATACAAAATACCGAAGCGCCTTCGTTCCGATACGGATAACCTCCGGGTCCTTCTGGAATATGCGTACCAGATCCTTTGAGAAGGTCCATCCGATGACTGCCATGATCGTGAGAAAAACTTCCCCGAGAAAGAAGGTAACGAGAAATGCCTGCTTCACGCGGGAATACTTCTTCGCGCCGTAGTTGAAAGCCGATACGGGCTGGAAGCCCTGTCCGATACCGAGCGCGATGGCAAATGCGCAGAACGAGATGCGGTTCACGATCGTCATTGCCGCTACCGCCGCGTCGCTGTAATTGCCCGCGAGACGGTTCAGCACCATCGTACTGATACTGGAAAGTCCCTGTCGGAGCATACTCGGAAATCCGGTCGCGCAGATTTCATACACATCCGAGGGATTCAGGCTTGCATGCTTTGCCTCGATACGACTCTGTGTCTTATGCCGCAGGAACATACTGAGAAGAAGCAGGAAACCGATCGTCTGCGAAACCGCGGTCGCGACACCCGCTCCGGTAACGCCGAGTCCGAGTTTAAGCGTGAACAGCCAGTCAAGGAATATATTCAGTATTCCGCCGGACATGAGTCCGATCATTGCAAGACTCGCCCTTCCTTCGTAACGAAGGATGTTATTGAGAACACAGCTGGTCGTCAGAAAAGGAGCCGCCAGCAAAATGTATCGGGTATACTCCTTCGCGTACGGAAGTATCGTCTCGGTACTTCCGAGAAGCCTCATAAGAGGCGTAAGAAACGTAAGTCCGAGAACCGCCAGCATGATACCGACCGAAAAGCACCAGAAGAACCCGGTGCTCGCGCATCTGGTCGCGCGTTCGGTATCTCTCTTTCCGAGGGACCGCGCGATGATGCTTCCGGCGCCGTGTCCGAACATGAATCCGAACGCCTGGAGGATTGCCATCAGACCGAATACGACGCCGATTGCGCCCGAAGCGCTCGGATTGTCGAGCTTGCCGACGAAATAGTTGTCCGCAAGGTTATAGACGGTTGTGACAAGCATGCTGAGAGTTGTCGGAAGCCCCAGCCGGATGACCAGCATCGCGACAGGGGTTTCCGTCATTTTCCTGTATTGTCTCTCATCAATCTCCAAGGGTATTCCGTGCCTTTCCTTCCGGGCGCATGTCCCGCCCGGCATCCTCTTTCTTACGCTTACCAAAAATACTATACTACTTTACTACAAGCGAACCGCTGTTGATGGAAATGTTATAGCAGTCCGTGATATCTTCGCCGTTCTCATTGATAACATGAATGTATCGCGGCGTATTTGCCGTCGTTCCGATCTTGTACTGGCTCGCGTCGAGTGTCAGTTCAATGCGGTCGCCGCTTGCGAGCGTTCCCTTCGAAAGGAACCATCCGCTGCTCTCGAGACGGCCGTCCTGCTCTGCGCCCTCCATGCCGTAAGTCGTAATTTCAATCGAGCGCGGCTTGATCTTGATGGTCGGTACCTGATAGATCGTAATAAAGTAATTGTCCGTCACATCGGTTCCGTCATCCCGGACAACGATCGCGTCTCCGTAGAAAATATACTCTCCGACATACTCGGGAGCCGTCATGATCTCGCCCTGACAGATAACCGCTTCGTTCGGTTCCACGGAACCCTGAATGAATTCTCCGCCGGGTTCAATGTTGAGAACCGGCAGACCGTCATACTCTTTCTCGTAGTAGTTGAACGAAACGACGATCAGGTTGGCCTGATCCTTGATGTCTTCGTAATCAACGGAAATATAGCCGAACATTCCGCCGCCGCCGTATCCGTCGAAGTCCGAACTGCTTCCGGTTACTTCCACGGGAACCCAGCCGGTTCCGTCTATGTATACCTCGGTCCAGGCATGGCCGTCCTTCGGCAATACCGGATTCCAGGTACTGCGGAAACCTTCCGGCGCGAGACCGACAACGAAACGGGCCGGAATGCCGTATATGCGGTACATCAGTGTAGCCGCCGCGGCATAATGCTGGCAAATGCCCTCCTTGCTTCCTGTTAAGAAGTAGATAACCATATCCTCATCGTCCGGATACGGGGCAAATCTCAGGTTATACGTTGCCGCCGTCGAAATGTATTCCGCGATGTCCTCCACGAGTGTCTCACTGTTCGGATCGATGCCTGCCGACTCGCCGAGTTCACGAAGTACCTCAGCCACATCGTCCGGTACATCCATATAGTTTTTGTGTACGAAATCGGCATACTCGCGCTCTTCGTCTGAATACACACCGGAGAAGTCTTCCGGCAGCTGGTAAATCTCATAATTGTAATCATAGCGGAAACCTTCCGACTCAAGCGGCTTCTTCATATCGTCCGCCATGTGATACGGATAAACCCTGCCGTTCAGATTGTAGTTCCGAATATACATCCGCCTCGGACCTTTGCCTGCGGATTTCAGGGAATTACCGGTAAGATAGTTCCCGTAATTGCCGTACTCGTCTTCGCCGGGCGTCTTTTTGAAACCTCTTCCGGTATATACGCCGTAAGCGGCCTCCTTAAAGTAGGTACGGCCGGTCACAACGCCGTAATATTCGAAAATCGTGGGACCGTCTTCCGCGGTTCCGTCCGCCATCCCTTCAAACGGATTGGAGTTCATATCCATATTGAACTCGTCATCGTCAGGGGCTTCGTATTTTTCTTCTTCCGACGTGATCTTAAGCGTTCCGAGCTTGATCGTGATGTCATAGTAATCCGTCACATCGCCGAACTTCCGGCTTACGATGCGAAGGTTTTCAAGTTCATTACTGACCTTACCGGGGTAAATGATATACGAAGGATAATCAACCTTCAGTTCATCTCCTTCGGCCAGACCTTCGCCGCCGATCTTACAGGAATGCTGTACAAGCGGCAGTCCGTCGTACTCTTTGCTTGCCGAATCCGACGTCACAACGATCTTGCGCTGGGCAAATGTGAGCACGCCGTCGCCGCACTGGATCTTGTACATGTAAGTGACATCCTTGTCGTCCCCATCCGTGATATACAGCGAATTCAGATTGATTACATTGGACGACGAACCGATTCCCCTCTGCTCACCGACACACGCAAAGTGTCCTGTGTGTCCGGGCATCAGCTTTCCGCTGAGTTTATAACTCTCTTCGGTCACGACAACCGTCGGGTCGCCGTCGTATCTGACGGTCTTGCTTCCCGCGGTAACATAAAGAGGCACACGGATATCGCTTACCAGCCCGTTCTCGAAAGAATAGGCATAGCAGTCCATCGCGTTGCTGCCGTCCCGGTGTGTGACCGGAATCGAAACAACACGGACGGTAGCCGTCTGACCCGCATAATCATACTGAAGCTCCGGCTCGCCTGCCGTATCACCGTACTGCAGACCGCTGACCGTGCATTCGGAAGGATCGATGCGGATTTCCTCGACCGGGCAGTAATCCTCCTTCTTCGGAACCTTCACGGTAAGCTTTGCGGGACGGATCTCAAACTTGGTCTCGCTTGCATAACGCTTGAACCCGATTAAGGAAACCGTATAGGCACGGACTACATAGCTGCCGGCATTGACCGGCACTTCACTCGTAAACGCCGCGTCCTTGTCGTCCGCGAGCCGGTATTCGAACTTTGTCGGAACGCTTGCGGAAAGCGACGGCTCCGGCTTATCGCCGTACACCACCGAGGGACATTCCACGTCCCCGAAAGCCACGCCGATCCCGAATATGTATCCGGCGCCGAGCAGTGCGGCAAATGCCAGCACGGCCAGCACGATACACACGGTCCGGAGGATCGCGGCGTATTTTTTGATCAACTGTTCATAACTCTCATACATATCTCTCACCAATGAATTACGGCATGTCCGTAATAGTATGAAATCTGATAGTAACTTGCAACATTGACCATGCTTCCGCTCTGGTGGATGAATACGTAAACAACCGTATTCTCACGTTCGCCGGGATCATGGATCGTCTGCTGTGTTGTCTTAACTGTAATTTCTTCCCCGGGAGCGAGTGTTCCGCTCACAATACTCCAGTCATCCTCTTCCGCATTTTCCGGACCGGCCGCGCGTTCCACGTCATGCGTACGGATGACGATTTTTCTCGGCGTTACAACAAGTAAGCCGGGATTATAGCTGATCTCATAAAGATCGGTTACGTCTTCGCCTTTCGCGTTGACAATCTTCGCGTCTATGCTGTTGATACGCTTGCCGACACCGGTGATTGTTCCGACCGCCTTCATTTCAATCCGGTCGCCCGAATGCAGCTGGCCTTCCTCGATATAGCAGGTGTTCGCGGACAGCTCGACGCCGTCGTACTCTTTCTCCTTTGAATCGGAGGCAAGAACAAGGTAGCCGTTCCGGATAATGATATCGCCGTAAACACAGGTAATATCGTAGTTGGCCGTAACAACATTGTTCTCCTCGTCACGAATGATCGGATTGAAGTAGTTTTCGTATTTGCCGGGCTCCACGTAGGTCGGGAATCCCTCGCCCTCCAGACGGTCGCCGATACGAAGCCGTCCGTCCGTGATACGAACCTTCGGACAGGTAACCTGTTCGCCGGTATATACTTCCGTTACCGAGTCGCTCTTGATGGTAAGCTTTCTGCGGGTAACCTCGAGCTCGCCGGCATTGACCTCGATATCATACTGCTTCGTCACATCGAGACCGCCCTTATCGATAACGGTTACCTCGGCATGGTTCTCGCTCGTACCGAACGCGGTACGCTCGCCGCGGACGATAACGCGGAGCGTATGCTCCTTCATCGGCTCGCCTTCGATCAGTGCCCACTCGTCGCAGCGGAGCGGTGTGCCGTCATACTCCTTTGTATCACTGCCGGTGGCAATTACCAGTTTGATCTTACGGACCTGGAAACTGCCGGTTGAAATGATCCCCGTCAGCACGATCAGCGCAGCGACAAGCGCGATGCAGGCGGAGCCAAACAGATAAATTGGTATATGCTTCTTTTGCATTCCTGTATCCTTTCTCCCCACTTTGATCAGGACGTCATCTGACGAAGGAACTTAAGGTAGTTGGTGCAGAGCGGCATGCCGTTCTCGCCGAACATATCCTCGAGTTTCTCGGTCAGCGCCTTGCTTGCTTTCGCGATTACGGTAGGATTCTGGCCTTCCAGCTTCCGGAGGATCTTCTTCGAAAGGAAATCATCCAGAGCTTCCTGCTCCGTTCCGCCGCAGCCGATATACACCGCGATGTATTTCTCCATCTGGTTGCGGATACGGTTACCGTAGGTGATATGGTAATTCTCCATCAGGAATTCATCGATATCCTGAACCATCCGCTTCGCGTCCTCCGACATCGGGAACGCTCTCTCGGCGCCCTCGGTCAAAGCCCTGAACTGCGAAAACGAAATCTTAATGCCGTCGGTCTCGGGTGCGAAGAACGCTCCCGCCTTACGGTCGAGGTTCATGACCATCGCACGGTCGTAAACCTTATCGGATACGGCAAATGTGGAGTCATCGTTGTTGGCCGTGCCGATGAACCACACATTTTCCGGCAGACGGAAACGGCCCTGTACGAACAGTTCCGGATCCTTCTCCCACGTATCGGAGGTCATCTCGAGATAACGGTTGTCCGCGCTCAGTTCCATCAGCGAAAGGAAATCCGCGAAATAATACTCGACACGGGCGATGTTAACCTCATCCAGAACAACGATGTAAATCTCGTCGGTATAGCGGGCCTCGTACAGTTTCTTAAGGAGCGGGCTCTCGCTGAACCGCTTCGTGAATTCGTTGAAATAACCGATGACATCGGCACGCTCACGCCACATCGGCTGTACGGAAATAACCGTCGAGCGGTTGTTCAGGTACTCACCGAACGCGGTTGCCAGCGAAGTCTTACCGGTACCGGAAAGACCCTGCATGATCATCAGGTGCGATACGGCAAAACCTGCCACGAACTTGCGGATATCGTCCTCCTCATAGAAAAGTCCGAGTTTCTGCGCCGCGAAGTTGCGGAAATCATTGCAGATGTACCGCAGGCTGTCAATGGACTGGTAGGCCGGCGCGACGTAGTTCTTCATCTCTTCGTCAATCGTTCTGAGCGAATGGAAACGTACGCCTTCCTCCTCGGTTTCATCCTCCTTATCGCGGAAAAGGATAAAGCCTACCTTTTCCTTTGCAATGAAGATGGTCAATGCACACAGCGCCACCGGCAGCAGAAGCGCCAGAAGCAGTGTCAGATATACGGTTTCCGAACGGACCAACGACCGGCTTCCGAACACGCCGGCGAGGTCTTCATTGTCCGCCGCACTGATGCCGACGATGATCAGAATGATGCATAAAAGCGCCAGTCCGCCGACGATCAGAAACAGACGGTAAAAGGAAAATCCTCTTTTCTTCTCCACCAATTTCGTCACTTCCTTCCCCACAGGATCCGCTTACGGATCTTCTTCTTGGCGCCCTTCCAGTTCCGCAGATAGAACTGTTCAAACGCTTCACGCTCTTTCTCGAGTTCGAGAAAAGCTTCCTTTTCGGTCATATCCTTAACCGGCTTTTCAATGCCGTACGCTTCCATCAGACCGATGAGACGCGCCTCGAGATAACGGTTTCTGTTCAGCTGGTCCATCTGCACCTGCTTTAACATTGCCGTCTCCTTCTCAAGACCTTCGGCGCGGAGCATCTCCTGCTTCTTCTCGGCAGCAAGCCGTCCCGCAACCGATTCCTTCTCGGCAAGAACCTGCTTCACACGGTCCTCAAGCGCTCTCTGGCGGATGCCCGCCTCGTCAAGCGCTGCCTGAACGCGTTCCGCCTCGGCGAGCTTTCTGCGGAGGATCTCAATCTCGTCATCACGGTCTTCGATGATTGAGACAAGATACTCGCGGATCTGCTCGGGGCTCATTTCGCCCTTGGCGTACAGTTCCTCAAAGCGCTGTCTGCGCTCCTCTTCGCGGCGTTTCTCTTCGGCCTGGTAGTTGGCTTCGAGTTCGTCCGCGGCATTCTTTCCGTACTTGAAATTCAGATACATGGATGTGAGAACGAGCTCGGTGATCTCCTCCTCCATCTCGCTCGGGAACGGGCTGATCCGGTTCTCGCGCTTCTCCATCGTGAATCCGTCCTTCTCGTAGCTGCTCAAAAAATCATACAGGGCAACCACTTCCTTGAAGTGCGTATCCATACGGAGCACGTTCGTTCTCGTAATCGGCGGCGTCGCCATCGGCGCAAGCGCCATCTCACGCATCAGCGGCATATTGAGAAGCATCGCGAGCGATCCCGACATGCCCTCGATCCGGGCGATCTTACGGCCGACTTCCATAACCTCGTCATCGGCAAATCCGCCTGTGTTGTCGCACAGTTTCAGCTCAAAGGTGATCGCGCCGCCGGGCGCGGAAACCTTCTTCGCGAATTCCATCTCGGCGCTCCGTTCCTTCCACGCATTGTTGATGCGGAAATACCGGTGGTCGATGAAGTCGCGGGCATAGCAGATAACCATGTAAAGCACACGGTTCTCGTAAACGGCGTAGTTGCTCTCGTTCTCATATACCTTTAACTTGTCCGGGATCAGGTCCTCGCCCTCATCCGGAACATGAGTGATCATCTCACTGTGTCTTGCCAGATGTTCCACGCTCGAACGGGAAACCTTGCGGACACGTTCGATCGGAGAGATGTTGCCCTCCGATTTGATGAACTGGCGGTCCTCACGGATCGCGGCTTCGAGATGCGGGATTGCCGCCTCGATACGGTCCATCCAGTCATCCTCGATCTTAATATCATACGAGACGTCGGACAGCCGCTCTTCGTGGCGTCCGTTTCTCGCAATCAGTCCCTTCAACTTGGTGCTCGACTTGGTCTCGCTCAGTTCCGCGCGGAAACGCTTCAGGGCCCGATGATACTGATCCATTATTGCATCATACATAACGGTTCCCCCTTACTGAGCATTTCTCCTGAGCCGGTCGAGGCTGTCTCTGCACAAAGGCATCTTGTCCGCGCCGAACGTCGAGGTAAACAGTTCCTCGAGTTCATCCATCGAATAACGGATTACGATCGGGCTCAATCCGTCAAGCTTACGAAGTACCTTCTTGGCAAGCATGTCGTCTACGGCATCAATCTCCTGTCCGCCGCACGCGAGGTAAAGCGGAATGTACTCTTCCATCTGCCTGCGGATACGGTTACCGTAGGTAACACGGAAACGCTCGGTCAGGAATTCGTCGACGGCGCGGATCTTCGCGCGCATATCGTCGGAAAGACGGAACCTTGCCTTTGCCTCACGGACAAGATCCGTAAAGTGGGCAAAGCTGATGCGGTTGCCGTTGTTGCCGACCGGAATGAACTCCTCGGCCTTGCGGTCCAGGTTCATGATCATCGCACGGTCGTAAACCTTATCGGATACGGCAAATGTGGAGTCGTCGTTGTTGGCTGTGCCGATGAACCACACATTTTCCGGAATACGCAGACGTCCGCGCTCGAGAAGCTTCGGGTCATCCCTCCAGGTATCCGAAACGACTTCGAGGTAACGGTTCGCAGGACTCAGCTCCATCTGGGAAAGGAAGTCCGCGAAATAGTACTCAACACGCGCGATGTTCATCTCATCGAGAACGATGACATAAATTTCGTCCGTGTATCTTGCTTCGTACAGCTTCTTCAGAAGAGTACCCTCGCTGAAACGCTTCGTGAACTCGTTGAAGTAGCCGATGATGTCGGAACGCTCCTTCCACATCGGCTGTACGGATACAACCGTTGAAGGATTGTTCAGGTAGTTGCCGAACGCGGTAGCCATGGAAGTCTTACCGGTACCGGAAAGACCCTGCATGACAAGCAGGTGCGAAACGCCGATGCCGGCGATGAAACGGCGGACATCTTCTTCGCTGTAGTAGAGACCGAGATTCGCGGCCGCATAGTTCCGGAAATTCCGGCAGATATCCGGCAGCGTAATCTCATCGTCATAAATCGGCGCGCGGTAAGCCGCGTACGCACGGTCCATCTGAACGAGAGAATGGAAACGGGACGTGATGCCGTCGTCGTCATCATCCGTGATGATCTCGCCGTTCTCGTCCGTAACCGCTCCGCCGCTTACGCGCTCGTCCTTCGACTTGTTCTTGTCCTCTTCGCGGATCATGATCAGAACGGTTCCGATCAGTGCCGCGATACATAAAAACAGAATTACAAAATAGATAGTAATGGCGACACCCGAAGACAGAAACTCCCACAAAGATTCAAATAAGGTTCCGAATGTCGGTAACAGAGTGTAAGTCATATCATCCCTCCGCAAATCCGGCGTAAAAGCCGGGTAATATGCTTTAAAAAAGCACAGAAACACTCAATATGTTATTATACCACAAATCCCGATTTTTACAACCGAAAAAGCCCCGTAGATTCACATCTACGGGGCTTTTATTTCAACTGCGGACTACGGGACTTGAACCCGAACGCGCTTAGCGCACATGATCCTTAGTCTTGCCTGTCTGCCAATTCCAGCAAGTCCGCATTCCTGCGGGCGACGATGTCGTCCGCACGCTTGATTATACTATCACGAGTATTGAAAAATGTCAATCACTATTTTTCAAAAAAATCGAACCGGAACATTCTTACGAAGTTCCGGTTCGAAATGCAGTCCTTATTACTCTACGGTGTAAGGCATAAGAGCGATATGACGTGCTCTCTTAACAGCTACGGTCAGAGCTCTCTGATGCTTTGCGCAGGTGCCGGTAATTCTTCTGGGAAGAATCTTACCTCTTTCGGATACGAACTTCTTAAGCTTGTTCACATCCTTGTAATCAATGCCGTTTCCTTCCTTTTCAGTACAGAAAACGCAAACTTTCTTTCTTCTGCGAACTACTCTCTTTCTCATCGGAGCGTCGCCCTTGTCACCCTTATCGGACTTCTGGAAAGCCATTGTGGTGTACCTCCTATCTGATTTTGTCAAGCCCACGGAACAGGGCTTAAAGATATCATAACAATTAGTTAAACGGAAGCTCTTCGTTCACTCCGTCCGGAATGTCCATAAAGCCTTCGCCCGCAGAGGGAGCCGGTGCCGCGGAACCGAAACCGTTTCCTGCGAAACTGTTACCGGAGCCGCTTCCTGCTGCTGCAGCATTCTTGCTCTCGGCAAATTCCTGCTCTTCTACGAGAATGCGGGTGCCGTAAACCTTCTGGCCGTCCTTGTTGGTGTAGTTGTCATTCTCAACACGGCCGGTGATAACAATCTTGGTACCCTGCTTCAAATACTTCTCGGCAAATTCAGCGCCTCTTCCGAATACGGTACAGTTGAAGAAGTCCGCATCGGGCTCACCGTCACGCTTAAAGCGGCGGTCAACGGCGATCGAATAACGGGCAACCGCTGTTGAATTTGCTCCCTGAGAATATCTTACTTCGGGGTCTCTTGTGAGACGTCCCATCAAAATAACTTTGTTCATAAAAGGATTCCCCCCTTTACTGCTCGTCTACGCGAACACACAGATAGCGAAGAACGTTATCCATGATACGAACTCTCTGCTCGATCTCATTGGGTACGGTCGCTTCTGCATCGAAGTGGATGAAGTAGTAGAATCCTTCGGTCATCTTCTGGATCTCATACGCGAGCTTCTTCTTGCCCTGATCGTCAACGTCGGTAATCACGCCGCCGAATCTTGCAATGAGATCTTTTGCTGCCTGAAGTACTGCCTCTCTGGCATCATCTTCGATCTTTGCATTCACAACTAACGCTAATTCGTACTTGTTCATAGTTGTCTGCACCTCCTTCTGGTCTCTGGCCCCCGACT
>JAGADM010000165.1 GCA_017613595.1 Lachnospiraceae bacterium | reverse complement strand
TGCTCAGCACCTGCATAAACATGAAGCTTCTTGAGCATGCTTCTGCCGAGCGGTCCCTTCGGAAGCATACCCTTAACTGCAAGGGTAATAACATCAGCAGGCTTCTTCGCGATCATCTCACGAAGCGTAACTTCTCTCATTCCGCCCGGATAATCGGAGTGGCTGTAGTAAATCTTCTGATCAAGCTTCTTTCCGGTTGTCTTGATCTTCTCTGCATTGATTACGATAACATAATCACCGGTATCGATGTGAGGTGTAAAGATCGTCTTGTTCTTACCTCTCAAAACCTTTGCGATTTCGGAAGAAAGACGGCCGAGCGTCTGACCTTCCGCATCAACAACGTACCATTTTCTCTCAACGTCAGCGGTTGCTGCCATATAGGTCTTCATTGGTGTACCTCCTTATTGTTTCGGGCGAAAGCCCGTACCGTGTTCCTCTTGCGGGAACAGTCACTTTCCGCATTATACTGTACGGAAAAGCGGATGTCAACAATTCTTTTCCGATTTTCGCGATTATTAACAGCAAAATGTCATATTGAATATTACATTTTACAATATATTATTTCAAAAACGACACTATTCCGCGTCATCTGCCGTCTGTCCGGCGCCGTCATACCATATTTTACAGAGGCGAAGCCCGTTTGCGGGTGCGGTCGGACCGGCTGAAGCCCTGTCCTTTCCCTCTATGATTGCCTGCATCGATTCGGGCGCAAAGCGGTGTAATCCCGCCTGAATCAGCGTTCCCGCGAGGATCCGGACCATATTGTAAAGGAACCCGTCTCCCTCGACGGCGATGACGATCTCGTCCTTTTCCTTCGTAACCGTCACGGAGGTGATCGTGCGCACCTTGCTCTTCACCTGCGCGCCTGCCGCGCAGAAGCTCGTAAAATCGTGCGTACCGACCGCGTATTGCGCCATGCGGTTCATTGCCTCAACATCCAGTTCTCCGCGGATATGCGCCGCGTAGCGTGACATGAGAGGCGGACACACGCTGCCCGTAATGATATGATACTCGTAACGCTTGCTGTGCGCGTCAAAGCGCGGATGAAAGCCCTCCGGCACCTCTTCCGACTCCATAATGCGGATATCGTCCGGCAGATACGGATTCAGGGCAAATGCGAACTTCTCTCCGGGAATCGGCGACTCCGTATCGAACACCGCCACATTGCCGAGCGCGTGCACGCCCGCATCGGTCCGGCTCGCCCCGATCAGTTCGGGCTTATCGCCGGTCAGCTTCGCGATTGCGTCCGCAACGGTTTCCTCCACCGTCGCGCAGCCTTCCTGCCGCTGCCAGCCCGAGTATGCGGTTCCGTCATATGCGATTGTCAGTTTGATCCGTTTCATAGCCACCTTCTCAGAACGATTACACTCGTCAGATATACTGCCATAAACAGGTATGCGAAATAATCCCGCAGATGATAACGGAGCGGGCGCATCTTCGTCCGTCCTTTTCCGCCGCGGTAACATCTCGCTTCCATCGCGAGCGCGAGGTCAAATGCCCTGCGGAACGCGGAAAGAAGAAGCGGAATGAAAATCGGCACCATCGCTTTGATCCTGCGAAATACGTTACCGCTTTCAAAGTCCGCGCCGCGCGCCTGCTGCGCCTTCATGATCTTATCGGTCTCCTCCAGAAGGATCGGGATAAACCGGAGCGCGATCGACATCATCATCGCCACATCGTGTACCGGGACGCCGATCCACGTGAGCGGCTTCATAAGCCTCTCCAGTCCGTCCGTCATCTGCACCGGCGTTGTCGTGAACGTCGTGAGCGACGAGCCGAGGATCAGCAGAATAAGGCGGAAACCGAAGAAGGCTCCGCGGTACAGTCCTTCCTTCGTAATCTTAAAGATCCAGAACCTGAAAAGCACCTCTCCCGGTGTCAGGAAGAAGTTGAAAAGCACCGTCATCGCAAGCAGGATGAGAACCGGCTTCAGTCCCTTCAGAATATAACGGAGCGGAACCTTTGATAAGATCAGCACTCCTCCGAGGAATAAAACGGCAACCGCCAGACCTGAGAAAGAGTCAAAGAGAAACAGACTCACGATATAGACAAGCGTGCCGATGATCTTGACACGCGGATCCAATCTGTGAATCAGCGACGAAACGGGATAATATTGTCCGATGGTAATCTCACGGAGCATGTTTCGTTCCTCTTTCCGACGGGCGAATTGCCCTTACAGCTGTTCTTTCTTTGCGGGACGATGCCTTAATCCCGCTTTCCGTCTTCCGGACACAGCGCCCGGACGGCATCTTCTATCGTTATGAAATCCATGGCCGGACGCTTCTCCTGCGGGAACAGTCCGCGCATGATCTCGGTTACCTGCGGTACGCCGAGTCCGACCTTGGTAAGTCTCTCCACATGGGAAAATACGACTGCGGGCTTGCCTGCGTACAGCAGCTTCCCGCGGTCCATTACATGAACCCAGTTCGCGTATTTCGCGACATCCTCCATACTGTGGGACACAAGCACAACCGTGATACCCGCCTCGCGGTGGATGCGGCTGATTTCCGAAAGAATCTCATCTCGTCCCTGCGGATCGAGTCCCGCGGTCGGTTCGTCAAGGATCAGCACCTCCGGGTGCATCGCGAGAACGCCCGCGATCGCCACACGCCGCTTCTGACCGCCCGAGATTTCAAGCGGCGAATCGTTCCAGGTGTCTTCGCTTATGCCTACGAGCCGGAGCGCCTCTTCCGCGCGCTTCCGCTGCTCTTCCTCGGAAAGCCCCTGGTTCTTCGGTCCGAAGCATACGTCCTTTAAGATCGTTGCCTCGAACAGCTGGTGTTCGGGATACTGGAATACGAGTCCGACCTTGCTTCTAAGAGCGCGGCGGTCGTATTTGCGGTCGTTGATGTCTTCACCGCGGAAAAGCACCTGCCCGTCAACCGGCTTCTCTAATCCGTTCAGCATCTGGATCAGTGTCGACTTGCCGGAACCGGTGTGTCCGATCAGGCAGACAAATTCGCCGCGACGGATCTGCAGCGAAACGTCGGCCACGGCCTTCTTCTCATACGCCGTATTCGGCGAATAGGTAAAGTTTACATGGCGCAGTTCGATGAGCGGAGCCTCATCCTTTGCAAGCGCCGTAAACGACTCTTCAATGTGTTCGGGAATGTTCCGGTACGGATCCGGCACCTTATACGCTTCCGGAAGTGCCCTGTAAGCCTCCAGAAGCTCCGAAACGGAAAGAATTCCTTCCGGAAGGGGAAATCCCCGTTTTCTCAGTTCGGACGCGAGAATCGTCGCCTGAGGCGCGTCAAGGCCGAGTTCCTGCAGTTCCCCGAGCCTCGAGAAGATCTCGCGGGGCGTGCCCTGCATGGCCACCTTGCCGTGATCCATTACGATAACGCGGTCGGCATCCGTCACCTCACTCATGTAATGGGTGATGTGCAGTACCGTGATCCCCTCTTCGCGGTTCAGCCGGTGTACGGTCTCAAGTACTTCCTTGCGGCCGTTCGGGTCAAGCATGGCGGTCGGTTCATCCATGATGATGCATTCCGGCTTCATCGCCATGATGCCGGCTACGGCGACACGCTGCTTCTGCCCGCCCGAAAGATGGTTCGGCGACTCCATGCGGTGTTCGTACATGCCGACAGCCTTCAGGCTGCCTTCCACACGCCGCTCGATTTCCGCAGGCTCCACGCCGAGGTTTTCGGGGCCGAACGCGACGTCGTCCTCAACAACGGTCGCGATGATCTGGTTGTCCGGATTCTGGAACACCATACCCGCGGATTTACGGATATCCCACAGATGATCCTCATCAGCGGTGTTCATGCCGCATACGTATACCGTTCCGCCGGTCGGGGACAGCAGCGCGTTTATGTGCTTTGCCATCGTCGACTTGCCGGATCCGTTGTGTCCGAGGATGGCAATGAACTGCCCCTTTTCCACATCGAGGTCCACTCCGTCGATGGCACGCTTTACGCCGATTGCGTCTCCGTTCTCGTCACGCCGGATATACTCGAATACCAGATTGTCCGTGGTAATGATTCCCATAGTTCCGTCCTTTTAAGGAATAAATGTCTTATTACAAGAACAGCGTAGCCGATACGGCTACGCTGCTGCAATTTCGAAGATTTATACGAGTTCGATCAAAACTTCCATGGCTGCATCGCCCTTACGGGGACCGATCTTAACGATTCTCGTGTAGCCACCCTTGCGGCTTGCATACTTCGGACCGATTTCATCAAACATCTTAGCAATCAGGTCAACTTCCTTAACTGCTTTTCTGCCCTTCTGCTCCGGATCATTCTTGGTAACCGGATAGAAGTAAGCGATCATCTCTCTTCTGGCATGAAGTCTGGAAGGGCTGTCCTTCTTAATGGTCTTCGTGGTCTCCATCATAACGTCAACCTTCTTACCATTGACAACTTCCTTAATTCTTCTGCCGTCCTTATCTTTCTGAGCAACCTTGTAGGTTACGGTAACGTTCTCGTAATTGTCCTTTTCCTTAGCTGCAAGAGTGATGAACTTCTCGGCAATCCGACGGATTTCCTTTGCTCTGGCTTCGGTGGTAATGATCTTACCATTGGACAAAAGAGCGGTAACCTGGTTTCTCAACAATGCTTTTCTCTGACTTGAAGTTCTTCCAAGTTTTCTGTAGCCTGCCATGTTATCCTCCATCTGCCGCGGTATGCGGCAACTATTTAGTAATGACGATACTTACTCATCGCCTAAGTTTAACGATAATCCAAGTTCTTTCAGCTTGGACAGAACTTCCTCCAAAGACTTGCGGCCCAGGTTACGAACCTTCATCATATCTTCGGAAGTCTTGCTGCACAACTCTTCAACGGTATTGATACCGGCTCTCTTGAGGCAGTTGTAGGAACGAACGGAAAGCTCGAGCTCGTCGATATTCATCTCGAGAACCTTCTCCTTCTCGTTCGGAACGCTCTCAACCATAACCTCAGCGGTCTTAGCGCTTTCGGAAAGGTCGATGAACAGATTCAGATGCTCGCTCAAAACCTTTGCCGCAAGACTGATTGCCTCGTCGGGAGCGAGAGTACCGTTGGTAAATACATCAAGTGTAAGCTTGTCATAATCGGTAACCTGGCCGACACGCGTATTCTCAACCGTAAGGTTCACTCTCTCAACGGGAGTATAGATGGAATCCACAGCGATCACGCCGATCGGAGTGTCTTCTTTCTTATTCTTGTCAGCGCCGATGTAGCCTCTGCCCTTCGTGATCGTAAGTTCCATGTAAAGCTTGCTGTCAGCGCCGCCGTTCAACGTAGCGATAACCTGATCGGGATTCATGATCTCGATATCGCTGTCAGCATGAATGTTGCGCGCGGTAACAACGCCTTCACCGGAAAATTCGATGTAAGCGGTCTTGGGCTCGTTCGAATCGCTGTTATTCTTAATCGCGAGGCTCTTAATGTTCATGATGATCTCGGTAACATCTTCCATGACACCGGGGATGCAGCTGAGTTCATGAACAACACCGTCGATCTTCACCTGGCTTACGGCAGCGCCGGGCAGGGAAGAAAGCATGATTCTTCTGAGGGAATTGCCCAATGTTGTACCATAACCTCTCTCAAGGGGTTCCACAACAAAACGGCCATACTTCTTATCTTCGGAAATCTCTGCGATTTCAATTCTCGGCTTCTCAAAATCAAACATATGCGCCCCTCCTTATGGGAATCAAGGTTATACTCCGATTTACTTGGAATACAACTCGACAATAAGTACCTCGTTAACCGGAACATCGATCTGATCTCTGGTAGGATACTCATTTATCGAACCGGTAAGGTTCTCCGCATCCGCAGTAAGCCAGCCGGGAACAGCTCTGCCGGCAGTGGACTCAAGAATATCCTTGAATCTCTGGCCTGCCTTATTCTTAGCCTTCTCGGAGATGGCGATGGAATCGCCGGCCTTTACGGAATAAGAAGGAATGTTTACGCATTTGCCGTTAACAAGAACGTGCTTGTGATCAACGATCTGACGAGCTTCCTGACGGGTTCTTGCGAAACCGAGACGGAAAATAACATTATCCAGTCTGGTCTCAAGAAGAATCATGAGGTTCTCGCCGGTCGTGCCGTTCTTCATCTTCTTAGCCTTATCAAAATTGTTACGGAAAGGCTTCTCAAGTACACCGTAGATGAACTTTGCCTTCTGCTTCTCACGAAGCTGCATTCCGTACTCGCTAACCTTCTTGCCCGCTCTCGGG
>JAGADM010000164.1 GCA_017613595.1 Lachnospiraceae bacterium | reverse complement strand
GGCTCTGCGGCTCTTGCGGTTCTTCCACTCCGCCTCCTGCTCCTGGATGTGCGCGGAATCGAGAAGCATGATCCGGCACAGTCTCTTGGTTGCAACCGTCGCATAGATCGGTCCTGAAAAGCCTCTCGCGACAAGCACCGGAAGGCGACCCGAATGATCGATATGTGCATGAGTCAGAAGAACACAGTCGATATCGCCCGGTGCCACGGGAAAATCCACATTATCATAGATGTTATTTCCCTGCTCCAAACCGTAATCCACAAGAATCTTGTATCGGTCGGTCGTCAGAAGAGTCGCCGATCCGGTCACTTCATGCGCCGCACCCAGAAATTCTATTTGCATGCCTTCTCCTCCGATCTGCCGTCAGAAACGGCAGTATATTACTGTTCGTACTGATATTCGCCGTCCGGAATGTGCTCGCCGTTAAGAACGCGCTGTATCAATTCCGTAGCCCGGTCAACCGAACTCTTCTTTAAGATGCATACCCACAACTCTCCGCCGCGGTAGGAATTACACATCTTCGTCGCACCGTCTCCGTAGGAAGCATAGGACGTAAAATGCCACTCCGCGCCGTCCGAAAGCTGCATTGCCGCAAGCGCCGCAATCTGATTGGTGGAAATATCCGTCTGGAAGTTGTCGGATACGGCATCCAGCAGACTCTGGTAATTGGTCAGTACCGCCGTTGTCGTTACCTTCGCAAAGATTCCTTTGATCAGCTCGATATGGTGCTTGCCGCGCGTTACATCGCCGCCGGGAAGCGTAATACGCTCACGGGCAAAGGAAACCGCCTGCGCTCCGTTCATATGGTTAGTGCCTTTTTTGAAATCATACGGGCCGTGACGGGCCGTGAAATTGTAAAGCGAAACAACATCCACGCCGCCGAGAAGGTTGACAATCTTCTCAACGCCCGAGAAATTGATGCGGACATAGTAATCCACGTTCACACCATACAGCTTTTCAAGCGTTGCCACCGAATACGACACGCCGTAGTTTCCGGCATGCGTCAGCTTGTCACGGTACTCGGACGTCTTTCCGGGAATATCGAGATACGCGTCTCGCGGAGTTGTAACAAGTGCTATTTCCTTTGTGACCGGATTGACCGCAACAAGAACATTTACATCGCTTCGGCTCTTCGTTTTAATATCCCCGTAAACATCGATTCCGCTGACATAGACAATGAACGGTGTCTGTGTCAGGTCTTCTTTATCAGACTTCTTCTCTGGGTCCTCGATTCCGGGGTCAACTCCCGGGTCGTCGCCCGGTCCCGGATCACCGCCCGGAGTCTGCTTTTCCTTTAAGGGAACGCTGATATCGGCAATTACACGCGTCTCCTCAGAGAAGATATACGCAATCCCCTTTGTCTCAAAATCCGAATCGATATAGGTCGCCGTCGAACGTTCTATAAATACCGCGTCGACTTCCCCGTTATAAAACGCGGACCCTACTGCGGAAAGATTATCAAGATAAACAATATCGAGGGAAGTCCCTGCCGTTTCGTTCAGTTTCGCAATGGCTTCCTCGACCTCGGATTCGTCGTGCTCACCGTGAACCGCAATGCGGTAAGTCTTCACGTCGTCAAGCTTCTGCGCCGGGTCATACATCCGGACAAATACGCCGTATACGGCATTCTTCGCCGCATCATTTACATCGACACCGAACGATTCTCTAACCTCAGCCTCAATTCCGCCGATCGAATAATACAGAAGGATCAGCAGACAAATGCCGGTAATGCTTAACATTTTCCCGACAATCTCATAATACTTGATCAGCTGTAGGGCGATCGTGATCACAAGAATAACCGCTGCCACGATCCAGAATACGAAAAGGATACTCTTCTCGCTCTTTCCGCGGGCTAGTCCGGTGAGCGCCTGCATAATACTCGGCGATTTCGCCAGTTTCCGTATGGTCATTACGGAAACAACTATCTGCGCGATGACAAGCATACAGCCGACAGCCAGACTGAAGCGTTCTCCCGTCCAGACAAAAAGCACCAGTAAAAGTGCCATCAGCAGGAACATCGGAATCATAACCTTGGCATGGAGAAATTCGTTCTTATACCGGATCAGACCAAGCACGGATATAATTGCGCGGACCGGAATGACAATCGTCATCAAAAACTTCCACGGTCCCTTGTCCGCCATAATCTGAACTACCGTAAATACGATAAGTACGGCAATCCCCGCCGCCCAGAACCAGAGGTCCTCGCCGGTCGGTTTAACCTTTTTCGCGAACAGAATGTAATCAACCAGCTGATAAGCCGCATCCGCGCCTGCCATCAGCCAGAACAGTGTTGTTTCGTTCTTTCGTTCCTTCTTCCCGGTAAGCAGAAAATACGCAATCGTAAGAAGCATCAGAACCGTGAGCGCAACCAACTGGCTCGCTGCTTCCGGAAGAAATCCTTTCTTCAGGCTGATATCACGCGTGAGCATGATACCGAGCAAAAGAACCATCTGCGCGGCATGCATATAGATCAGACCGCCTGCAAATCCGGCTCTTTTCTTTTTCATATTCATAATAACTACCTGTGACCTTTTCATTCCTTATATTATGCTCCACATTATACCGCTTTTCCGGGGAAAAGGCAAATGAATAAAAAACACCGGAAGAGGTCACCCTCTTCCGGTGCATTGTTAAACGCGAATCATGTTCGGTTTATTATCATTTCTTGAAAGCGTTGTACTGAGCTGTGAACTCTGCGATAACATCATCAAGACCGGCTTCCTTCAAAGCCTTCTTGTATGCTGCGATCTGAGCGTCAACGTTAGCTTCCTTAACGCCACCGTTCTCAAGAACGAAACCGTACTCATCGAATACTGCCTTACAAGCAGTGTACTGAGCCTGAACCTTCGTCATATCGAAACGGAAACCTGCTGCGCAAGAGGTCTGTGCAGTGCCGTTGAAGGTCTTGTAAAGGTCAGCCTTGTTATCAGGCTCGCCGCTCTCAGGAGTAACAACGGTAGCGGAAGCAGACTCCCACATGGAGTGGTTGTACTTAGCATCCTTAATCTTAGCAACCTTATTGCCGTCATACTTGAAGTCCTCGCCTTCAATACCGAAGGTGTAGATGTCAGCAAGCTTGCTGTCGGTGTAAAGGAGACCCATGAAATCGATGCAGGCCTTAGCGGTCTCTTCGTTCGTGTTAGCGGTGATGCAGTAGCAGGAACCAAGAGCAGAAGTGGAATGAGCCCATCTGTTGGTGTAAGCCTGAAGAGTTACAGGCTGCTCGTAACGGCTGGATGCCTCAGCATTAACCGGAACGTCGGTCCACCATGAAACTGCCCAGTTCTGGGACTTGGTCATGTTCTCATCGGTCGTCTTGGTAGCTTCGCTCTCATTGATGTAGCCGGCTTCTGCCCACTTACCCATCAACTTACAGTACTCAGCGTACTCAGGCTGGTCAATCGTGCAAACAACTTCGTTGGTGTCTCTCTTAACGGAAACCCAGTTGGAAGCGGAGTCTGCGGTGAAGAAATCGAACTTGTCAATGTAGAAACGATAGAACATAGGAGTCTTCTGGGTAAGGAAAGGATGGCTGAGACCGGCATCCTTAGCTGCCTTAAGAAGGGGCTCAAGGTCTGCAAGAGTCTTAACGCTCTTAACATCGAAAGAACCAAGTGCAGCATCACGGAACATAAGGTCGTAACCTTCTACGTTATCCTTGTAAACAGGGATGAAGTAGTTCTTTCCGTTATACTTCGTAGCTTCCCACTGACCCTTGTCCATGGAGTTGTAAAGAGTGGTACCCTCAAGGAGCTTGGTGATGTCCTTTACGGAGTTAGCAGGAACGAGATCGTTCGTGCCGATACCGGACTCCCAGGAAGCGGTCCAAAGAAGGTTGATCTCCTTATTGGTAAGCTTAAGCTTAGCCTTATCAACATACTCATCAGAAGCGATCTCGGTAATCTCTACCTTGTAGTTCTTACCCTTATCCTTCAGATACTTGTTGATAGCATCCTCAACTTTCTTTACCTGTCCCGAATCCGGAACACAGTTGAACGTAGCGCGGGTGAGTTTGATGGTGATTTCGCCTTTGTCCTTGTTTCCGCAGGCCGTAAGAGCGAGGACCATCATTGCGCAAAGCGCAACAGCCAATACTTTTTTGAGACTGTTCATTTCGAATGAAACCTCCCATTCATAAAAATGTTTTTTATATTCAAGGACTGCGGAATTGCAAGTCCGGGAATATCAACCTTTTACGGATCCGACTGTCAGACCCTTGATGAAATACTTCTGGAAGAACGGATACACAACCATGATCGGCGCGATAACGATGATAACCGTTGCCATCGTCGTGGAATGCGTCGTAGCCTTCATGGCAAGCTTAGCCGCGGTCGGGATGTTCGGGCTGTTCGCAAGGAAATCGATACGGCTCTGAATCTGGATCAGCAGAAGCTGAAGCGGTGTGTATTTGTCTTCGGTAATGAAGATGTAAGCGTTGGACCAGTCATTCCAGTATGCGGTAGCCATCATGAATCCGACAGCTGCAAGCGCGGGTTTCATAAGCGGGAATACGATTCCGAAGAAGGTTCTGTATTCGCCTGCTCCGTCGATTCTTGCCGCTTCGATCAGCTCTGCGGGAATGCTGTTTACGATGTAGGTTCGAAGAATGATAACGTTCATCGTCGAGACGCACATCGGAAGGATCAGCACCCAGTAAGTGTTCTGCCAATGATAGTAATTGGAGAAGATCAGGTATCCGGAAAGCTGTCCGCCGTTGAAGAGCATCGGGATGATCAGGAAGATCGAAAGGAATCTTCTCAGAACGAAATCCTTACGGCTGATCGCATAAGCGAACATGCTCATTACAAGCAGTCCGAGCAGGGTACCGCAGATCGTCACAATCAAAGTAACCTTATATGCGGAAACGATCTTGTCGGGAGCATAAAGAACGTTCTTCATACCCTCTAACGACCATTTCTTCGGGAACAGCGAGTAACCGTTATTGGTGATTGTCATTTCGTCGGTAAATGCGGAGACAAATACAAGCACTACCGGCAGGAAACAGAACAATGTATATGCGAGAAGAATGATTCCGAGAATCAGCTGTCCGAACGTGAACTTTTCCTTCCGCGAGGTCATAAGGTCAAGCTTGGCCTTTTTCTTCTCTTCTTTTCTTTTAAGTCTGTCTTCTTTTGACACTGAATCCGCCCCCTTCCTAGAACAACGCGTTGTCCGGTTCAATCTTACGGACCGTGAAGTTGGCAATCAGCATCATTAACAGACCGACAACCGACTGGAACAGGGACGAAGCCGATGTATAACCGAAGGAGTTGATTCCGGCGCCCTTGATCTGACCGAGGATGTAGGAATCGATAACCTCTGTCGTCTCCTTGATGGCACCGCCGTTACGGGTAACCTGGTAGAAGAGACCGGTATCGGACTTCATGATATTACCTACGGAGAGCAGGAGCATAACGGTAATCATCGGAATCAGGCTCGGAAGGGTGATGTGCCAGATTCTGCGGAAACGTCCCGCACCGTCAATCTCGGCTGCCTCGTAAAGTTCGGAATCGATTCCGGCAAGAACGGACATATAAAGAACCGAACCATAACCGGTATCTTTCCAGATTTTTGTAATCGTTAAGATCGTCGGCCAGTACTTCTTCTCGCCGTAGAAGCTTGTAGTCGTTCCGAGCAGGCGGTTGATGATGCCGAGATCCTTACTGATAAATGCTTCAACAATAAACTGTACGGCTGCGTAGGAGATGAAGACGGGGATGATCATCAGCGTCTGCATCGTCTTGCCGACCCTCTTCAGGATGAACTGGTCAATCGCGATGGCGATTGCAACGTTCAGAACCGTTCCGATTGCCGTAAAGAGCACATAGTACAGAAACGTATTGCGGAGCATACGGATAAAGATTGTTTTGGACTGGATAATGAAGCGGAAGTTCTCAAAATTGTTGAACCTTGCTCCGTAGAGTCCGCGTTCCATAAGATCCTTACTGTCTTTAAATGCCAGCAGCAAACCTGTCATCGGCACATACATAATGAAAAACAACAGCAGGAACACCGGCAGCGCCATAACGACATGCGCTCTGTGCTTTACTATGTTTCGGAAGAAACCTTTCACAGCTCTTTACCTCCGCAATCTTGTTCCGAAGTTATCATAAAAGTAAAAATTGTCCATACTTTTATCCAAACAAGCTACATTTTAGACAAAACCCACCCTTTTGTCAATATAAAAAATCATCCTTTTTGGAACATTTTGACAAAAAAAGAGGCAAAATAGTTAGTAGTCATTTGGTATTAATGGTAAAATTGACCAATTTGTGCATTTCGGAGCCTCTCTTTCGGCCTCCGCCGTCCCCTCTGATTCAACAGCTTAAAATCCCGTTTTTCGGCAAAAACTCACCTTAAATATGACGAAAAACCCGTTTTCGCGGCAAATGAGAGTCTTTTTTGTGGCATTTCCCCTCTCATAAGACGCTTTTAGGCAAGCACGATTTTTACTTTGTTGGCAATAATCAACAAAGGAAATTTTTACCAAAGAAAAGTAAAGATAATACATCTTTTTGCACATTTGGATAAAAAAATCGGGATGACGGCCCGAAGACCGCATCCCGCGATAGTGACGAAAAAAATGTATTCCCGCATCTTTCGAAGTTGGATTTTTGCATGAAAAGGCTTTAGAATCCGATGCTCTGTTTTACCGAAAGCCGTTCCGAAAACTCGCGGTCGGCGGCAGCGACCGTCAGGTCTTCGCCGGTCAGCACAATCTCCTTTGTTCCCGTGATCTGCATACGTACCGCTGCTTTCGACCAGGTCCGCTCGTACAGATTGCGGACAAATCTAGCATTCGCGAAATCCAGGGAACTCATATATGCCGGATCCAGCTTGTCGAAGAATTCCTTCGCCGCCTTTTCGAGCGAATCCTCACAACGGAAATGTTTGCGGGCCATGAGAAGGAATATCTGAAGAAGCTGCTCCTTCGTATAACTCTTGAACTCCAGCATGAACGGCATGCGGCTGCGAAGCCCCGCATTACCTTCCATGAGCTTATTCATGTCATCCTTATAGCCGGCCATGATCACGACCATATCGGAGCGGTGATTTTCCATCTCCGAAACAAGCGTAGTCAGCGCTTCCTTGCCGTAATCGCTCGCCCGCTCGTCGCCCGCGTAGAGCGCGTACGCTTCATCGATAAACAGGACCGACCCGTAAGCGTCGCGGCATATTGCCGCCGTCTTGGGCGCCGTCTGTCCGATATACTCGCCGCAGAGATCCCTTGCCGTATGCTCAAAGAAATAGCCGTTTCGAAGGATTCCCTCCTCCGCGAAAATCTTTCCGACAAGCCGCGCGACCGTTGTTTTACCTGTACCCGGTGCACCGACAAAGCGCATATGCAGACAGGGTTTATCCATATTATCATTGTTAATCGCAAGCTTTACCTGGGAAACGATTTCGATGATACGCTCGCGGATTTCCTCCATGCCGATCATTTCGGATAGTTCCTCGAGACCGCTCTTCTTCGAATCCTCGAAATCATCACAAAGGCCCTCTACATCTTCCCTGGAAATCACAGGTGACGGATCTTCTCTGCCTTCGCTGTCATCATAAACACAGGCATCGGCTTTGTGCTTAAGCCATATAATCTCGCATACCAGTTTCCGAACCGTCTGCATGCCGTAGAAACGGCCGTCGCTCTTTTCTCTGCTGAGACGGGCGAAGAAGATTCCCTTTGTCTCTTCGGAAAGTTCCATTCCGTACTTTTCGAGGCTTTCCCGCGCGCACTCCCAGAGTTCCGCGTCGCTAGCCGGCGGTACGCTGATCGTCCTCACATAAAGAATATCCGAGAGGACATCGCGCATATGCTTCAGCGACTCAGGCTCAATAAACGGTATCCGGAACGCAAAGATATAATGTGATTCCAGAGAGATCAGGTCCTTCAGAAACTGCTTCAGTTCCTCTTCCCGCGACGAATCCATAAATTCACTGATATCAAAGCAGATCAGACGCTTCTTGTCCTCATCATTCCGAAGGATGTCGAACGCTTCCGCAAGCGTGTAGCGTCCGGGGTCGGATTTGACGGCAAGACGCAGTTCCACCGGCTTCTTGTTGCCGGCAAATGTGATGAGTCCCAACTCCTCCATCAGCCGCGCAAGATAACCGAGCGCCGTCGAAAGTCCCCAGCCGTCATTGACCGAGAACAGATAATTCTGGAACAGAAAGCTTTCAAAAGTCCTGTATTTCCGAATCTGCGGAGCAATGTCCACTATTTCCCAGCAGATCTGTTTATATTCATCCCATCCGTGAAGCGCCTGAATCAGGTTCTGCGTGGTAACGGAAGGAGCCTCCCGCCCCTGGTCATCACAGTCCACAGCCCAAACCGCGCAGATGTCTCCGGAACAGATTACAAGTCCGTCGTCCTCCGCGCTGTGCGCGTCGTCCGCCAGTTCCGGATAAAACTGCGCCACGGCATTGAATCCGATACGGACAGCCTCATCCTTTTCGTCGGTGATTCCCTTCAAAACGACGGCAAGTTCCACCAGGCTCTGCTTTGTCACCTCGGCATACTCGCCGAACTGCTTCAGAAGTTCTTCCTTGATCTTCACTACCGGAAGATCGTGCTCCTGCTGCTTCTGCAGAACCCAATCCGCCCCGAATCCGATATGTACACAAAAATCCATTCCCCGCGTCTCCTCGTTTCATTTTCCGAAATCCAACGTATCGATTTTCGCGATTCCTCCCTACAGAATACTATCAAAAGAGGAAAATGACAAGCACATTTGCCTTTTTTCACCCCGAAACAGCATAAAACAAGGGGTTTAAGGGCTTCAAAACACAAAAATCAATTGACGCGCCCGCGCGCGCGCTTTATAATAGTATGCGGACGTTAAGCGGTCTCTGTCAGAGGCCTTACTATTTTCCATGAGGAGGAATTACTTTTGAAGAAATCAAAAAAACTCTTATCCATCCTGTTGAGCCTGGCTCTGATTCTGTGCATCCTGCCGGCAACAGCATTCGCTCTCGATGATAATGAGACCGACATCATCAATGTTCCCTGCGTTACCAGAGTAACGCCCACCACCATCACGGTTAAAGCAATTGACGGTGTTCAATATCGTCTCGGTTCTAACGGCACCTGGACCAGCGATTCCGTATTTTCCGGCCTGTATCCGAATACCAGCTATGAAGTATTCTACCGTATCGGCACCGGAGCCGCCACGTCGCTCGGAAATACGATTACTCCTGCGTCCCAGAATCATGCTGATCAGTCTTTTATTGATACAGATGCCCCTTACACAATGGAATATAAGGGTTTTGCCGTTTCCTTGCAGTTAGAGAGTGACCTTACCCTTCGCTATTATTTGAAGACCAATAAGGTTGATGATGAAGGGTTTACAAACATCCGTATTTATACCGAGCGTCAGTTCTATGATACAGGTTCAAATACATATACCTGGAAGAGTAAAGTCATCTATCCTCAGTCTGGGACTTATCAATATGGAGGATCGTCTCGTTATCTTTTCCTTTACCCCGGTCTTGCATCGTGTGATATGTGTGATACCGTAAATGTTACGCTCTATGCTGAAAAAGACGGTAAGACTTATATTGCGCCAATCGTTTCCGGTTCCTTTGCTGAATATGCCGCAAGTGGTTTTTCTGGCAGCAACGCTTCCATGAATAGACTTATTGCTGATTTGCTGAACTATGGCGCTGCTTCACAGACGTATTTCGATTATCACACCAGCCAGTTGGCCAGTTCTTATCTTGGAAGTTATTCTTCCTATGCAACCTCAACTATGCCTACATTAAACCAGTGTAACAATATTGTATCAACGGTTTCAAATCCGCTTGCAACATTTACCAGCTATACATTGGCTTTGGACAATAAGATTTCCATGAACATCTATGTTAATCTGGATTCTTCTCTTTCTCCTAGCAATGTTCGCCTGAAAGTGAATTACACTTCCATATTCGGAAATGCAGTCAATGATACATACTCCCTTACAGGAAATAATTATTTTTCTATCAACAAAATGTCTCCTGTAGAGTTCTCACAGCCGTTTACTTTTACCGTTTATAATGGCAATACGCCTATCAGTGAGTCCGTTCAGTACAGTTTTGAACATCGTTGCCGCAGCGGAATCAATAATGCCGGTGACAATGTAACCTTAAAGAATCTTCTTATTGCTTTAATGAAATACAGCCGGTCTGCATCTGCATATTTCGTTAACTAGGAGTCTTCATGATTCAGATTTTTCCGGCAAACGAAACCATTAAAAAAATACTAGGTTCACAACGCTATTCGAGAGACGATAACTATCGTCTCTCGTTTTCTTGCATACAATCTCCTGTTAATAATGGCTCATTGATATACAATTGTATAACAAAAGAGTTTCTCTTTGTCACACAACCGGTGAAAGAAGACGAACGCAAAGAGCTTGTGGAAAAATGGTTTTTCGTCCCCGATGGATTTAGAGAAAATACACTATGTAAGGAATTAGAGTCTATCCTTTCGCTTGTCTCTGAGAAAGAAACGGCTGGGACTATCACTATTCTTCCTACCACAACGTGTAACGCCAACTGCTTTTATTGTTTCGAAAAAGGTATTCAAAGGACGACCATGCTTCCGGAAACGGCTCTTCAAGTTTGTCGCTTTATTAAGAAAGTATCGACGCCTAATAAACAACTCTCTTTGCACTGGTTTGGCGGGGAACCGTTACTCGCTTCAGACATTATTGATCTTATATGTTCTAACCTGATTTCTGACGGACAATATACGATAGTCTCTTCTTTGGTAACCAATGGGTATCTCCTCAACGCTGATCTTCTGAATCGAGCGATTACAAATTGGGGATTGCAAATGATTCAGATTACTCTGGACGGCACAAAAGAAATCTATACTCGTGCAAAAGCCTTTTCAAAACCAATTGAAGATGCTTATTCCGTCGTTTTGAACAACATAAAGAATATCAGCAAAACCGATATCGCTTTAGTCATTAGACTTAACATAGACGATTACAATGTGTCCGATATGTTTTCGCTCATTGACGAGCTGTCAGTTCTGATAGAGAACAAATCACTAATCACTATAAAAGTATCGCCGCTATTTGAAAATGCAGGCGCATTTCCTATTAATCGTTCCGAGTCTGATCGCATATCCCTCTACGATTCCGCTAAGCAACTGCTCGAATATGTTATTAGCAAAGGGTTCAATTTGTCATCTCATGTTTCGAGAGCATACAAGAGGTTTTGCTGTACTGCCGATAATGCTTCTTCTGTTATTATTCTACCAACAGGTGATCTGGTTCGTTGCGAAAACATCGTTAATCTTCCTTCAGTAGGAAATATATATGATCCTGATTCGTCAACAGCTTCCGGAAAGTGGCGTGAATATCTCCCTGAAATGCCGCTGTGTGAGAAATGTCCTCTCTTCTTCTCTTGCCGACGTCCGGTTGGATGTCAGGAATTGTCTGAATGCAACCCGCAAAAAAGGGACTGGCAAATTGAACAGATAAGACAATGCATGAAGATGGACTACTCACGTTTTTTGTCAACGCCCACTCCGAATTAGTATAGAAAAAGCCATATTTTTAATCGTATAATTTAACCCAATATTTTCTGTTGACTTTTTTCGACAAATGTAGTATAGTTTGATTAGACTTTATATTGGAGGGGTTATCATGTTATCTTTTGATGAAGTGGATTTAGAAATCGTCCGCATCGAAACTGATGGTGGCGTTATCTGTGAATCAACAACATGTCGTACAGAAGTAGATATTCCTTGTCCTAGAGATTAAGATTATTAAACAGGGTACAGTAAGTGTTACTGTGCCTTTTTTTTGCCTTTTTTTACGAGGGGAACATATGTCTTCGTTCAATTATTCTTTCACAGGTGTTCCTGTTTCAATCGAGACTCACTATTCTATGATTCACGAGTTATGCGAAGAGTATCGCTCCGTTCAATCACCTGTAATGACCATACAAACAACAGAACAGGATATCCTCGCAGAAAAAGAGCCTTTATATAATACCATTCAAAGACCTTCTTCGAAAGCCTACCTCGAAACCCTTGCCGTTCAGCGCAAACTCACCGAGGCTCTTCTCGACTATGATACCATTCTGTTCCATTCTTCCGCATTGGCCGTTGACGGACAGGGCTATCTTTTCGCCGCACTGAGCGGCACCGGCAAATCCACGCACGCACGGCTTTGGCGGGAAGTATTCGGCGACCGGGTAACGATGATCAACGATGACAAGCCGTTCATCCATATCGGTGAAGACGAAGTCCGTGTTTACGGATCTCCGTGGGACGGGAAGCACCACCTCAGCACCAATACATCCGTTCCCGTTAAGGCAATCTGCATTCTCACCAGGGATACGACCAATCATATTGAGAAGATCAGCCCGCAGAATGCATTTTCCGTATTGTTTCAGCAGACATACCGATCCAAAGATCCGGCGAAGCTTGCCAAGACCATGGACCTGATCATCCGAATGACCGAGATGGTTTCTCTGTACCGGCTCGGCTGTAATATGGATCCGGAAGCCGCCAGGGTATCCTATGAGGGCATGAAATGAGCGAAGAATCCCGTCAGGTTGACAATCGATTATTAAGCGGAAGCGTGCTGAAACTGGTCGCCGTGATCACAATGCTGATTGATCACACCGCTTCGTTTCTCAATTCATATGTTCCTTTTCTGCGGACTGAGCTTTTTACGCTTTCCCTCCCGATGCTCTCATCTCGTACCATTACACCGTATTTTCTGATGCGGTGCATCGGAAGAACCGCCTTTCCGCTGTTTTGCTTTCTCCTCGTCGAGGGTTGGAAACATACGTCCAACCGTTTTCGCTACGGGCTCAGCCTGCTGATTGCCGCGCTGATTTCGGAGTTTCCTTTTGACGTTGTCCACGGACAGGTTCCCTACAACCGGCAAAACGTGTTCTTCACGCTGTTTCTCGGTTATATCGCGCTCTGCATCTATGAACGCTATCGGGACCGATTCGCGCTCCGCGGCCTGCTTCTGATCGCACTGTTCGTGTTTACCTATTTCTTCGCCGCTGATTACCGGATCTCCGGGGTCGCATTTATCCTCTTAATCTACGTGGCACAGAAGGATCTGATCGTCATTGCTTTTATCGGCTGCATTATTTTACAGATGGCAAGCTTCCCGGCCTACATATTGATGGCCATGTATAACGGCAGGCGCGGTTTCGTGAAGGGTCCGGTGCTGAAATACGCTTTTTACCTGTTCTATCCCGTGCATCTGATGGTTCTCTGGCTGATCCAGCTGGCTTTACGGTAATATCTTGAGGTTTCCATGACTTACGACGACTTTCTTAAGACAAATGAGGAAATGACTTACCGCTTCAAAGGCGTCAGCATGCTTCCGCTTCTTCGTCAGGAGCGCGACCTGTTTACGGTCCGGCATAAGAAACCCGGCGAGCGTTGCGGAAAATACGACGTCGTCCTTTACCACCGCGGTTCCGATTATGTTCTCCATCGTATTATAAAAGTGCTTCCTGACGGACATTACGTAATCCTTGGAGACAACTGCATAGCGAAGGAATACGGAACAACCGATGATGACATTATCGGAATCATGACCGGCTTCTACCGCGACAGGAAAGAGCATTCCGTCAATGAATTCGGCTATAAGCTTTATTCCCGACTGCATGTATTCTTCGCGCCGGTACGGATATTCCGACGAAGAGCCGTAGGCTTTCTGAAACGGCGCATTAAGAAACTTCTCGGCAAAGCATAAAAGAACCGCTGCAACCCGTTTCCGGTTTGCAGCGGTATTTTTATGCCTTTCATTTCATCCGGCTTTGACAGCCCGTTGGTGCAACAATTCCGTTTCTACTGTTTCCGAAGCAGAAGCGTATTGTTCAGGAAGAAGAGATTCCCTTCCTCATCGCTTTTCAGCTCATCCCAGGGAGACTGCACTTCCCCGAACACTTCCCTGCGCTCACCGGTGTTATAATAATACCGACCGTTCACTGCCTTCCACTCAAGCGCCTTCTCGGCAAACATTCCGTCCTTTACGCAGGCAACCTCGCCCTGCTTAACAGCCTCATCAAGCTCTGTCTGCGATGTTCCTTCGGGGATCTTCATCCATACGAAGACCTGATGTTCAGAGGTAAATTCCACCTTCCAATCAAGCATCTGCAGTGCATAGTCCTCTGCATCCGGCACATCATCTCCGGCCGATTTCTCACGCTGCTCATCAGCGGAAATCCAGATAAATCCCTCGTCCGAATACGTGCGAAGCTTCTGAACCCCGTAAGTCCCGACGATTTCGTTCATCGCTTCGTCGCCCGGCAGATCACCGATATCCTGCTTCTTCGCTTCGGAAATATTACCGTCTGCGATCTTCTTAAGGGCAATCGCAATGACTCCCAGACTGAATACCAGTTTATCCCCGTCCTGCATGCGAAGCGTTTCCGCTACTTCCGCATTGGTTCCCGCCGGCAGATTTAAAAATCCGTTCAGAGTATACCGGAATTCACCATAGCTCTTCTGCTCCCAGGTTCCTCTGACTTCTCTGCCGGTCACGGAATTCTTCATCAAAAGCGTATGATCTTCATAAAAAGTAAAACTGATCGCGGTAAATACGACACCGTCCGTTGACTTGAATTCAGCCGCAGGAATATGCGCCAGATCCGATGAAAACATATTCACCACATAATCCGGCTGCCATGTACCGACGATGTATTTTAATCCGTTTCTCAGGTCCTGCTCGTCTAATATCATATTTTCCACCTTGCCGCAGGCATACCCCCTGTCGCCGGTGCGCCTGCTTCGCCGGCAACTCAGTCCTTATGACTCGGACTTCTCCTCTTTCTTCGCGGCAAATGCGACCGCGTAATAAATCCATGATAACGCTGCCGAAAGCAGCAGTCCTCCGATAATGTCGGTCAGCCAGTGAACACCGCATACGGCGCGGCCGACAATTACAATAAGAGCAATCACTCCGCACAGTGAGGAACAGAATACGCGCAGCTTCGTGTCCTTCAAACGATATAAAATCTGCATAATCGTTGATGCCATTATCCCGAGAAGCATCAGCGTATGCGTGGAAGGAAACGACGCCTCTAGCGCATCCTCTGCGCAGAAAGGAGGACGATAGTTGATCACTATCTTTTCAAATAAAATATAGCACACGAGAAGAACCGCGTAAAGTCCTCCGAGAAGAAGAATATCCCTGTCGACTTTACAAAGTGACTTTCTCTTAACCAACTGAAGAAAACCGATCAAAGCAAAGATTCCGGCAGCGGCAAGCCCGATATAACCGACTACCTCGGTTACCTTATACACGGTCTTGCTCTCTCCGAAGAAACTATGAAAATCTTCATTAACAGAGGCAAATCCGACGTCTGTTCCCTGTCTTCCGATCGGCTGCACATCCACCGTTTTCACTAAAACCGTAAAAACAAGAAAAAGGACCAGAAGTCCTACCCCGATTCCCAAATGCTTTTTCATACCCGATTCCCCTTTATCGCTTATTCGCTATCTATTTTAATATAGAGACCAAAGGAATACAATCCTGAATACACAAAATCCCTGCAAAACGCTTTTTTGAATAAGGCTTTTGCAGGGATTTCATGTTTCTGTGTGAAGCACGCGGGATTCGAACCCGCGACACCTTGATTAAAAGTCAAGTGCTCTACCGACTGAGCTAGTGCTCCATATGTCATGAGGAGGGGCCCGCGAAGCGGGAAGAGTCCTGATGACCTGCGCGACGCCCGGCGAAGCCGTTTTCGAATGCGTCGTGCTCCATCTTTTCATACCGTCAAGATATGAAAAAATGCCCAGAACCGGAATCGAACCAGTGACACGAGGATTTTCAGTCC
>JAGADM010000163.1 GCA_017613595.1 Lachnospiraceae bacterium | reverse complement strand
CGCTACGGCAACCGTATTGCTCCGTTCCATACCCCGATCCGTGAGAATGAGAAATTCGTCGGCTTCGTAAACGTAGTAAAGAACGCAGGCCGCCGTTTCACGAATAATCTCGGCGAGTATGTTGACGGCGATATTCCGGAGTACTGCAAGGAATATTCCGAGAACTACCGCGCCGCTTTGATGGAGTCCATCGCGGAGTCCAGCGAGGAACTGATGGAGAAGTATTTCGAAGGCGAAGAGTTCACGATGGTTGAGATCGAGAATGCCATCCGTACGAGCGTCGGCGCCGGCGACATGGTTCCGATCCTTTGCGGTTCCGGCGTACAGGCAAGAGGGACATTTGCCCTCCTGCAGGCCATCGACAAGTACTTCCCGTCACCGAACAAGGGCGTTGTTACCGGTATGAGCCAGAAGACCGGAACGACATTCTTCGCGGACTATGACGCGAACAAGGATTTCTCCGCACGCGTTTGGAAGACGATTGCCGATCCGTTCATCGGTAAGTTCTCCCTCATCAAGGTTTGCTCCGGCGTTCTTAGGAGCGATTCCGTTATCTACAACGCCAATAAGGAAACCGAAGAAAAACTGTCCCGTCTGTATGTCCTTCGCGGCAAGGAGCAGATTGAGGTTAAGGAACTGTACGCAGGCGATATCGGTGCAATCGGTAAGCTTTCCGATACCCAGACCGGCGATACGCTTTCCACGAAGGCCAACCCGATCATCTACGATCCGGTGAAGTTCTCCGTTCCTTACACCTACGTTCGTTACGAAGCGAAGAACAAGGGCGATGACGATAAGATTTCACAGGCTCTGTCCCGTGTTATGGAAGAGGACAAGACGCTTGCTCTTGTTAACGATAAGGAGAACCGTCAGGCACTCCTTTACGGTATCGGCGACCAGCACCTTGAGGTAACGGTCAGCAAGATCCTCAGCCGTTATAAGGCGGAGATGGTGATCAGCAAGCCGAAGATCGCTTACCGTGAGACCATTAAGAAGCAGGTTCAGGTTCAGGGACGTCATAAGAAGCAGTCCGGCGGCGCAGGCCAGTTCGGTGATGTTATTATGATATTTGAACCTTCCGGAGATCTGGATAAGCCGTACATCTTCGAAGAGAAGATCTTCGGCGGTTCCGTTCCGAAGAACTTCTTCCCGGCAATTGAGAAAGGTATCCAGGAGAGCGTTCTTGCAGGCCCGCTTGCCGGTTATCCGGTAGTCGGCATCAAGGCTACGCTTATCGACGGTTCCTATCATCCGGTTGACTCGAACGAAATGGCATTCAAGCTTGCCGCGAGAAAGGCTTTCAAGCTCGGTATCATGGACGCTATGCCGATCATTCTCGAGCCGATCGCAACCCTTAAGGTTGTTGTTCCGGATAAGTTCACCGGCGATATCATGGGCGACCTCAGCAAACGCCGCGGCCGCGTGCTCGGTATGAATCCGCTTGCAAACGGCAAGCAGGAGATCATTGCGGATATCCCGCAGTCCGAGCTGTTCGGCTATTCGACCGACCTCCGTTCCATGACCGGCGGTATCGGCGACTATTCCTATGAATTCGCAAGATACGAGCCTGCAACGGCCGATGTTCAGGCAAGAGTAATCGAAGAGTCCGATAAGGTTAAGGACGAAGACGAGTAAGTTCTTTTAAGGGTGGCATGGCGGGATGCTGTGCCACCTTTTCTGAAAAATCCCGGGATTTCCGCGGAAATCCGAAGAAGGAACCGTTACTGAGTATGTTTTCCAGGTTTTATCCCGCCGAAATGGCGGAATCCAGTTATGACATCGACTATGAGTCGCTTTACCGGCAGGGCTACCGGGGGCTGATCTACGATATCGACAACACGCTTGTGGAACACGGCAATGACGCCAATGAAGAAGTGATCGCGCTGTTCCGCAGACTCAATAAGATCGGCTTTCGGATCTGCCTCCTCTCGAACAACAAAGCACCCCGTGTCCGCAGGTTCTACCGCGGCGTTTCCATTAAGGGCGTTAAGCTGCATTACATCTTCAATGCGCATAAGCCGCTCCGCAGGAACTACCGCCGGGCGATGCTTGTGATGGGTACCACGAAGAAGAATACCCTGTTCATCGGCGACCAGCTGTTTACGGACGTTTACGGAGCAAACCGCGCCGGCATCCGGTCATTTCTGGTAAAACCGATCAACAAGCGCGAAGAGATTCAGATCGTTCTGAAGCGGCCTCTTGAGAAGTTCATCCTGTTCTTCTACCGCAAGAACCGTCTTAAGAAGCTGAAGAACACGAACCTCGTGCTGATCGGATTCATGGGAAGCAACAAGGCGGCGATCGGACAGCGCGTAGCGAAGGATTTCGGCTATGAATTCATCGATACGGACCGCCTGATCGAAGAGAAGATGGGAATGACCGTTCCGAAGATTGTCGAGACCAAGGGCGAGGAATACTTCCGCGACCTCGAGTCGATCGTATTAAAGGAACTGGTCCTGAAAGGAAAGCAGAACGTCATCGCGACGGGCGGCGGAATGCCGATCCGGCCGAAGAACCAGAAGAAACTTCGAAGACTCGGCTATGTCATCTGTCTCGGTATCGCCCCCGAACATATTGAGGAGCGCGTGGCGGACGAACCGTACCGGGCGCTTCTGCCGGAGGACGGCAAGCAGCTGCAGCGTATGCTGACGGAGAGAATGTTTGCGTACCGTATGACGGCGCACCGCGTGATCATGACCGACGGACGGAGCGAAGACGAGCTCGTCGGAGAAGTGGAACGCTGTATTTAGTGAACGATGCCTGCCCTTCGGGGCGGCTTTAAAGGATTACAAGTTTGAAAAGGAGGTTGGACTATGGGACGCAGGATACTGGTCGTGAACGGACCGAACCTGAACTTTCTCGGCAAGCGGAACCCGTTGATTTACGGGTATGAGAGCTATGACGATCTGATTGCCCTGATTGAAGAACAAGCGAAGAATCGCGGAATCGAAGTGGAATGTTTCCAAAGCAATTACGAAGGAGCCATCATTGACCGGCTGCAGAAGGCTGCGGATGATCAGGTCGACGGTGTTATCATCAACCCCGGCGCGCTGACGCATTACAGCTACGCCATCTATGACTGCCTCTTAGATATTCCCATGCATAAGATTGAGGTGCATCTGACCGACATTTACAACCGGGAGCAGTTCCGCCGCCAGTGCGTGACCTCGCCCGCCTGTGATACCGTGATCATGCGTCTCGGCATGGACGGCTACATTGCCGCAATGGATAAATTAATCGAACTTTGGGGAGAAGAAGAGTAATGCCCGATCTGTTAAATCGTGTCCGGGACATGTTCCCGGTAATGAAGGCCGATGCCGTACTGGTTTCCGACCCGTTTAATATCCGATATATTTCCGGTTATACGAACGATACCGGAGTCCTTCTTGTGACGAAACAGGCGGCTTATCTGCTTACGGATTTCCGTTTCCTGTTCCAGGCGCAAAGGGAAGTAAAAGGACTTATCCAGGTACTCGATATGACTCCGCACGGTTATCCGCTGTTTGTTTCGGAACTGTGCAAGCAGCACAATGTCGAGCGGCTGGCTTTCGAGAAGGAGAAGATGACCTACCGCGAGTTTGAGGAATACAGCAGTACCGTAAGCGCGGAGCTTGTTCCGGTTCCGAATTACATTTCGGAACTTCGGTGGATTAAGACACCGGAGGAAATCGAAAAGCTGCGTATGGCGGAACATATCGGAGACCTCGCATTTTCCGAAATCCTGCCGTTTATCAAGCCGGGTGTGACGGAACTGGAGATTGCCGCAAGGCTTACCTATTCCATGCAGTGTCACGGCGCGTCGGCGAATTCGTTCCCGCCGATCGTGGCATCGGGAATCAATTCGTCCATGCCGCACGCGATGCCTTCGGAGAAGAAGCTTGAGACCGGCGATTTCGTTACGATGGATTTCGGCTGCGTTTACCAGGGCTACTGCTCCGATATGACGAGAACGGTCGTACTCGGCAAGGCAAGCCAGAAGCAGCGTGAAGTGTATGAGACGGTGTACCGCGCGCAGACCGCAGCGCTTGCCGCACTACGTCCCGGTAAGAAGGGCAAGGAGATTGACGCGGTTGCGAGAAATATCATCGCGGAAGCCGGCTACGAAGGCTGTTTCGGCCACGGACTCGGCCACAGCGTAGGGCTTGAAATTCACGAAGATCCGAACTGCAACGCCCGCGAGGAGCGCGTCCTGCAGGCAGGCATGATCATGACCGTGGAGCCGGGTATTTACATCGACGGTTTCGGCGGCGTCCGGATCGAGGATATGGTCGTATTGACCGCAGACGGTTACGAGAATCTCGCATTTTCCGAGAAAAAGTTAATCGAACTGTAAAAAAATGGTTGAAAAATGCCAAAACATAAGATACACTATGTAGCGGTGGCTCTGCGG
>JAGADM010000162.1 GCA_017613595.1 Lachnospiraceae bacterium | reverse complement strand
GGATCTTCGATCAGGCAGCTCACGCGCCCTCTGACTTCCGCGAGCTGTGCTCCGCTCTTTCCGAACAGGGAGAAACTTCCGCTTGTCGGTGCGGACAGTCCGCCGATCATCTTCAGAGTCGTGGTTTTGCCTGCGCCGTTCTTTCCGATCAGGCCGTAGATGGCTCCCCGCTCTACCTTAAGGTCGATGCCGTCTACCGCTGCCTGTTTGCCGTAAACCTTCCGCAGATCGTGTGTCTGCAGGATGTAATCACTCATGTTGTGTGCCGCCTCTCTTGTGGTTTATGGCCTTATCATAACCGGCAATGTTCAAGACATCGCTAATGAAAAGTAAAGAAATGGTAAAGATTTGAATTCCCGTTTCTTTACGATTTGCACATCGTTTCTATTTCATCCGGTAACCGATTCCCCAGATGGTTTCTATATATTCTTCTTCACTTACCTGCTTCAGTTTCTTACGGAGATTGCTGATATGCACATCGAGCGTCTTCGTTTCGCCCATGTACGGCTCCTGCCATGCATACTCAAAAATTGCGTCTTTCGAGAACACTCTCTTCGGATTCTGCACAAGGAGTTCGAGGATGCGGTATTCCTGTCTCGTAAGTGACGGTGTCTCCGTTCCGCCGATGCTGACCAGATGATGTTCCCGATCCAGTACAAGCGAACGGTACGTGATATTGGCAGCGTTCTGCGTGCCTGCCGCTTTCCGGAGCTGCACGCGGATCCGGGCAACAACCTCCTTAATCTCAAACGGCTTCGTAACATAATCGTCCGCGCCGATGCTCAGAACATCCACCTTGGAATCAAGGTCATCACGCGCACTGACTACGATCACGGGCGTTGCGATTCCCTTGCTCCGCATTGTCTGAAGCACGTCCTCGCCGTTCTGTCCGGGCAGCGTAAGATCCAGAAGGATCAGCTGGTACTGTTCGAGAGACAGTCTGAGCATGCATTCCGTTCCGGAAAATGCCTGCCCGCACTCGAATCCTTCCCGTTCGAGAGCTTCCTTCAATAATACGGAAATCTTGTTGTCATCTTCTACGATTAAAATGCGGTCCATGGCTTCCTCCGTCCCGTCTGAATTCGGATTTATTATGACACCGAAACGGAGTTTTGACAACATTTTCCCCGAAAAATAGCAAGATTTGAACGGAATAGCGCAATAAATAGATTGTCTTGCGGTCGAAACTACTTTAATCTATTCATAGGGTGGTGTGTCTACGCAGGCAAAAAGCAATTTTTGTACATCTCCCAACTTATTCTGTGGAGGAAATACCCTTATGAAGAAGATTAAGTTATCACGTCCGAACGAGAGAACCCCTCTTGTTAAGGAGATTTATACCGCGGACCCTTCCGCACATGTATTCAACGGAAAGATTTACATTTATCCTTCGCATGACTTCGCACATGATTGTCCCGATGACGACAACGGCGACCAGTACATCATGCAGGATTATCACGTACTTTCGATGGACAGCCTCGATTCGGAATGCATCGACAACGGCCTTGCACTTTCCGAAGACGATGTTCCGTGGGTTAAAAACCAGATGTGGGCACCTGACTGTGTCTGCAAGAACGGCCGCTACTATCTCGTATTTCCCGCTAAGGATTACAACGGCCAGTTCCATATCGGCGTAGCCGTTTCCGATTCTCCGGTCGGTCCGTTCAAGCCGCAGGAGAACTTCATCAAAGGCAGCTACAGCATCGATCCCGCTGTTCTGGTAGACGATGACGGACATACCTACTGCTATTACGGCGGTCTCTGGGGCGGTCAGCTCGAGATGTGGCAGTCCGGTTCCTTCGATCCGAACGCACACCGTCCGGAAGGCGATGAGCCCGCACTCGGACCGATGTTCGCAGAGTTCAACGACGAAATGGATGCATTTATCACCGAGCCGAAGCACCTGCAGATCCTTGATGAGAACGGCGAGCCTTTGAAGGCAGGCGATGAAGACCGCCGCTATTTCGAAGGTCCCTGGATGCATAAATTCAACGGCAAATACTATCTTTCCTACTCCACCGGTACCACGCACTATCTCTGCTACGCAGAGGGCGAGAAGCCGGACGGCCCGTTCACCTATAAGGGCCGCATCATGGAGCCCGTACTCGGCTGGACCACGCATCACTCCATCGTTAAGATCGGCGATGACTGGTACCTCTTCTATCATGACTGTGAGCTTTCCGGCGGCGTAACGCACGAGCGCTGTGTAAAATACACGAAACTCAACATTCATGAGGACGGCACGATCGATACGATCATCCCTTACGAGTTCGAGCGCTGATAATTCCGATACGTATGACAAGTCCCCGGAGCGATCCGGGGACTTTTTTCATGCCGTTATTCTTTCTTAAATTCATAGTCGATCAGTGTCATCTTATCGTTTATGATCTTCTCTTCTCCGACACGGACAAATCCGCATTTTTCGTACAGGTGACAGTTTCTCTCCTCCTGCAGGATTGTCTCCAGTTTCCATGTCGTTACTTCCGGGAACATCTCAAATGCCTTTTGAATTGCAACGTACCCGAGTCCGCGGTTCTGGTATCTCGGCAGGATGAAGATCGGACTGATGAACGACACCTTCTTCTCGTTCGGGTCATTGTGTCCGAGATTGATCACGCCGACTCTGGCACCGTCCTTCACGATGAAAAAGTACTGACGGTTCGGTACGGCGGCGCGTCTTTTGATCCGCTCAAGCGGCTCGATCGCGGGCGAGCCTTCGTCCTGATAAATCTCGTAGAGCGGCATAAAACTCTCCACCTGCATCTGATGAACCAGTTCAAGTTCATCCTCCCTTACTGGCTCCAGCTTAACCCTGTTGAACAGCTCGATTCCGGTCGCGTCCGGCAGATGAAAATGGTCCTTGATCATCTTTGCCACAACGTCGGGCTCCAGATTCGTATTGTCGATCCGCAGGTAATTCGGAGACGGTATCTCTCCTTCGAGGCTCACGAGACGGTATTTGGTCTCCTCGCGGATAAGCCGGTCATCGGAGATCGTCAGGTCACGCTTTGAGGCCTTATTGAGGAGACGGTTCTCCGTATGGTTACGCTTCAGCCGTACCTCCCGGTCCGCCACCAGTTCCACATAATATACGGTTCCGCCGGTTTCCTCAAACCGTTTCGTGATCTTCTCGACATAATCCCAGTCGGACTGCAGGTCAAAAGCCCACATGATCGTAAAGATCATCCCTTTGTAATTGGATTGTAAAAACGCGTCAAAAAGAACGTCCCGGAGCCGTTCCACAAGCGCGCCGTCACGATACCCGAAAACCTCAAGCACCGGCTCGAAAAGCATATGATTGTGAAACAATCGGAAGTCCGTTATCTTCCGCAGTTCCTGGCCGACCGTCATCTTTCCGACGGCGCCGCTCCCTATTAACAGTACCAGATCCATATCTTCACCCTCCGCATTCTTTCGTCGTTGTCCGGCCGTCATCCGCCGGGTTGATCACCGCCACCTGAAAATCATCTTCGTAAATCACTTCGCCCGGCACTTCCGTGCGCTCCGAGATATACAGTTTCATACCGTACTTCTCTGCCATTTGCCGGTAGAAGGTCATCTCATTCCAGATACGGTTCCCTTCGGGCGTATCCTTGAACCACGTGACCGCGCCCTGCGTATTGCCGGTTTCATAGTAAGGCGGCACCGGCAGGACCTCCTCAAAATACTTCCGGTTCCGCCAATACTCCGCAATCTCTTCTTCATTCATGGTTTTCTCGTCAACCAGCTTCCAGATTGCCGTGAAAATCCCTCTCGGCTGCTGCGTCATATACGCAATTTCCGCTGTGTGTACTCTGTAATACCGCATATCCTTTTCCTCCTGATCCCGATAAAAAACCGCCTGTCCGAAAAGACAGGCGGTCGGTAAATACGGGTTATTGTATCTCCGGGCTCTATTCTTCTCTGCGACCGAAAAAGCGTACACTATGAAAACCATACACATGAATCATATGAATGGCATGCTCATAAGAATAACGATTTTCAATCGCAAAACGCTTCATGAGAAGAACTCCTCGAAAAATATTGTGTTCAGAATACTCCGATTTCCGGCATCTGTCAACCGTTTTTTCACGGTAATCAGCTTTACGGCTGTGTCACTCCTGCGCTTCGGCCTTTGCCTCCTCGCCTTGATCCGCGGCTTTGGCTTTCGGCTCTTCGCCTTGCTCCGCGGCTCCCGCCTTGGCCTTCCTGCGGTCCGCGATCTCAAGCGGCACCGTAATCAAAAGCATGTACGGCACAAGGATCAGCGTGCAAGGGATCAGGTACAGGAACGGGAACGGCAGCATCTTATGGAATAGCTCCAGCAGCGCGTTGCCCTCGGTCTCCACCGCGAAGAAGTAATTGGCCTTCTCATGAAGTCCCGTAACGCGCAGCAGCATGTTGATGCAGAAGATGACAAATGCGATCACTAACGCCGTCAGAACCGCTTTCGCAAGGTCCCTAAGCTTCGGACGGAACAATCCGAACGTCACAATGGCAAAGCCCTCGATCACAACCATGTAGTGGGTTCCGTAATAACCGATCATGCGCGGCAGCAGCAGCGAATAGCCGTCAAATCCGTTTCCCGGCATGAACAGAGCCATCATGGCGCCGAGCGGCCCGAGGAAGAAGCAGAAGCACATCATCGGACGGTTCTTCGTGAGAACCGCGATCGGAATCAGAATCATATTGATGTTGCAAAGCTGCAGCGGCAGTTCGCCCCACCAGTTGAAGCCGCCCATATCGGCGGTTATCTCGCTGTAAGCCGTATCGAGAGACAGAAAATACTTATAGAAAACAAATCCGACGAGCGTAACGGCACATGCCGAAATGAGAACGATCACCTTTGTCCGTTCGGACTTGCCCCGAAGAAGCAGGCTCGCGACAACAAGCAGTGCGATAAAGAACCCGAAGGATGCGAAAAACACACCGTTAAACGGCGTAATGATCCAGGAACCGAAAAGTAACATATCATTTTCTCCCAAGAATGTATTGCTTCAGAAAAATGCCGGTGCGTACGGCAAATACGCCGAAATCCGTTCCGCGGTCAAGGCTGACGGATCACAGGCCGATCTCTTTATACACGCCTTCGATGAAGGGTGATTTATGTTCGATATAGCGGTCGATATCATACGGGTAGAGTTTCGCGCCCTCTTCCTTGACGCGGCTGTATTCCCGGACCGTTTCCGGATGCGAGCGAAGGTAGTCGCGGAATGTGATGTGCCTTCTCAGCTCGGCGGAATCCTCCGGGCATACATAAAGATGATGCTTCCGGAGGTGTTCCTTACCGTCATACTTGAACGCTTCCCTTCCCGGAATACCCTGGTCTCCCTCATGAGTATAACCGATTGCGGCGAGCGCGTCTACCACAGCTTGCAGTTTGGAGTAATCTTCCATGACAACATCAATATCGATGATGGGTTTTGCGGACAATCCGGGAACCGAAGTACTGCCGACATGCTCAATTCGGAGCGCAAGTTCCCCGAGCGCGGGCTCCAGTTCCGCTTTGATATCCATAAAATCCTGTTTCCAAGCCTCATTATACGGCTCTACGACAACATGCTTTGCCATTTTCCCCTCCATGTTTTCATTTCTTTCTGTCCGAATACCACTTCGGAACGATCCGGCGGAATCCGTCAAAATCTGCAAACGCTTTCTTCGCTCTTCGAACCATTCCGTCAATGTCTTTCTGTCCGAACGGCTCCGCCCATTTAATGGAGAACAGGGACGCCTGCGCGACATATACCGCGTTGGCTTTCCAGAAATCCTCGGGAACATTGTCGGAAAAATATGCGTCAATCTGTCCGATGCAGTACGGAATGCTGATCTCGGTTCCGAAGCTTTCAAGTTTATAAAACTCTTCGTACGGGTCGCCGACCTCCCATCGGTTGAAATCGATCACGCCGATGGAACCATCCGCCATATAGATCAGGTTGCCCGGATGAAAATCCCCGTGCATGTACACAGGCGGCTGCTGCCAGATCTGACCGATGTTGTCCTTCACATACTGAATCGCCGTCTCGTCGTCCGCAATCCGCAGGTTCGAGTTTTCGTACCGCCCGAGCTGCATCAGTTTCTTCTCCTGCTTGGTCTTCTGCGGAATATCTTCAGACTCCAAAGGAACCGAGTGAATCTTTTTAAGAATCTCGCCCGCCTTTCTTCCGAGCCGGTACTGCTCTTCCTCACTGCGTTTCGGAAGCATCTCCTCAAGGTCGCATCCGTCCACCCAGGATAGAAGCATATAAACATTCTTTCCGTCATTGCAGATTCCGATCGAAACAGGCGTTGACATCGGAAAACCAAGTTTCGAATACTTTTCGATTACCCGGTACTCCTTCTTCTTTTCCTCATACTGAGCGATATCCGAAACCCGAAGCAGCAGCTTCTCACCGGAACTCGTCCGGATCCGGTATTTGCGGTCGCTTGACCAGCCCTTGTCGACCGGCTCAATGCTTTCCCAGTTCTTACTTTCTTCGATGTCCAAAAACATTCTTACTTTCTCCCCATTCTCGTTTTCAGAAATTACCGCCGTTCCAGCCCCAATCCTGCGTCGAGGAGTATTTGACGTAAACCATTTCGCCCGCAATTCCGAGCACCTCGCCGAAGATTTTCGTAATCTCGGCCGTCATATTCGAGAGTGCACCGCTGTCGGCCGTGCCCAGAATGCTCACTTCGACAAATGCCATGGGGTTACTGTTGTCACCACGGAAATACAGATGATAGTTATCCTCAAACCCCGTCATCAGCCATGTTTCGCTCTTTCCGGGAAGCAGCGCGATCGCCTGCCCGAGTCTTGCTTTCAGTTCCTTTTCCTGCGCATCCGAAATTTTGATGCTGATTTTCGAATCAATAAACGGCATAATGATATCCTCCTTTTTATATACTTCCCGCATAGGCAACCGATTGGTTGGCAATCGTCACGTTTCCCTCCGCGGCGTACTTTTCAAACACATCGGCGACTGCCTTCAGGTATTCCTCATACCGCGCGTCGCCTTTCATCAGCGAGTAAGAACCGGACAGGCTTCTAAGGATAAATGCGTCACGGTTCAGATACAGCGGATTCGTGAACGAAACGAATTCGTATCCGTTTCGGAAGAACTCCCGGATCCGCGGGTCATCCTTTACGATTCCGCCGTTAAAGCCTTTAAAGTTCGGGCAGTATTTCGTATAGATTTCGCGCATGTCCCGGTTGAGCGGGTCCGATTCGTCACGGATGTTCCAGATTAAGAACACTTTTCCGCCGGGCTTTAAGATGCGGGCGCATTCGGTACGGAATTTCGCGACATCGAACCAGTGGAACGCCTGCGCCGTCGTAATAAAATCGACGGACCCCGCTTCCAGCGTCGTATCGGCCTCATCCCCTTTTACGGAGCGGAAGTTTGTAAGCCCTCCGAGCTCCTGCTCTGCCGTACGGCGCATGTCGTCATTCGGCTCCACGCAGAACACCCTGCTTCCGCGATTTAAAATCTGAGCGGCAAATTTGCCGGTACCGGAGCCGATGTCGGCGATGACCGAGTCCGCGGTAACGCCGTAACGGCCGTACAGACAGTCGATCAGTTCTTTCGCGTAGCTCGGCCGCCCGGCCGTGTAAGCCTCGGCGTGGCCGTTAAAAAGTTTCTTTTCGTCCATAGGTCTCCTTTCCATGGGGACTGTGAGTTTCGGGATGATTACATGAGATTCCTCCTGTCCCTGGGATGCTTGCAGCCGATCCCCCTCGGGTCCATCGGATAATCACAGAAGCTTCCCCTTCCACTCCGATTCCGGCAGCATCGGGACTCCGAGATATTCACTGAATCTGCGGAACGCGTCACCGATCGCGGCGAGCATCTCGCCGGTTACCGTGACATCCTTCTCCCACCACCAGTTCTTGAGTTTTAACGGCTCCTTTCCGTTGTTCTTCTCGGGTTCAAACCGCGCAACAAAACGGTTCCCGTAAAGCACCGGCAGAACGTAATATCCGTACTGCCGTTTCGCGGCCGGTGTATACACCTCCCACGAGTATTTGAAATCAAATATCTGTTCCGTAATCCCGCGGTCCCAGATCAGGTTGTCAAGCGGTGCGATG
>JAGADM010000161.1 GCA_017613595.1 Lachnospiraceae bacterium | reverse complement strand
GTGTGGTGGACTTACCACATCCGGAAGGACCTACGAAGATGATGAACTCCTGATCCTTGATGTCAAGGTTGAAATCCTTAACTGCAACAAATCCGTTCGGATATGTCTTGTTAATGTTAATCAGCTTTAAACTTGCCATTAATTTTGCCTCCTGAAAAATATATGTGCGCAATATTCACACAAAATAGCATAGCATCATATTACACAACAAAGCCCGAAAATGCCATATTGCAAATTACCAAAGAAGGTATAGGCGTTTTGTTAAAAATGCCCAACTTTTGGAAAGGGTCGTATATTGTTGGAACTTTTTCCCAATTTTTCATTCCGAAAACTGTCTATTATTGATAAAACTCGGAGGGGAATTGCTTTTTTTGTGGCATTTTGCTACACTGAAGCGGGTACTTTCGCCCGAGAAACAGCGGAATGTACTCATTTTCCGGCAAATACGAACGAAATACACGGAGAAACCGTTATGAAAACCTATGTAATCACGGGAGCCAGCGGCGGAATCGGCTCCGGAATCGCTAAAAAACTCGCCTCGGAGGGCTGCCGTCTCATTCTCTTCGGAAACCGCAACGAAGCGGCTCTCAGAGAGCTTGAGGAGGAGGTTGCAAAGTCCGTTCCCTGCAAAACCTTCCTCGGGGACCTTTCCGACGAGAATTTCGTGCGCGAATCGATCCGGGAATCACTCAAAGAATTCGGCAATATTGACGGACTCGTGCATGCTGCCGGCGTCGCCTCGATCGGGCTGATGACCGATCTCCCGCTCACCGACTGGAACCGTCTGTTCAGCGTCAACCTGACTTCGGCGTTTCTTCTCTGTAAAGAGATCGCGCCGCATATGATCGCGAAGCAGGACGGACGCATTCTTCTCGTCTCCTCCGTCTGGGGCGGCCGCGGCGCTTCCTGCGAAGTCGCCTACTCCGCGACGAAGGGCGGCATGAATTCCTTTACGAAGGCACTCGCGAAAGAGCTTGCTCCGAGCGGCGTAGCCGTCAACGCTCTCGCTCCGGGACTCGTGGACACACCGATGAACAGCACGCTTTCCGAAGAAGAGCTTGCTGCCGTAATCGATGAAATCCCCGCCTGCCGCATGACCGATCCGGCCGAAGTCGCCGAGATGGTCTCCCTGCTTTTAAAGGCCCCCGCCTACCTGACCGCGCAGGTCATCGGATTTGACGGCGGCTGGGAGTAAAAGCGGCTGCACATAAATCAATTTAATTCATCAAAAAGCCCCTCCGTTCGTTACCGGACACACCGGAACGAGCCGCAGGGGCTTTATCGCTGCTATTTTGAATAATGCGAGATCAGAAACTTCGCCATCGCTTCCGCTTCGGCTGCCGCAAGTTTCTTGATCGCGGCTTCGTTCTTGACATACTCGAAGTCCTTCTCGTTATCCATGAAACAGGATTCCAGAATGACCGCGGGAATACCGAGTGACGCACCGTGACGGCAGATTGCGTAATAGTCCACCGGCACACCGTTCTCATCAAACGTATCGCCGCTGTTTCGCGTCTCATATCCGCGTCTGCGGAGTCCGAGAGCCTCGGTCGCGTCTAACAGCGCGTTCGCAAGTTCCTTGGAGATGCCGTTGATGTTGGGCTGCTTCGAAATGCAGACCATCGTTCCGCGAAGATTGTGCGCGTCGGACGCGTTCAGGTGAAGACTTACGAGAATCTGGGCCCCCTTCTCCTTGGCAAATTCCACCCGCTTACGAAGGTCTGTTCCGAGATCGTCCGAGAAGCACTCGTTGGTCTCTCTCGTCAGATACACCTCGATATCCGGATAATGCTCATTCAGATAGGCACGGATTTCCTTTGCAAGCTGCAGCGCAATCGTCCGTTCCTCGCACTTATAATAGATCGCGCCGGTCCACCTTCCGCCGTGTCCCGGATCGAGACAAAGCACATACGGCTTACGCGGCACTTCGGTCGGCGTCGGAGTCAGCTCCGTTGTCGGCGTCATCGTCGGCGCCTTGGTCGTCACCTGCAGGTGATCGATCCATTCGTAATCGTCATCCTCCTTTTCGCCGCAGGCTGTCGCCAGGGCGCAGAATGCGCATAGTAATCCTAAAAACAGTATTAATTTTTTCATTGTTTTATATGGTAAAGCGGCCGGTATAAAGACCGTCGTTTCTTCACCTTTCCCCCTAACTTAAAAACCTCCTCAAGTATACCACCCGGGGAGGTTTTTTACAATCCAATACATAAAAGATTCACAAAAAAACCGACGTCTTTCCGTTGCCTTCAGCGTACCGCTTACAAGCACGAGAATCCGGCCTCATCACACTTCTTTGCAGAGCAGGAAACTGATATCCTCCGGCTCGTAGCTGAAGCGTACGCTGTCCGCGGAACTCAGCAGAAGGCTGAACGAAGTATTCTCAAACTGGCCGCGTCCCTGCTTCGTCTTGCTGCCGATACCGATCGTCTCCGCGCCTTCGAAGCGCATAACAATATCGGAAGCGCTGACACGGATCTCCGCGGAGCCGTCGCGGCATCCGAGGCCGACGCATGTCTTTGCTTTGAGCACCGCCTGCATTTCGAGGTGGCTCGCCGTCAGTTTCACGTTCTTATTGCCGAGCGTACCGATCGCCACCTGGCTGTCGCCCGAAGCGGTCAGATTCAGTTTTACGTTCCGCAGTGTCAGCTCACAGTCCGAAGTGTACGATCCGATTGCCGCCGCACGGTCCGCGTTGATCTCGGCCTTGATACGCGTCTCGGAAATGATCACCGGAGCCACATTATTGCAGATACCGATGCCGACTGCTCTCTCGCCGCTGATTGTCTCATACAGGTTTTTACACCGGGCAATCGTAATACCCGCCTTAATGTTCGAGTAGCCTCCGCCGATGCCGACGCATTCCTTGCCGTCGAGCTTCAGCGTGATCTCGCCGCCCATGTCAATGAGGATACGGCCGATCGTCTGTGTCGAATCGCCGCCGATGCCGTACGCGCGGTCGCCCGTTCCGAATACGGTCAGCTTGCCGTCGCCGGTCACCGTAAGCCGGGAGCTCTCCGGCACACGGATGCCCTTACGGTTCAGCACTGTCGTTCCTTCGATGACAAGCGTTACATCACAGTTGTTTCCGATTTCGATGCACGGATGCCTCTGGTAGGAATCGAGGTTCACGCGCCGCAGATGGATTGTAGTCGTCGTATTGTCCGGAATACGGATCAGCACGTCGACGGTGATGCGCGGATTGCCGACAATGCTCAGTTCACGCCGGTTGATCACGATTTCGGTATAATGGTCGGTCGTAACAAGAGGCATCAGCATGATCTCCTGCTCGCGGTCGACAAGATACGTCTTCTTCGTACGGCTGCCGGTCGTCTGCAGGTTGAACGATACGATCTCGTCACGGATCTCGCGCGGGATTTCCTCAATAAAGGTATCGCTCGGTCTCGCGGTATAGAAGCCCTGAATCAGGTCGACGCCGAGGCGGACAACGGTATCCATCTCTTCGCGTGTCTCCACGCCTTCCGCAAGAGACAGGAATCCGTTCTCGCGGGCAAATTCGACGATGTTCGCTACAAAGTACTGCTTCTTGCTGTCGCCTTCGATACCGGTAATCAGGTTGCGGTCGATCTTCACGTAATCGGGCATGTAATTCAGCAGGTTCGTAACATTCGAATAACCGGTGCCGTAATCGTCAATGGCGACACGGAAGCCGTTCTGCTGGCTGCGCTTACGGATATCGTCAAGCTGCTCTTCCGACAGCTCGGTCTGCTCGGTAAACTCGATAACGACATGTGACAGAATGCTCGGGAAATCCTTTACGAGCTGCCGGAAGTCCGTCTCCTTCAGAGTAACCTTCGGAATACTGTTGATGAACATCTTCTTATCGGCAAAGACTTCCATGTTCCGGTTCATGATTTCAAGAACGTTCCGGAACGTCAGGCGCTCGATGTCGTATAATTTGCCCAGTAATTCGGCATAGTTCAGAATGGAAAGCGGACTGATCTTCTCGTCGTTGCCGCTGCGCATCAGAGCCTCGTATGCGTAAATCGAACCGGTCTTCGCGCTGATGATCGGCTGGAAACGATAGGTAAACAGATTCTCATCAATGATGCTTCGGACCGCCTCGCGCTCCTCGGCATTGATCTCGCCGGGCAGCTCCGCCTCGGCACGTTCCGCGAACGTATCCTGTTTCGCGCTCTTCTTCTGGGAAAGAACTTCGTTCGTATAATCGTCGATCTGCCCCTCCTCGGTGATCTCGCGGAGGAGTGTTGCGTAAACGATATCGATGGTGTATTCTTTGCCGCCGAACTGGTTCAGTGTCCGGAGACGGCTTCGAATCTCACGAAGCAGTCCGTTCACGTCGGGCTCACGGTCATATATGCCTGCAACAACAAACTCGTCGTTACCGAACCGTGCGCAGATATCGCGGTCATGGACGGAATTCAGAAGGATCTTCGTCAGCGTCATCAAAGCGACATTACCTTCGTCGCGGCCGAACAGTTCGTTAATACTCGAGAAACGGCTGATATCAAGCGAAAGCAGGAATATCCTCCGCTCCTGTCCTTCCATCTGGTGGAACTGCTCCGCCAGAGCGGCGCGGTAGCCTTTGAAGTTATATAAACCGGTCATCGTATCACGGATGGCGTTGCTCGTATAATAGTCGGCGAAAACGGTCCTCTGGCGCTGGCACTCAAGCGATGTCTCGAGGCTTCTCATCCAGCGGTCAAAGGAAGGCGTTATGCCGCACGCGCGGTTGCCGTAGCATACGGACACGTAACCGAACACTCGGTCCATAAAGTGCAGCGAGGAGAAATAGAACACCCGCGGCGTCTCGCCCGGCTCATCGAGCGCAGGAAGCAGCTTCTGCTTCGGAAAATACGCCTCACTCGAAACCTGCCGCACTTCGGAATGGTTGAGCGCGAGCAGGATATTATCGGAAAAATGCGTCATCGGCTCGGTCTCATGCAGCGCCCGCTCATTCAGACACAGATAGAAAGCGGCGCAATCCTTGCCGAGATAACGCTCATAATAATCGAGTTTCCAGAGCCAGGTCTCGAAGTCCTCGGCTCCCGCAATCTCTTCCTCCATGAAATTGAGCGGGGAATCGAACCGGCGGTCTTTCACCAGAAGATTCTCAAGCCGGATTCTCGAATAATCGCCGAGCGCGTAGAAATCACAGCCGCAGGTTGCCTTCGGCACAAGCAGACAGTCATGCTCATTGGACACAAGCGGATAGCGTTCCTCTCCGAGAACGGCATTTACGAGTCTGCGGGCGGCGTTGGTCGCCATCGCGGTGGGATCGCGGAATACGGTCGTACAGGTTGTTCCGCGCAGCAGTTCATCATAGTCAAGGTTGTAGCCGCAGATCATGATGTCCTTCGGTACATGGATGCCTCGGTCCTCGAACGCGCAGATAAAACCGGACACGGATTCCGTATTGCCGCAGATAATTGCTTCGGGAAGTCCTCCCTCCTGCCCGATCATCTCCTGAACAAGCTCCGCCTCCTTGCCGACATCCCGGCGGCAATGATGGATACTGCTTTCATCGACCGGACATCCGCCGGCCTTCATGGCATCGAGGAAGTACCCTTCGAGTTCCTTCGAATAGTCATTCCCGTCCTCATCGGAGATATACTCAATCCGCTTTGCTCCGTGCACCTTGATGAGGTGCTCGACAAGCATGGCAATACCTTCCTCTTCCTTAAACGCCACCGTCGGAAAGCCGTACTTCGGACGTTCCAGACAGTATACGGGCTTGCGGTATTCGCTCTTCAGTTTCTCCAAAAAAGGATTCTGTAATTCGGGAACCTGAAAGGTTCCGGGATATACGATAAACCCGTCAAACATGTCCGGGTTGATCAGATCATAGATAGCAGTCTCGCCGCGGGTAAACTCCTCCGGCATTCCGGAAAGCGCCGTAGCCATAAAGACGCAGACATCCGCGTTCATGGCTAACAGTTCCTCCTGAAGTTTGCGGGAAGTGTTGGCGTAAAACTGATGATGCATTTCCGAAAGAATGATCGCGACACGTAAACGCTTCTCCATCATACCCACTCCTTATCAGCTGTGCTCCCGCACCGGAACGTGCAGGTCGAAAAAAGTCCCTTTCACATTTTCTATTCTAACACAACCAACCGGAAAACGGCACAGCCTTTTTCAGATTCGCGGAAAATGCGAAGGGACTTTTAAATAATTTAATTCAGTTGACAGAATGTATGACATTTGCCCCGAAAGGCGCCTACCGCTTGTACCACGAGGAATACTTGTGGCCTGCACGGAGTTCATCGCCGATCAGCTCCTGTACGGTTACGAATACATAACCTTCCTTGGCGAGCTTGTCGATCGCGATGCAGAATGCGTCATAGCTGTTGTTGTAGATCTCGTGCATCAGAACGATGCTGCCGTCCTGCGTCTGGCGCATGATCGTATCGACGATCTTCTGGACGTTGTTGGCACGCTCTTCCTCGGTACTGTTGCCTTTCAGTTTCCAGTCGTTGGTATCCACGGACCAGAGGATAACCGGATAGCTGATGTCCGTCACCTGCTTGTCGGTGAAGTTTCCTCCCGGCGGACGGAACAGTGTCGGACGCTTGCCGGTCGCCTTCTCGATCGCGTCTGCGGTCTTCTGCAGTTCATCGTCTAACTTGTTCGGATTCTGGTCGAAATAGTACTCGTGTGTCCATGCATGGATCTCGATGGCCATGCCGAGATCGGCTGCCCGTTTCAGGTCTTTCGCGGTCTCGTCGTTGATACGGTTTCCGATTACGAACCACGTTCCCGCGCCGCCGTACGAAGCAAGCTTTTCGGCAAATTTCACGGTCAGCCCGTTATATGCGGGACCGTCGTCAAATGTGAACGCCACGCGCTTCACTCCCGCCGGTACCGGCGAGGGCGTCGGCGTAAATGTCGGTGCGGGTGTCGGAGTCGGTGTGGGCGGATTGGTCGGCGTGATCGTTGCCACTCCCGCCGGAACATCCCGGTCGTCCGGCTCAGCCGGCGCGGGACCTTTGATAAAGCGGTCCAGAAGGATGATGCCGATTACCAGTATCGTGACGAACGCAATCAAAAAAAGAACCGCTAACGCTCTGTTGATCATCACCTTGCGGTGACGGCGTTTCTTAGCCGCTCTGATTCTTTCCGCTCTCTTTCTTCTTTCGAATTCCTCTGCTGTCATGGAATCAACTCCCGATGAAATTACCCCTGATTCACGCACCCCACTGCCCCTGTGCGGGGCACAAAGCAGGCAACGGGAATCGAACCCGCCTCCTCAGCTTGGGAAGCTGATATACTACCGATGTACTATGCCTGCAAAACACGGTCCGTTATTAAATCACAAGGACCACCCTCATATTATAAAGGGTGGTCCCGGAAAATTCAAGTATTTGTTTCGGATTACGAAGCGTTACAGGGAACGCTTCCGGCCTACAGCGATTCCAGTTCCTGATAGCAGGCCTGCAGGCTTTCGATGATCGGAAGCTGCTGCGGACATGCCGCCTCACAGGCGCCGCAGCCGATACAGTTATCCGGCTTTGCGTCAGCGGAGATCTCATGTCCCCACTGCC
>JAGADM010000160.1 GCA_017613595.1 Lachnospiraceae bacterium | reverse complement strand
ATTCCGCACATAAAACGATGTCTCCGATCGTGTAGATTTCCAGCGAAAAGTATACTGCTTTTCGGGGGATTTGTAAAGGGAAAGTACTTTTGCGTCACCCTTTGTTCACGCATAAAAAAGGGCAAAGGAGCCGTTTATGAGACCCCTTTGCCTCTTCTGAAACTATATCACATTTTCCGGCCCTTGTATAGAAAAAACTTTATAATACAAGTCCTTTTGCTTCGTCCGCGCCGATAATCAGGTTCATGCACTGGATGGCAGCGCCCGAAGCACCCTTTCCGAGATTGTCAAATCTCGTGGCAACCACGATACGGTCCTGATTGCCGGTTACGATGATTTCCATTCCGTCCCAGCCCGCGCAGGCATCGGAGAACAGCGCTCCGCCCGCCTCGACATCCGCGCCGAACGGCAGTACTTTAATGAACTTCTCGTCCTTATAGTACTCCGCGAAGAAGTCGCGAAGTTCCTCGGGGGTAACCTTCTTCAGAAGACGGTCCGTAAAGAGCGGCACCTGTACGATCATTCCGCTCGCATAGTTGGTCGTCATCGGGCAGAACAAAGGCTCCGCGGTAAGGCCGGTAATGATCTTCATCTCCGGAAGATGCTTATGCGACTGGCCCCACGCATACATTCTTGCCGAATCGAATTTTTTATCGCGCCCCTCTTCCTCATATGCCGCGATCAGCTTCTTTCCGCCGCCGCTGTAGCCGGAAACCGCGAATACGGAAACCGGATAATCGGCAGGCAGAATGCCTTCCTTCACAAGCGGATAACCGATTCCGATGAAGCCGGACGCATAGCAGCCGGGAACCGCGATACGCTTTCCGGTGCGGATTGCCTCACGATGCTTCTTCGAAAGCTCCGGGAAGCCGTAAGCCCAGTCGGGGTTGGTACGGTGTGCCGTCGACGCGTCGATGATCGTCACGTCGGGATTCGTGCAGAGCCCCACCGCCTCGATCGAAGCCGCATCCGGCAGACACAGGAACGTAATGTCCGAACTGTTGATCATCTTGGCACGCTCGGCAGGATCCTTCCGGAGTTCGGGATTGATTTTTATGATCTCGATGTCGTCGCGGTTCTCGAATCTCTCAAAGATCCGAAGTCCCGTCGTTCCTTCGCTTCCGTCGATGTATACTTTAATCTTCTTATCCATGTCAGTACCTTCTTTCCTGCCGAAAAATAATCTACGGTGGAAAGTATACCGCTTTCCACCGTATTTGTAAAGTCAGACACACCCGAAACAGGCATTTAACCTATCCGCGGAGAGGTCTTATCGTATCAAAGAAATCCGCACATTCCTTCGCCTTTGTCTCCGAAGCAACCGAAGCACGGTAATTCTGCTTCAGAACGTCCCGGATGATCGGACCGAATGCGCGCAGCTGCTCGTTCGTCACGGAAAGCACTTCCGTACGCTCCTTCTGCACATGCTCCGCCGTCGTTCCCGTGTAGAACCGGTTCAGCGCCGTGTACATTCTCTTCTGAGGCGTATAGGGCATATCCATGTCGGAAACCGTACCGATAATAAATTTCGTGATGTCGCGCTCGCTCAGATCAAGCTGCTCCGTATACTCCGCGGCCTCTTCGAATATCTTGTAGGATTCCTTCAGGTTCGGATCCCGGAACGTTACAAACGAGAGGGTTCCGGCCATATCGTTGAAACTGATCCACGTTCCGTATGCTCCTCCGAGGACACGGATCTTGTTCCACAGAAAATCCCATGACATAATCGTGCCCATTACCCGGAACACACCGCTGTAACTGTAGCCGGCATCCAGGAAGCTTCCGGCTGCCGCATTGAACTGAACGGCGCCGGGATGCGTCAGCATCTCATTGTTCTTCGGCAGCTTGTATCCGCCCCGGTGAGGAGCCTTTGCCACGTCCTTAAGCGGATCCTCTGCGGGTACTTCCGTAAGGCCTGCGGCAAATGCCTCGAAGGCCGGAAACGCCTGCGCATAGCCGTTACCATCCGAGGAAATGCCAAAGGAAAGACGGCTCTTACGGAGTATATGTCTGCGGACGTTCTCCATATGTGAGACAATCTCCTCCTTCAGACTGTCGAAGTTATCAATCCATCGGCGCAGACAGGCGTAATAACCTTCCCCGTTGATAAGATAGTTGAACCGGCTTAAGGGGCTGAACTGCATCAACGCAATCGTTTCGGCCGTATTATGGCCGTTTGATACGAGATTGTCCGGCAGATAAACAGCCTGCTCCGACATCAGCTGTAAAAGACGCTTCGTGTCCGTGAACTTCGTGCGCCACAAGGATTCCCATAAAAGTTCCAGACCCTTGGCCGCATTGCCGTCCGGCACATTAAGACCAGAGGTTAAGAAGGCTTTGATCTCGCCTTTCTCACCGCGTACAGCCGTTGCTTCCGCGAACTCAAACATGCTGCCCGTATAGGTATTGATCTCGTTCTGGAATTCCGGATAGGTGTAGTTCTCCGTATCCATCTCGTTCAGTACGGCTGCGTACAGTTTTAAGTACGGAAGCTCCTCTTCCGGAAGGTCGGTCACTTCGAATCTCACCTGAATATACGTGATGCCGCCGGTTGCGTTATCCACATGGATCAAAGGCACGCTGTCCGCCACGGTCTCCACCGTATAATCAAGCGGAAGCGGCTTCTCATCGATATCCTCTCTTGAAAGAAGCGGGATGCAGGCGAGTTCCTCCGGGGTCTCGGTGCGGCTCTGGAATTCCTTCAGGGCAGCCGTTTTCGAAACCATTTCGGCAATCTCCGCTTCGCTCATCGAAGCCTTCTTCGCGGCAAGCTTTTCGCGAAGAGCCTGGTCTTTCCTCGTTCCGAGTCCTTTCTCCGGTTTTACGATCACGAGCGCCGTATGGTCCGAATCGAGAGCTTCCTGAAGAAGCTGCTCAAAATATCCGGTCTCCAGTTCCTTACGGAGTTCCCCGAAAACGTCGCCGGAATCCAGCGGGTCAAATGCCTTGCTCTCATCGTAAAGCATCACGGAAAGCGAGTTCATCAGATAATCCAGTCCGCGAAGCTCGCCTCCGAAGTTATTGATGCGGTAATTGATCTCATTCCGGTTAAGAAGCGCTGCGGCAGCCTTCTTATCGATTCCGTTTTTGATTATGTCGGCAATCGACTCGCGGATGATCGAAAGGAACTGCTCCGCCTGCTCCGGCTCCGCTTCATTGGCCCCGATTGAAAGTATCGGCTGGCGTACGCTCGTGTTCACGTATGCGGATGCGTCGCTGCCGATTCCGGCATCGATCAGGGCTTTCTTAACCGGTGCGCCGGGCATATTGAATAGAAGCGAGGTAAGGATTTCCCATGCAGCCCCCTTCTTCACGTCCACGCCGTCGAAAGCACGGGCCGCATACTGCAGATACGTCCGCTTGGTTTCATTTTCCTCTTCCCCGATCGGATAAACCTTCTCCACGCGGCGGAATCCGAGCGGCTTCTGAAGCTTGATTTCGGAATCCACCGGAATGATGTCATACGCCGAAAGGTAATCGCGGTCCAGATAGGAAAGCATCTCTCCCATATCGGCATTACCGTACAGGAAGATATAACTGTTGGCCGGCGAATAGTACGTCCGGTGGAATTCGAGAAACTCCTCGTAGCTGAGTTCGGGGATCACGTCCGGGTCACCGCCCGAATCCGAACCGTAGGTGGTATCCGGGAACATTGCTTCCATGATTGCCCGGTATGCGGTGCGGTCGGGATTCGAATAAGAACCCTTCATCTCACTGTATACGACACCGTTGATGCCAAGGTCCGCTTCCGGACTCTCGAGTTCATAGTGCCAGCCTTCCTGCAGGAAGATCTCCTTCCGCTCGGCGATCAGCGGATGCATTGCCACATCCATATACACGTCGACAAGGTTTTTGAAATCCTTATCATTGCAGCTTCCGACCGGATAGCAGGTCCAGTCGGATCCGGTAAATGCGTTGATGAACGTCTTTAAGGAACTCTTGGCCATCTCGGGCAGCAGTTCCTTTACCGGATATTTTTTCGATCCGCACAGTACCGAATGCTCCAGAATATGCGGAACACCGGTGCTGTTCATCGGCGTCGTGCGGAACCCGATCGCGAAAATCTTGTTCGGGTCGTCATTGGAAAGAAGGATGATCCGCGCACCGCTCTTCGTGTGGCGCATAATAAGGCCTTCCGCGTCAATGTCTTTCAGGTAACGGTAATCCTTCCGCTCATACCCCGCACACGTAAAATTCTTTAATTCCGTCATTCAATTTCCTCCATATACATTTGTTACCTTCTATGCAATCGCGCCTTCAGTCATAATCCCTGCGGCT
>JAGADM010000017.1 GCA_017613595.1 Lachnospiraceae bacterium | reverse complement strand
GAGCAGAGAGTTTCTTGCAAAGGCGTGCCATCCGGAAACCGGACTCAACAGCGAGTACGCGAACTTTGACGGAACGCCGATGGACAAGCCTCTTCCGTGGGGCAACTTCGGAACGTTCTTCAGCGACGCCTACCGTACCGCGGCCAACATCGGACTCGACTGCGAGTGGTTCGGCGAGGACGCCGGCCAGGTTGCGGCTCCGCTTCGCATGATGAAGTTCTTCGGAACCGATCTTGAGGCGGTAAGATGCTCCTACACGATCGAAGGAAAGCCGATTGAACGCCCGGTACTGCATCCGGTCGGACTGGTTGCGACGATCGCGCAGAGTGCGCTGTCGATCCCTTATTCCGACAAGCCGGACAGTGATTTCGCGGTAGCAAAGCAGTGGGTTGAGTGGTTCTGGAACCAGCCGCTTCGTAAGGGTGTGCGCAGATACTACGACAACTGCCTCTATCTGTTCGCGCTGCTTGCCCTTTCCGGCAATTACCGGATCTGGTAAACAGAAACAGCGTATGATGCTTTCGGGCAGCTGTCGGATCCGATAAATAGAAAATAAATTTCATGCCCCGGGATGAAGATGGAATATGCCATTTTTCCGGGGCATTATTTATGATACAATCATACTATCAAAAGGCGTTTTCGAACGCGAAAGGAGAGGGAAAATGTACGGTTTTCAATACTATACCCCTACGAAGGTTCTGTTTGGGAAGCAGACCGAGCTTCGGACCGCGGAGATGATCCGTGAGTTCGGCGGAACAAAGGTGCTCATTCATTACGGCGGCGGAAGCGTAGTTCGCTCCGGACTTCTTGCACGTGTTACGAAAGTGCTTGACGATGCCGGGATCGCATATGTTACGCTCGGAGGAGCGGTACCGAATCCGCATCTGGGACTCGTTTACGAAGGAATCGAGCTCTGTAAAAAGGAAGGCGTGGATTTCCTCCTGGCAGTCGGCGGCGGCAGTGCGATCGATTCGGCAAAGGCAATCGGCTACGGCGTTACCAACGAAGGCGACGTCTGGGATTTTTATGATTATAAGAGAAAGGCTAAGGCATGCCTGCCGCTCGGCGTAATCCTCACGATTGCGGCAACCGGCAGCGAGATGAGCGATTCGTCCGTTATCACGAAGGAAGAGGGTCTTGTAAAGCGCGGCTACAGCAGTGATTACTGCCGCCCGAAGTTCGCGATCATGAATCCCGAGCTGACCATGACGCTTCCGGATTATCAGACCGCGTGCGGCTGCACGGACATTATGATGCACACGATGGAGCGCTACTTCACGAACGGCGGCAATATGGAGATTACCGACGCGCTCGCGGAAGGTCTTCTCCGGACGGTAAAGGCCAATGCGCTGATCCTCGCGAAGGATCCGAAGAACTACGACGCGAGAGCCGAAGTAATGTGGGCCGGAAGCCTTGCGCACAACGGCCTTACGGGCTGCGGAAACGACGGCGGCGACTGGATGACGCACAAGCTCGAGCATGAGCTCGGAGGTCTTTATGATGTTGCTCACGGCGCGGGTCTTGCGGCAATCTGGGGCAGCTGGGCGAGATATGTCATGAAGGACTGCCTGCCGCGGTTTAAGCGGTTTGCGTTAAATGTCATGGATGTGAAGAACGAAGGCACGGACGAGGAGATCGCGCTTGCCGGTATCGAGGCGGTGGAGGATTTCTACCGGCAGATCGGAATGCCGACGAATCTCCGTGAGCTCGGCGTTTCCGCGACCGATGCGGAGCTTACCGAAATGGCGTACAAATGCGCCGTCGGCGTGAAGGGCGGCATGGGTTCCGCGAAATTCCTCCGCGAAGAGGATATGCTTGCCATTTACCGCGCTGCCAGGTAAAACCAGTGGACTACACATGTAGAATTAAAGCTGATTCGGAATATTCTGACGGGACCGGCCTTTTCGAAGACCGGTCCTTTTCTTGTATTCTTCCATAAAGATTAAGTAAATATTATTGACAATTTGGCGAAAAGGTATTGATTATTTACCTGAAATGTGCTAAACTGTTCGAAAAGGTAAACAGTCGGATGACGCGGGACATTCCCCGCAGAATCCATCATATGAATCTTAGAAGGGAGACATGTTATGCTGTTCTTTTATGCAGGTATCGCGATTGTTGCAGTATTGGGGTGTTTGTATGCGCTGAAGCATTGGAGCTTTCCGTGGCTTAAGAAGAGATGCACAGCGTCGACTCCCGGCCGGTACATATTCTACGAGAAGGACTCGAGAGTACAGGTGGAAAGACATTTGATGGGTGTTACGGCGAGCATCATCACTCCCGTTTATGAATATAATGTGGACGGGCAGCCGTATTTCGCCGAGATTGTCGGAATGGTGCAGACGAACGGACAGTTCCAGGAGGAAGTAGTTGTGAACTACGATCCGAAGAATCCGAAGCTCTGTTTCGTAAACGGTAAGCGCGGTGTGATCCGTTCGAAGAACGGCCCGCACAGAAAGAGCGCGGCTGAACAGTAATAGATTTTGAAAGGCGGCTGATCTTCGGATCGGCCGCTTTTTTCGTAAGTCAGGATATTCCGTTACGATCGGCATTTTCCTTCCGGTGTTCCTCTTGAATAAATACGGTGAGGAGTGTTATAATCGGTGTGGATTTCAGGAGGGACACACATGAATCTTAAGGAACTGCCAATCGGAAAGACCGCCACGGTATTGAGTGTCGGAGGAGAAGGGGCGCTTCGTCAGCATCTTCTCGATATGGGACTGATCCCGGGAGCGGAGGTCACCATGGTAAAGCACGCACCCATGGGCGACCCGATTGAGATTCGCATACAGAGTTATGAACTCACAATCCGTCTTTCGGACGCGGAACGGATTGCTGTCGATGACGTACGGGATGAAAAGGAAAGAACGGCCCCCAACGAGCGGAAACGTCCCGTGGAACACCCCGGTTTAGGTGAGGGCGGACGTTATCACAGAGAAGGAGAGGCGACGGCTCTTCCGGAGTCGACGATACTCACATTTGCCCTTGCAGGCAATCAGAACTGCGGAAAAACGACTCTTTTCAACCAGCTGACCGGTGCAAACGCCCACGTCGGGAACTTCCCGGGTGTTACGGTAGACCGGAAGGACGGACAGATCCGCGGCAACGAGAAGACGCTTGTGACTGACCTGCCCGGAATCTATTCGATGTCGCCGTACTCGAGCGAGGAGATTGTGACGAGACGGTTTATTCTCGATGAACAGCCGAAGGGCATTATCAACATCGTCGACACGACCAACCTTGAGCGTAACCTTTACCTGACGATGCAGCTGATGGAACTCGACATTCCGATGGTTCTCGCGCTCAACATGATGGATGAGATGCGTGAGAACGGCGGATCGGTTCTCGTGAACGAAATGGAAGCGAGACTCGGTATTCCGGTCGTTCCGATTTCGGCCGCGAAGAACGAAGGTATCGACGAGCTTGTCGACCACGCGATCCACGTGGCGCGTTACCAGGAGAAACCGGCCGGCGAATCGGAGATCGACTTCTGCGATGCGGAAGAGGCGGGCGGCGCCGTGCACCGCTGTCTGCACAGTATCCGTCATTTGATCGAGGATCACGCGAAAGCGGCAGGGATACCGGTCAGATTTGCCGCGAGCAAGCTGGCGGAAGGCGACGAGATCATTCTCGAAGCACTGAACCTTGACGACAACGAGAAGGAAACGTTAGAGCATATTATCAGCCAGATGGAGACGGAGCGCGGACTCGACCGCTCGGCTGCCATCGCGGACATGCGTTTCCGCTTTATCAATAAAATATGCCGCGAGACCGTAATCAAGCCGGTCGAGAGCAAGGAACACATAAGGAGCCGCAAGATCGACACCATTCTGACCGGACGGTTTACGGCGATTCCCGCATTTATCGCGATCATGGGACTTGTGTTCTTCCTTACGTTCCACGTGATCGGAGCGTTTCTGCAGGACCTGACCGCGAAGGGTGTCGACGCGCTCGGTGCGCTGACGGAAAAGGGACTCAACCTCTGGGGTGTGAATCCGGTTGTGAAGAGTCTCATCATCGACGGTATCTTCGCCGGCGTCGGAAGCGTGCTTTCGTTCCTGCCGGTCATTGTGACACTGTTCTTCTTCCTGTCGCTCCTTGAGGACAGCGGATATATGGCGCGTGTCGCCTTCTTCATGGACAAGCTGCTTCGTAAGATCGGTCTGTCCGGCCGCAGCATCGTGCCGATGCTGATCGGCTTCGGCTGTACGGTTCCGGCGGTTATGGCTTCGCGTACGCTTCCTTCGGAGCGTGACCGTAAGATGACGATCCTGCTGACACCGTTCATGAGCTGTTCGGCAAAGGTGCCGATTTATGCGTTCTTCTCGCTTGCGTTCTTCCCGAAGCACGCGGCGCTTGTGATGATCGGACTTTACGTGCTCGGCATCGTGACCGGTATTCTGGCGGCTCTGGTGCTTCGTACCACGGTGTTCCGCGGGGAAGCGGTTCCGTTCGTAATGGAACTTCCGAACTACCGGCTCCCCGGGGCGAAGAACGTCGGACGTCTTCTCTGGGAAAAGGCGAAGGACTTTTTAACAAGAGCGTTTACGGTTATCTTTGTTGCAACGATTGTGATCTGGATACTTCAGAACTTTGACTATCGTCTCAATTACATCGGTGACGGCGATACGGAAAAGGGACTGCTTGCTTCCCTTGCCGGACTGATTGCACCCGTTTTCAAGCCGCTCGGTTTCGGAAACTGGCAGTGCTCGACGGCTTTGATCACCGGTTTCATCGCGAAGGAGAGCGTTGTATCCACGCTTCAGATCCTGTTCGGAAGCACCGTGACGGCAGTGATATCGCCTGCCGCAGCCGCGTCGCTCCTTGTGTTCTGTCTGCTGTACACGCCGTGTGTGGCCGCAATCGCTTCGGTGCGCCGCGAACTCGGCCGCAAATGGGCCGTCGGGATGGTCGTATCCCAGTGCGCGATCGCATGGGTCGCCGCATTTGCCGCGCACGCAATCGCTTTATTATTCTAGACAATGAAATGCCGCCGCAGGTATATGCCCGCGGCGGTTTTTAAAAACGTGAGAAAGGAAGCTCCGGCGAACGGAGTCTGCGGATTTATGGAAATCAGAAAGATAGCGCACATAGAGAACCGTTTCATCGGCAAATTCGGCATCCCGCGGCAGAGCGGCCTTGCGGACACAGAGGAAGCACGCATCGTATTTGAACCGGAATACCGTAATCCGGACGCGCTGCGCGGCCTTCAGGATTATTCGCATCTGTGGCTTTTATGGGAGTTTTCGGAAAATGGAAAAGAAGAGGGCGCATGGAGCCCGACGGTGCGTCCGCCGCGGCTCGGCGGCAATACGAGAATGGGCGTGTTCGCGACGAGAAGCCCGTTCCGTCCGAATCCGATCGGACTGTCATCGGTGCGTCTTTTAAGAATCGAATATGACACGCAGGACGGCCCCGTACTGATTGTTACGGGAGCGGACCTGATGAACGGCACGCCGGTTTTTGATATCAAACCGTACCTACCGTATACGGACTGCCATCCGGACGCGAAGGAAGGCTTCGCGGGGGCATACACGGATTACCGTCTGCCGGTTATGTTTACGGAGGAAGCCGTCAGCGAAGCGGAGAAACTCGGAATGGACGAAGCGATGCGGCAGGCACTTTCGCAAGTGCTGTCGCTTGACCCGAGACCCGCCTACCAGAATGACGCGGAACGGGTGTACGGCATGTCCTACGGAGTGTATGAAGTGGGGTTCTCCGTTTCGGAAGAGGGGATAAAGGTTTCGAATATCCGGTTACGTTCGGTCTGAAGCATTGTCTGCTGTTCGCGGATCTCACGGCCTTTGTTGCGGTAGGCGGTCGGCGTACTGCCGATCCGTTCGCGGAACTGCCGGTTGAAATTACTCAGATTATCGAAGCCGCAGCTGAACGCAATCTCCGCGACCGTCAAATCAGTCGACAGCAGTAGAATGGTGCATCTGTGCAGCCTGTAGTATAAAAGGTGGGAAACCGGAGAGGTATGGAAGGCTTTGCGGAACAGCGTGCTGAAACGGCTTACGCTCAGGTTGACCTGCGCCGCGATATCACTGATCGTGATCGGGAAACGGTAGTTTTCGTAAATATATTCGAGCGCCGGTGCGAGACGCGAAGACGCCTCGGCGGGCTGAAGGTCCGAATCGGCATTTAAAAAGAGTTCCGACCAGATTTCATAAAGAATGCCGCGAAGCGCAAGGTCCGAACGGTCATAAGGAACCGTACAGTAGGGCATTGTCGAGCGGACGAGACGGATCACGTGCTCCTGCCAGGGCACTTCCTTCCGTAAATGCGCGGCAAAACGCACCTGTCCGCGCTTTACAGGCGCCAGATAGGCTTCGTAAAGTGCCGGTTCTCTTGCCGGTGCGATAACTTCGGGGCGGAATACGAGCGCCAGGAGATGACAGGTGTCCGATTGCGCCTTATAGCAGGCGTGCAGCGCGTTGGGCTCGATATAAGCGGCTTCTCCTTCCTTCATATGGAAGGTGTCATTGTTGATTCTTACCTCGACGTCGCCTTCGAGCGCAAGCAGAAGCTCCGCCTCCTCGTGCCAGTGCAGATAAAGCATCAGCATATCCTCCGCAATGGCAATCGTTTCGTGAACGGCGAACGGATAACGGCTGTTTCCGTGCGGAACGGTATCTTTTAACTGAATGGGAAGATCCATATAAACCTCCGAAGAACATAGACCGATAAGAAAGCGGAAGAGCCCCGGTTTCGGACACGGATATCCGAAACCGGGTATTTTTATGTGTCGTTACAGTAAGATTGTATCATATTTAAGCAAGAATGCAATAGATTATCTTAGTATAATAGCAATATAATACGAACAAGAAAAACAAATGCTTTTTACCCCCCCTCAAACAAAAAGAATTGTTTTTTCATTTTTCCCCTCGCGTAATACAAAGAAATGCAAAAAACCTTCGGAACATCCCACCGAAGGTTTTTTTGCATTTGCCGTATGCCTGCACAGCAGGGGTACGACCCGTTTGTGCATGCTGCACATCTGTTTATGGAGGTTGTAATATCAGCTTACCTGACGCTCCCCTTTGCGGCTCTCCGTGAAGGGGGCTTTTGAATTATCGATCAGTTCGACCGATTCGATCTGTCCGTCGAGTACGCGTACAAGCTTCGTGCCGTAGCGTGCGGACTCTTCGGAGTGTGTTACCTGAACGATCGTCTTGCCGAGCTTGCGGTTGATCTCGCGGAAGAGCTCCATGATCTTCATGCCGGTCTTCGAATCAAGGTTTCCGATGGGCTCGTCAAGGAAGATAATCTCAGGGTCAAATACGAGCGCTCTCGCGATCGCCACACGCTGCTGCTGTCCGCCGGACAGTTCGCGGGGCGTGAGCTTTCTCTTATCGGTCATGCCGATGATCTCGAGTACTTCGTCGATACGCTTCTTGTAGGAGGAGCGCTTGCGGCCGGCGATCATCAGCGGGAGAGCGATGTTGTCTTCAACGTTGAGGTTCGGAACGAGGTTATAGAACTGGAACACGAAGCCGATCTTGTCGCTCCGCATGTCGCACAGCTGCTTTTCCTTCATCGTGCTGAGGTCCGTTCCGTGGATCGAAACGCTGCCGCTCGTGGGCCGGTCAAGTCCGCCGAGAAGGTAGAGAAGAGTGGATTTGCCGCAGCCGGAAGGTCCCATGATGGAGACGAACTCGCCGTCCTCGACGGTAAGGTTGATGTTCTTCAAAACGTGCGCGGTCTCGCTGCCGTTAACAAAAGACTTATTCAGGTTCTTAATGGTGATTGCATTCATGATATTCATTCCTCCGATTATTCAATGTTATTTGTATTTTCCGCCTGCCCCGGAATCGCTCCGGGGCAGTGCCTTTTTTATTCGTATTTCAATTCCGCTACAACACTGAGCTTCTTACTCTTCTTCATCGTGGAGAGGGAAGCGATGGTTACGATCACGACAAATGCGATGAGGTACATCGGTGTTCCCTTCCAGTCGTACATGATGTCAAACGGTACGCCGATGTAGTAGAGCATTCCGCTGATCAGTTTGTTCGCAAGAAGTGTGAACGGTACCGCGATCAGAACCGCGATCACGACACACATCATGCTTTCCGTTAAGATCAGGCTCTTTCTCTTGCCTGCATTCATTCCGACCGAAGCCATAACCGCGAATTCCTTGCGGCGCTGGTTGAAGCAGATCACGATGTTGTTGAAGATACCGATTGCCGAGATTGCGATGGCCAGGTAGGAGAAGATCGAGATCAGATTGACGATCATCGCGTTCTGTTCCACAT
>JAGADM010000159.1 GCA_017613595.1 Lachnospiraceae bacterium | reverse complement strand
CCGCAGCTGTAATCCGTGAGACGCTGGAGCATGTTCTGTCCCTGAATCAGATGCACATCCCAGGCACCGTCTCCGTTCAAATCATACATGTAATAAGTGTAGTCGTAGGGAACCCCCGCCCTGTCGATGGAAGCCAGTATTTCATGGTCCATAATCCGATAGGAACCGTCACTTATGTCAATCACAAGCGGGGTCTGTGAATCGACATCAACCTTAGTAAACACCGGCTTCAGTTCAATCTCGTGAGACGGCATCGTGAGACGCCAGTAAACATCATACCCCATCCAGAAATCTTTTGCTTCAAATCCGGAGAACATATAGCCTTCCGGCTCCGCCAGATTCACCTTATTGACATACAACAATTGTCCTGCTGCGGAGGCCAGAATTCGGGCGTTGCATTGGCTGCTCTGCATCCAGTACACAACAATTGCCTCGTCCGTACAGTTTATCGGATAAAGCTGATAGGTATCCCCGAACTTGACCTCTACGGTGGTATATATCTCATCATCCGTGATAAACGGTTCCGGCAGAGTATACTCCAGGGAATAATACTCGTAGTTGCTGTTATAATCCATTATCAGCATGCGGTCGCCCATCTGAACCGGTATCCCCGCATACATGCAAAGTACCTTTTCCAATGCACCGCTGTCTTTTTTTAACGCATTCGTTACGGATTGGGAAAGATTTGCACTGAAACGACCTGTATTAGCAGAAAAGAAGTGCAGGCTCAGTTTCGTGCCTTCATTCGGGAGCGCTTTATAGGAAAGCGCACAGGCGGGCATATCGACTTCTTTTCGCAACTGGGGAGTTGACGTCCATTTTCTGTAGAGATTCTCATAAGAAGGAGAAGCCGTAAACCCGGCTATTTCTCCCTGAACACCGTCATAAACAATCCGGATGCGCTCTCCCGGCGCAGCCTCGGTAATGGTTCTTCCCTGAATGTCTTCCGCATGACCGCCCTCTACGGTAATGGGATACAGTTTCTCCGCGGGTTTCTGCGGAAAGACAAATTCATACGGCCAATACGGGGAACTCTTCCCTTCGTAATATGTATACTTTCCCTTTATACTGCTCGTCGGAAGCGGAATATAGTATACATGGTGAGGGAGCCCTGCATCCTTGATCGCGCCGTATTCGCTGCTGTCAACGATAAAGCAGGAAATGTCCATGCTTCCGTCGCCGTCCAGGTCGATTCTCTCCGTTCTGACAGCATCAGTCCGAAGATTTTCACTGTATTCAACGGCTGTGGCGGGAATCTTAATGTCGCTCAGGTTCGGTGACTGCGAGTATTCCTCATCCACAACGCACACTCCGCCTGTCATATCAAAAATCATCGGCGTTTGCTTCGCGGTCGTGGCTTTCATCGTGACATCCGACGCAGGCATGCTAAAGGAAGTGGCGTTCATCCAACTTAAGGAATACCCGTCATATCTTGAAAATTTACCTACCAAAGTGGAAGTCCAGTATGCAACATACTCTCCGTCAAGCGCATCGGGAACAAGAACAACCACATCTCCGGGGGCTGCCGAAGTAATCACTTTTCCGTCATACGTTTCCGCATGTCCTTTTTCAACGGTTATGACATACTCGTTTTTGAACGCTTCCTCAGGAAAGATAAAGGTAACCGTATCATATTTCCGATAAGTTTCAATATCTATCTTCCCGACAGAAAGAGAAACCGTCCCGCGCACACTGCATTCCGTCGTAGGAATGATGAACCATTCATACGGCATCGGGTACTCTTCATCCGGCCATCCATACCCGTCGGTTTGGATATCCGGTGTTCCGTCCCCGTCAATATCCGCCGTGAAAATGTTCCAGGAATACGGGCTTTCATCACAAAGTTTCACGCAGCTTCTGACCGCCGCGCAAATCTTGGCGTTATAACACCAGCCCTCATCCGGGAAAACAGCATACCCGTTTCGTAAATCAATCACCAGCTCTTCGCCCTGCCTGCTTTCGCCATCCTGCTCTTCTGCGCGGGCGGGCGTGGCATTTGTCACAGGGATGAGCAGCATAAGCAGTGCCAATCCAAAAAGAATCAGGTTCTTTCTCTCCATGAGTTTCATCTTATTTCTCCCCTGTCTTCGGCGGCTTCGGTCCGAGGTACTGATAGAAGTACGTGCGGATCATGCCGTTATAGATTTTGCGGTTTTTGTCGGCTTTGCGGCCGATGTACCGCTCCGCATCCTCATAAGATGTGATGATGTAATATGACCATGTATCGAGCTTACGGAAGGTCTCGCCGATGTCCTGATAGAGGCGGGGAAGCGCTTCCTTTTCCTCGAGACGCTCGCCGTAGGGCGGGTTGGTCACGATGAAACCGTATTTCTTCGGGTGCGACAGCTCCTGCATCGGTCTGACCTGGAAATGAATCTGGTCGGCGACGCCAGCTGCCTCCGCATTCTGTCTTGCAATCTTAATGGCCTCGCGGTCCATGTCAAAGCCCTGAATCTGCAGTTTGACATCATGGATCTCCTGACTTCTGGCTTCCTCGCGGGCCTCGGTCCAGAACTTGGCCGGAATCCGTTCGCGGAAGGCTTCAGCCTGGAAATGACGGTTCACGCCGGGTGCAATCTTAAGACCCTTGAGCGCCGCCTCAATCGGAATCGTGCCGCTGCCGCAGAAAGGATCGACAAGGATTCGGTCCCTGTTCCATGGTGTCAGCGCAAGAAGTGCCGCTGCCAGTGTTTCACTGATCGGTGCCTTGCCGACGAGCTTCCGGTAACCGCGCTTGTGGAGCGATTCGCCGGACGTATCGATGCAAACCGTGAAGATGTCCTTCATGACGGAAACCCGCACGGGATAAGCGTTTCCGGTCTCAGGGAACCAGGCCATATGATAGCTCTCCTTCATGCTTTCCACCATGGCCTTTTTCATAATGCTTTGGATGTCCGAGGTGCTGAAAAGGGCACTTTTAACGGACGTCGCCTTTGCCACCCAGAATTTGGAATCCGCAGGCAGAATATCCGCCCACGGCAGTGCCTTTGTCTCGGTGAAGAGTTCTTCAAAGGTTTCGGCCTTAAAAGAGCCGACCTTCCAAAGCACGCGTTCTGCCGTACGAAGCCCGATGTTGGCTCTGCAAAATGCGTGTTCATCACCCTTAAACGAAACCCGTCCGTCCTCAACGGAAGTGATCTCGTACCCGAGTTCGGTAATCTCCTGTTTTAATACGCTCTCAAGCCCGAAATGACACGGCGCGATAAATTCGTACTTCATTCTGTCTCCTAAACTAAGTTCCCTTTTTTCGTACACTCCCGTTATTGTAGCATAAAGCAAAAAGGAATGCAAAACAATATCTATTTCCCCGAAAACATTCTGAAATTCGCTCTTGACTTTTTTCATAAAGCAAGATACAATACACTTTGTTGCGAAGCAATGTGTGCATGTAGCTCAGCTGGATAGAGCACTTGGCTACGGACCAAGGTGTCGGGAGTTCGAATCTTCTCATGCACGCTAAAGGGACCGATTGAATCGGTCCCTTTTTCTATGTCTTTATTTGCTTTGTTCCTGTTCTTCCTCAAGCAGTTTCTGCAAAGTCGGCTTCACCGAGAAAGCCTCGGTTGCCCGTTTCACCTCCGCAAGCATCTGCCGCTTCACCGGCACCGGCTGGAAGCACTTCGTTGCCCGGATCAGAAGGTTCTTTGGCGTGTGCGACATGTCGACAAATTCGAGAATCTGCGTCTTATACCCGGACGCCGTAATCAAATCCGCCCGGATGGCATCGGTCAGAAGCGCCGCCGTCCTCTCCTTCACAATT
>JAGADM010000158.1 GCA_017613595.1 Lachnospiraceae bacterium | reverse complement strand
TTGATGCCGGCAAGATTCCTTTCGGTTGTGCTGGTAAAGAGACTTGGTGCGTAACTGAGTACCTTGAGTCCATCATCGAGAAGAGCTGCGGCGCTAAGACGCTCGACGACATCTTCGTAAATGGTGCTACTTGGGATAACGCAGACGTAGCTAAGGCCGTTGATATCTTCCAGGAGATGATCACCAAGAAGTACTTTGACCCCAATGGTGTTGCTCTTTCCAACGACGAAATTAAGGGTAACTTCATGGCTGGTAAGTATGCTTTCTACATGAACGGTACTTGGAACTGTGCTGATTTCGCTAAGACTGAGGGCCTTAATGTTAAGGTTGCTGAGTTCCCCGTAATCGACAGCAGCAAGTCTAAGCTCGGCCAGTTGATCGGCGGACCTTCCGATACTCTCGCTGTTGCTAAGTCTTCCAAGAACGCTGCGAAAGCTGCTGAGTACACCTTCGAACTTGGTAAGCTCATCTGCCAGTACGGATATCTTGATGGTTGTGGTCTTCCGGCTTGGAAGGTTGACTACGATGAGTCCAAGGTTAACGCTCTGACTCAGTCCGTAGCAAAGATCGTTGCAGCATCTGATTACATGGTTCTCTTCGGCGACACCGCTATGCCGTCCGAGGAAGCACAGAAGTATCTTGAATTCGTTGCTAAGGTTTACACCAGTGAAGTAAACGGCAAGCAGTTCACCGACGGCCTCAAGGCTGCCATCAGATAATTTTGGGCACGGTAATTAGCTAGTAAACTTATGTGGCCTTTCCAATGATCCGGAGAGGCCACATTTTTTAGGAAGGCAGTGCGTATCATGGCGAAAAGAAAATTTGACGGAATCACAATATTCCTTTTCTTACTTCCGGCGTTGATCCTGTTCGTCGGAATTCTGGTAGCTCCGCTTATCGCGTCGGGTTACTACAGCTTTTTCGAATGGAAAGGCTTCGGAGATTCGAAATTTATCGGATTAGACAATTATAAAACTTTGTTTAAAACGTTCACGTATAAAAATAATGAGGTTCCTTTCCTGTGGTCGGCACGTAACGCGCTGATTCTTGCGTTGTGCTCCGTATTTATCCAGTTGCCGATTTCTCTCGGTCTGGCACTCCTTCTGGGTAAAGGAATCAAGAGTGAGAGATTCTTCCTCTCCATCAACTTCCTTCCGGTACTGATCTCCACCGTAGTTATCGGTGAACTTTGGAGAAAGATCTACTATCCGGACGGCGGTCTTTTGAATTCTCTTTTGAGAAGTCTCGGCGTACTGAAAAAGGACGCACAGGATATCACCTGGCTGGCTGAAAAGAGGATGGACGGAAGCGCAAGCACGCTTTTACAGTGTGTAATCGTACCGATGCTTTGGCAGTATGTAGGTTATCACATGCTCCTTATGTATGCAGGCGTTAAGAGTGTTCCTCCGGAACTTCGTGAAGCCGCAAAGATTGACGGTGCTACGGATTGGCAGGTTGACCGCTATATCGTAATCCCGTCCATGAAGCAGATTATCAAGGTAAGCGTTATCTTCGCCGTTACCGGTTCCCTGAAGAGCTACGATATCGTATCCGTTCTTGCAACGGATAAGACGCGTATCGCTGCATTCCCGAGTACCCTTTTGAAAGACCAGATGGGAGCCTGGGGCCGCTACGGAATGGGCAGCGCCATTGCAGTATGTCTGATTGTCCTTTGTTTCTTCTTCGCAATTGTGATCGGAGAAATCTTCAAGGACAGAGAGAAGGTGTGATATGGGAAAGAAAGCATATTCCGGAAACGACCTTTCCCAATATGAGGTTGGGAAGTCCAGCGTAGTAGCGAAAGTATTTATCTGGATATTCATGATCATCTGGGCCATCATTAACCTGTACCCGCTGTACTGGATGTTCACATTTGCCCTTAAGGATAACAAGCAGATTCAGGTTACGAACCAGTTCGGTCTTCCGAAGCCCGCTCACTGGGATAACTACAAGAAGGCTCTGGATTCCGGCCCGATCGTTCGTTACTTCCTGAACAGCGTATTTGTTACGGTTCTTACCATTGCGATTACGCTGATCGCCGCATTGATGGCAACCTATGCCATCACCCGTATCGAGTGGAATATGAGCAAGACGGTTGAGAAGCTGTTCATGCTCGGAATCACGATTCCGGTTCAGGCTTCCCTGATTCCGGTATTCATCATCCTGAGCCGTCTCGAGATGCTCGATTCCTTCCAGGCTTTGATCATTCCCTACGCGGCGTTCGCGCTAGCCATGGCGATACTGATATGTACCGGATTCATGACCGAGATTCCGATCTCGCTCGATGAGGCAGCTTACATCGACGGATGCGGCCGTGCGGGCGTATTCTTCCGTATTATCCTGCCGCTCATGAAGCCGGCAATGGCGACCGCCAGCATCTACACCTTCCTTCAGTGCTGGAACGAGCTCATTTTCGCACAGACCTTTAACAGCAAAGATGATTACATGACACTCCCTGCAGGTATCCGCCAGATGGTAGGAACCCATACTACGGAATGGGGTCCGGTAGGTGCGGCACTTGCACTTGCAACGTTCCCGATGCTGATTGTCTACATCCTTCTGAGCAGAAAGATTCAGGACAGCTTCATCGCCGGCGCTGTAAAGGGTTAATTGTACAGTATCTGAATACAGAACGGAGCAGCCTTCGGGCGGCTCCGTTTTCTTGTTGTCAACCCCCGTTATCCGTGCTAAAATAATAGAATATTAAGGCTGTTCACGGAAAAGGAGAGTCTCTTGAAAAGAAACAGAGCAAAACAGAAAGCGAAAGAAACACTGTTAACGATAACCGGTATCGACAAAGCGAAAGAATCGCTCTCGACCGGTCTGTACCGTGTGCTTCGTCTCGGCCTTTTAATCCTGACGATAGCCTTTCTGAGCGCATTTTTCATCATCACCATGAAAGAGCGTCGTGACCACGAACTGAAAGAAGCCGAGACCTATATGAACAGCGTGGAAAGCAGTGTGATCTCGGCAATGGATAACTATGTCGAGATTTCCCAGCTGATCCTGATGGATGATGACGTTCAGACCTTTCTCAGTGCGGAAAAGGTGGATAAAGGCCTCATTAATGATACGAAGTACAGTGTTCTCAATATCCTCGCTGTTTGCAACAACATCGATTCGGTACACATTTTCCGTAACGACATGGAATACATGAAGACATCGAAGTCGGAATACCGTGTGGATTTCGACCGGATGAAACAGCCGGAATGGCAGAACCTGATTAGTGATAAGAAGGGCGGTTCCGTAGTCCGGATCAACGGCTTTGACGCGCTGTTCAGCTTCGACGGAAAGACGCTTATGACAATCTGCCGTGTGATCAATGACTTCAATACGCAGGAGCAGGTCGGAATCCTTCTGATGAGTATTGACGACAGTCTTCTCAATATAATCCTTCATGCACAGAAGAATGAAAATATCTGCATCATGACCGACCGGGGCATGTTCCTCGCGGGCGATGAGGATCTGATGAAGCATTACGACAAGAGCTTTCGGTCCGAGCAGGAACATTCGAAGACAGTATGGGACGGGCTCCGCAGAGGTACGATTGTCGGACATAAGGTGGAAGACCTGCCGATTATCGTGCTCTGCTATTCGACGTCGAGTTTGAAGGCGATTTCCTGGGAAAGCATCGTGTGTCTTGTACTGCTTGCCCTCGCGTTCGGCGCGGCGATGTTCCTTGCCGGAACCTATATCACGAGACGTATCACGAGACCGCTTGCCGACCTGACGGCCGAGATCGACCGGACAAAGGGCGCGGGCAGCCTTGAAAATCTTGCCGTAAAGCTGCCGGAAAATGAAATCGGTGAACTCGCGGATAACTACAACGACATGATCGAGCACATCCGCGAACTGATCAGCAGCCTTCTTGAGAAGGAGAAGATGATTCAGAAAGCCGAAGTGTGGGCGCTGCATGAGCAGATCAAGCCGCATTTCCTCTATAATTCGCTTGAAACCATCAGTGCCATGGCAATCGACGCGGGGGCGGACGATGTGCATTCGGCACTTGAAACACTCGGAAGTTTCTTCCGGAACTTCTTAAGCAAGGGAGACCGAGAGATTCCGCTTGACCGCGAAGTCCATATTATCCAGGATTACCTGAAACTGCTGAAACTGCGATACGGCGACATCATCAACGACGAGTACGACATCAGCGAGGAGGCCAAATCCTGCGTAATCCCGAAACTGATCCTGCAGCCGCTTGTCGAAAACGGTATCTATCACGGTATCCGTATGAAGGGCGAACCCGGTCTTGTCAAGATCAGGGCATATCTGCAGGACGGCAACCTGCACATTTCGGTACGCGACAGCGGTGTCGGCATGCCGCAGGAGGAGATTGAGAAGATCCTGAATCAGAAACGTACCGCGAAGAACGAAGACGACCTCAACCAGTTCGGGTTCGGTCTCTGGGGGACCATAGAACGAGTCAAGTATTTCTGCGACAAAGAGGACGTTGTCCGAATCGAGAGTGTGATCGGCGACCACACCGAGATCGAATTTATCATTCCCGTGGAAAAGGCAGTACGCGAAACTGCGGAAACGCAGGTTCCGTGACAATTATTCCGTCATTTCGACCATCCCCGTTTTGACCGAAAACGGGGGTGGTTTTTTGTGATTTTTGTATGGTTTACACACTTGTATTGTGATATAATGACAAAGACTTTACGCAAAAATACGGAACCAACCGTTTTAGAAAAGAGGCACTTGGGATGGT
>JAGADM010000157.1 GCA_017613595.1 Lachnospiraceae bacterium | reverse complement strand
GGCTTCCATCGCCGAAGCCGCGATAATCTTCGAGGCAAGGACGGTTCCCTGACCGCCGACGCCGCAGATTAAGATATCTTTCTTCATGGGCATTCCTCCTCAATCGCGTTCACCGGGCAAATCTGACTGCAAAGCCCGCATCCCGTGCAGAGATTCGAATCAATCGTCACCTGCCCGTCCACCCGGATCAGGCCGGGACAGCCGATCTCGCGGATGCAGGTGCCGCAGTTGATGCAGGTTTCGCCTACGTGGCATTTGCCGGAAGGCTTCGTAATCGCAACGCACGGAGACTTGAAGATGATTGCCTTCACGCCGGGCAGGCTCGCACACGCCCGGACGGCTCCCATTGCCTCATTCAGGTTGAGCGGATTCACGGTCATGACCTTCGAAACACCGATTCCCGTGAGCACCGAAGCGATGTCGACCTTCTCGACAATGTCGCCCATCATGTTGCGCCCGGTTCCCGGGTGCGGCTGGTGGCCGGTCATCGCGGTCGTCGAATTATCAAGCACGCACAGAATCATGTTCGCGTTGTTGTAAACCGCGTTCACGATGCCGGTCATCCCCGACGCGAAGAACGTGGAATCGCCGACAAATGCGAAGCCGATCCCTTCTTTGTCCATCCACGTGAAGCCCTGCGCCATCGTAATGCCTGCTCCCATGCAAAGGCAGGTGTCACACATGTCAAGCGGCTGGGCGTTTCCGAGCGTATAGCAGCCGATGTCGCCGCAGAAATAACATTTGCGGCCCTTCATCGCCTTCTTGACCGCGTAGAACGAAGCGCGGTGCGGACAGCCGGCGCACAGAACCGGCGGACGGACCGGAAGCTCCGGCGCATCGCTTAAATCAATTCCGGTGTCTTTCGCGGGAAGCCCGAGATACTGCTGCAGAATACCTTTTATCAAGTCGGTGCTCAGTTCTCCGCTTGCGGGGACATCCCCCGTAAGCTTGCCGCGAATCGTGAGAAGGATTCCGTTCCTGCCGCAGAGTTTCGCAATCTGCTCCTCGTTATACGGGCTCAGTTCCTCTAAACAGAGAATTTCCGTAACGCCCGTAAGCGCCTTCTTCACAAAGCTTTCCGGGAACGGGTAAGGCGTTCCGATGCGGATCAGCTTCACCTCGGGGTAATCCTTTAAGAACTCCTTCGCATAAGCGTAGCTGATTCCGGAGGCAACGACTGCCTTCTTCGAGTCGCCGCCCTCCGCGGTGTTGAACCGGTAAGAAGAAAACTCCTCGCCGATTTCGACGTTCCGCTTTTCAATCATCGCGTGATTGGCGAACGAAAGCCGCGGGAAGATGACCCACTTCTTCGAATCCTTCACAAAACCGGGAACACTCTTCGGGACAGTCCGTTCCGGATGCTCGATTGCCGCGTATGCGTGGTCCACGCGTGTTGTCGGACGGAACAATACGGGCGTTTTGTACTTCTCGGAGCACTCGTAGGCATCCCCGATCATCTCGTAGGCTTCCTCAGGGGAAGCCGGATCGAACACCGGAATCCGCGCGAATTCCGCAAATCTTCTCGTATCCTGCTCGGTCTGCGAGGAAATCGGACCCGGGTCGTCCGCAGAAACAACGACCATACCGCCCTTGACGCCGACATACGCAAGGCTCATCAGCGGGTCGGAAGCGACATTCAGACCGACCTGCTTCATCGTAACGAGCGTTCTCGCGCCGCTGTACGAAGCGGCAGCCGCTACCTCCATTGCAGCCTTCTCGTTGACGGACCATTCGACATGCACGCCGTTATGCGGATACTTCGCAACCGTCTCCACGATTTCCGAAGAGGGCGTTCCGGGATAACCGGAGACCAGATTCACGCCGGCCGCAAGCGCAGCAAGTCCGATGGCTCCGTTTCCCATAACATATTCTTTCACCTGGTTTCTCCATTCCGCGGGATGTCCCCGCAAATTACTGTTCTCCGCTCGAAAGCCGGATTACCGGGGAGAACCCCGTAGTCTTGCCGCACTTCATGCGGCACTCAAACAACGTCATAAACTGAGACGGATCGATCTTCGTAAAATCGACCTTCGTAAACCAGTCCTTCGTGAACTTGACCGACAGCAGCGTTTCCTCATCCGAGAGGCCGGTCGCAGGGTTCACCTGCGTCTGCACGGCGTGCACATAAACCGTTTCGACCGGAAGCAGCGCAAATGTGTCACGGGCGGTCCGGATGGCCGTGCTGCATACATAGTCCTCAAGAAGTTCGTAGTATTTGCCCTTCGGGAGATCCTTCTCGGTGAGCTTTCCGGATGCGGTCGCGGTCACTTCGACGACCGGCATCACTTCCTCTTCGGCAATTTCAAACTGTACTTCCGCAAAATCGGACGCATCCGTTCCGAATTCGAACGAATGCCCGAATTCCCGAAGGTCCTCGTAGGGCTGCATAATCTCAACTGCCGAGTAATAAGCTTCCACATCGCCGCCGAGCACATGAAGCGCGATATCCTTAAGCTTATCATAGCCGTATGCGGTCAGGTCCCCGTCGCAGATGGCACGCCAGTCAACAACCGGGTCGCTTTCCTTATGATGGCTTTTAATGCTCTCCACATATTCGCGATACTTTAAAACCTCTTCCTGTACGGCTTCAAGTTCTGCCTTCGCTTCCGCCTGTGCGGCAGCTTTCTGCCTCGGATCCTTGTATCCGGTCGAGGATTTCGACGAAGACTTCTTGCCGGAGCTGATGTTCTTCACATACGACAGCCCGGTTCCCGGAAGTCCGACCGAAACCGTCTTCCGCCCGCTCGTATGCATCGTATAATGCATGCCTCGCCGGCCGACGGATACGCTTGCGCCTTTTGTTCCGAGGTTCAGTTTCACGCCCGGAAGAATCTTAATGCTTTTACGAAACCGGAGTCCCATTTTCCTCCTTCCGGCCAAAGGCCGTATACATTAAGAGCGGCTCCGCAAGCCTGCGGAACCGCTCCCGGTATAGAATAACCTAACGATTCAAAACTTATGCCCAAGGATTCTCGGTCGGGTAAGGAAGGGACTTCGGCTGATTGTAAGCGATGTCCTTGATGCCGAGGAACTTGAATACTTCGAAGAGGGCCTTTCCGTAGTGACCGAATGCAACGGCACCGTGGTGAGGATATCTCTTCTGGATCAGAACGTGACGATAGAAACGTCCCATCTCGTTGATGGCAAAGATTGCGATACCGCCGAAGGAACGGGTCTTAACGGGAAGAATCTCGCCCTCTGCGATGTAGGAAACGAGCTCACCGTCGCTGTTGCACTGCAGACGATAGAACGTGATGTCGTTCGCTGCGATGTCGCCTTCAAGAGTACCGCGGGTGAAATCAGGATCGCTTCCTTCGGGCTCAAGCAGACGGTGCTGAATCAGCTGATACTTGATCGCACGGTCGCTGCACATCTTGCAGGAAGGAGTATTGCCGCAGTGGAAGCCCATGAAGGTATCGGTAAGCTTGTAATTGAACTTGCCCTTGATGTCCTCATCGTAAATGTACTGCGGAACGGAGTTGTTGATGTCAAGAAGCGTAACCGCATCGAGCGATACGCATGCGCCGATGTACTCGGAAAGTGCGCCGTAGATATCTACTTCGCAGGATACCGGAATACCGCGGCTTGCAAGACGGCTGTTCACGTAGCAAGGCTCGAAACCGAAGGTCTCGGGGAATGCCGGCCAGCACTTATCGGCAAATGCAACATACTTGCGGGAACCCTTGTGCTGCTCAGCCCAGTCAAGGAGAGTCAGCTCGAACTGAGCCATGCGCTCGTTCATCTCAGGATAGTAGCAGCCCTCGCCCATCTCCTTCGCCATGTCTTCGCAGACAGCCGGGATACGGGGATCGTTTGCATGTGCCTTGTAAGCTACAAACAGGTCAAGCTCAGAGTTCTCCTCAACCTCAACGCCGATCTCATATAGACCCTTGATGGGAGCGTTGCAGGCGAAGAAGTCCTGCGGTCTGGGACCGAAGGTAATAATCTTAAGGTTCTTAACACCGATAACGGCGCGTGCGATCGGAACGAACTCACCGATCATCTTTGCGATATCGTCAGCGGTTCCAACCGGATACTCCGGAATGTAACCCTTCAGATGACGCATGCCGAGGTTGTAGGAGCAGTTCAGCATACCGCAGTATGCATCGCCACGGCCGTTAATCATATCGCCGTCGCCCTCTGCTGCTGCCACGAACATGCAGGGACCGTCAAAATTCTTTGCAATCAAAGTCTCGGGAGTCTCGGGACCGAAGTTTCCGAGGAATACAACCAAAGCGTTGCACTCTGCGGCCTTAACGTCCGCAACTGCCGAAAGCATATCCTTCTCATTCTCTACCATAACCGGGCAAACATAAAGGTCGCCCTTGTAAGCCGCACCGATTGCATCGCGACGCTTCTTCGAAAGCTGAATCGGGAAACAGTCACGGCTTACCGCAATAATGCCAAGCTTTACTTCAGGAATATTCGTCATAGCCATTGCGTAAAATACCAAACCTTTCTATATAGTTTTTGGGGTACACCCATGCAAATTTCATTATACCTGTAAAAAGGGGTAATGTCAACTACCGCAGCTTCTTAGAATCGACTCCTTCCGCGTTTCTGTAGAGTTCAAATGCGGCTGAGGTTTTCTCTACGGATTCCATGTAGGTAACGTCGATGGTATTGTCGTATTTTGCCTCGAGTTCACCGTCCTCATTGACGACGATATCGTACATCTGGCATACGATGTAAGCGTATGCGGTCTTGTCCTGACCGTCCGCTCCCGTATAGGTGTAGGCGATCTCAACGATCTGCATGATCTGGTTACGAAGATCATCGTTCTCATCGTATGCGGAGAACAGCTCCGCCTCGCCGTACTTGAATTCGTCGATCGACTTGATGATGCCCGGCGCCTGAACGTTTCCGGGGAATTTGTCGGTTCCTACGGCCTCATCCATAGCGCTCTCCATGCGTCCGAACAGCTCGGGATCATAATCGACTTCCTTATCGGTGCCGCTCAGCATATGGGGCGCGGAATAAGGGATTGTGAACGTATAAGTCTTTTTGTCCTTATCGTAAGTATAGCCCGCATTGGTGAAATCGCTTTCATAGTAAACCGATGCGATAACCGTAACTTCGTCTCCGATTGCGTAGCCGTAGCTTTTCCCGTCGATGGAATAATAAACGTTGTCGCTCAGAATTTCCGGCATTTCGGACTCATCGACCGATATCGAAAGGTTCGGCGACATTCCGCTGTATTCAAACTGAATGCCCTCGAAAAGGTCAATCTCCTGAAGCTCTTCAAGGCCGCTTACCTCGTACACCTTGGTGAGACTCTTCTCGTCAGCGAAATAGTATTTGCCGTCCCATTTGATGATACCGTCATTATAATTCCAGCTCGGTGTTGCGGTAAATGTGATCGTATCCCCGTTCTTCTTCGCATCGTACAGTTCGTCATAATTCGGAGAGATGTAGAAAAGCGTTTTCGTAATCTCATCGCAGTTATCGTAGCTATACGTAATCTTTGCGGAACCGTTGTAGCCCTCGCATTTGAATTCAAAGCCCTTGAACGGATCGATTACCGTGCACTTCTCAAAATCATCCTCTGTGAAGGTATACTCGAACGAAGCGTTCTTAAGCTCCACCTTCG